>DASTQX010000230.1:0-12621 GCA_035761505.1 Pyrinomonadaceae bacterium
ACCCTCAAACCCGTCGGCGATCACCTCGCCCCAAACACCAAGGGCGCGCGCCGGAGTCCGGACTCCGGCGCGCGCCCTTGGTGTTTGGGGCGAGGTGATCGCCGACGGGTTTGAGGGTTAGTTTCTGATTTCGACGGTGCGCTGCGCGACGCCGCCGAGCGGGGAGACGGCGCAGACCGTCGTCGGGATGGTCGCGATATTGCGCTGGCGGAACGACCAGCTGCCGTCGGTCTGGTTGACGGTCGCCGCGCCGAGGCGCGGGCCCGCGCAGCCCGTGGCCGTGCTGTTCATGACGCCGGCGTGCACGTCCACGCTGGACGCCATCACGCCCTGACCGTTGCGGGTGTTGAGGCCGTTGAGACGCAACTCGCGGTTGTCGGTGCGGCCCTCGGCGAAGGTGATGGCGACGCCGTCCTTGCCGGGCTGCTGGGTGATGACTTCGGTCTCGACGGCGACGCCGAAGAGGGTGTTGAGCGTCGCGTCGAAGTAGCCCTCAGCCGTGACGAGCGTGCCCTCGAAGCCGACCAGCTTGTCGAGCGTGATGGTGTTGCCGCCGGCGTCGGTCATGTTCGCGGGCCAGCGCGCGTCCGGGTTCATGCGGACGAGCACGCCGTTGACGCGGAACGAGTTGTCCGTGACGCTGACGTTGCTGAGCGTGCCGGAAAGCACGTTCTCGGCGAGTTCGATGAAGACGGAGTCGGCGACGAACGAGACGCAGTTGCCGGTCGCCGTGGTGCTCGACGCGATGACGCCGGACGAGCGGGTGGAGCCGCCGATGATCGAGCGCGCGGCCTCAGCCGTCGGGTCGGTCAGCGCCTCGAAGGTGATGTTGCCGACGGGGGCGTCGAGGTCTGCGGTCTTAACGAGCAGGGTGGCCGGGATGGCGAAGGTCATGCCGTTGGCCGTGACGGTGCGGTTGACGCGGTCGTAGGCCGTGATCTTGCCCTCAACCTCGAAGACGGCGGCCTCGGCTCCCGGCGGCGACGAGACGGGCGCGCAGGGGATTTCCTGCGCGTTGGCCGAGACGGTGGCCATGAACATCATGACGGCCATGAGCAGGCCGAGCGTGAATGACTTGCGCGGGGCGCGGGGGGAAAAGGTGGAATTCATTTCGAGTCAATCTCCTTCAAGAGTGAGTTGGTGTTGATGTTTCGGACGCCGTCGGCGGAGCCGTCTGCGCCGTCGCCCCAAGCGACGCGGTGTTGACGCAGCCCGGACTTCCAACGTAGCGGCGTGGGTTCTTCCGCTCCGACGCGGGTCGTTCGTCCCGCCGCACACGCGGCGAGGCGAGAGGGTTTGACGAATGCGTCTGGCATTCTCCCGGCGCGGGCTGAGCCGCGCCGGTTAGTGGCCGACCGTTGTCGTCTTAATCGCTGCCGGAGTGCTTAGCTAAGCGGGATCATAGTTGCGTGCATGACAAAAGCCGTCGGCGTTTTCAGCCCAAGGCTTTCGGACTCGCAGCTTGAGAGTTGATTGCGAAACCGTGAGCGGCGGTAGTGGCCGCTCCGTGTCGAATCTGGCAGCGCCGAGTCTTAGTGCAAGCAGCGTGCCTCCGGCGGCGAGGAGCGAAAACGCGCGCGCCGGAGGGTTCGCGCGCGGCGGCGTAGCGCCGGAGGTGTTTCATGGTGAGTCAACACTTCGGCCCCTTTGTTCAATGGTAGAACACGGCCCTCCGAAGAGTTCCGCCGGGCCGCGACTCCGGGCAACTTACACGGCGAATCAGCCGCGGCCCGTCACCCGAAGGGCGGCGCGGTCGCGTGCGGAGTTCCCTCGCCCGGAAGCGCAAACGGCCCGGCCTCTTTGTTTCATCACGAATCATCGAACGAGGCCGTTTGACTCATGCTGAGACACGCAACGCTTGCGTTCAGATGTCGTCGGCTGCGTGCGCGGATGACGAAGCAAGCGGGCCGGTCGAGAGTTTCGCGGGACGCCGGAACTCCGCCACGGCTCCGGGTATGATGATTGCTTGCTGGGGCGGAAGCGGGCGGACGTGTGGCACTTCGCGGCGCGCAGACGGTCGCCATCCCGGCCCTCACCCGACGAGCCTCGGCTGGCGCAGCTTTCCGGCTTCAGAGGACGCCGACCAATTCTCACGGCGCGCAATCTCGACCGAGAACTGCCTTCACCATGAGAGCATTGCGAAGCGGGTATCTGCGTGCATGCAAGGGGGAGAGAAGATGAACGAAGTCTTAGTGATTGATGACGAGCCGAGCGTGGGCGGGGCGCTCAAGTTAATTCTTGAGGACAGCGGCTACCGCGTGGCGGTCGCTCTCAACGGGCGTGACGGTATCGAGCAGGCGCGTCGAAAACAGTTCTGCCTGACGATCACCGACATGTACCTCCCGGACATGACGGGCCTCGACGTTATCAACTCCCTCCGAGGGGCTTGGCCGCCGGACAATTTCATTCTCATCACCTCACACAAATCGGACGAGGTCTTATTCGCGGCGCGCGCGTGCGGCGTTACGCTCCTTCACAAACCTTTCCCGCCCACGGAGATTCTGCGACTGATGGCCTCCTCACTCGCCGGGAGCGGGAAGTCATGCGGAAGCCATCGGCAACCCTGACTACCGCCGAGCGTCAAGTCCCGTCACGCGCGTTAACGGCCCGGCAGGATGTTTTTGAGGTATTCGTCAATGTCGGCGGGTTCTCTCCCCGAAGGGGCGAAGCCGACGTACACGTCCCAGGCGTTGACGACGCTTCCGAGCGTGCGCGTGCGCAGGCCGATGGGGCCGGTCTCGAACGTCAGCACGCGTTTGTTTTTGGCGTCCACCTCGACGATCTGTGCCTCGTGCTTCCAGAGGAGATACTGCGTCGCGTAAGCCTCGCCCGCCGTCACGATGACGGGCCGGGGGACGATGACGCGCGAGCGCGTGACCGACTTGAACTGGTCGGCGTGGAACTTGTAAGTCCAGCCGTCGGCGTCCGTCAGGCCGTCGGAGATGAGTTCGCCCTTGTCGCTCTTCAACTCGACCGTGTCGCTGCCGACGATGTGGATGGCCGGATACTTCGCGGGCGTGTACGACCATTCGAGCCAGAAGAGGCTCGCGCCCGGCTTGAGGTCGGCGTTGCTCTTCGGCCTTGAGAACGACCCGCCCGAACCTTTCCCCGCGTACCAACGAGTCTTCTGGCCGATGCCGCCCGCGGGCTGAAGGCCGCGCGCGTGCATACTCATCTCGGAAATCTCGTTGCAGACGGCGCGGATGACGACCAGCGAGAGGTCTTGGCCGTGCCGCTCGCGCCAGCCCGTCGAGTTCTTTAGCCACTCGTCCATGATTGATTTCCAGCGCGCCGTGATGGGGTCTTTCGGCTTCACCCGCTCCAACTCCAACTCTTCGGGCGACCTCTTCTCCCAGTCTTCTCCCTCCGCGACCTCAAGTTTGAGAGAGGTGACGCGGACGATCTTGCGCCAGACCCAATCGGGGAACGCGCCCTCGTCGTGCATCGCCTTGAGCACGGCGACGGCCTGCATGTCGTCGAGCGTGGCGAGGTCAGCCGCCGCTTTCTCCAACTCGTGCTCGACGACCGCCGCGCGCCGCCGTTTCTGGGCCGCCTTCAAGCTCTGGCGAGCCTGACCGAGCAACTTGGGGTCAATCTTGGCCTCGGCCTCCTTGATGAGGGGCGCGAGTTCGGCAAGCTTCTTCTGCGCGGCGGCTTCAAACAGCGGCTCGTCGAGTTCCCACTCGCTGGCATCGCGCTCGTGTTCCAGTCGCAGCAGTTCGGTGAAGGCCGTGCGTTGCGTCTCCTGCCCCTTCTTCGAGAACGCGGCGGCGCTCGCCGTCTCGACGGCCTTCAACTCCTTGAGGCGCGACTTGAGGTCGCGGGCGCGCGCGGGCTTCGGCTTGTTGGCCGGGTCGTCGAGTTCGTCTTGGACATCGGTGACGGCATCCGCCGCGAAGCTCTCCATCTCAAGCTCCGACGCGGCCCCCATCTCGGATTTGACCTGCTCTTGCTTGAGCCTCTGGACGAGCTTGCTGGCCGGGGCGTATGAGCCGTGCGCGCTCTCGTAGCGCATGCCGGAGAAGTGGATGACCATGTAACGGAGCCACTTCGGGTAGCGCGTGAAGGTCGTGTCGGCGTCGAAGCGGTCGAGGATGCGCGCGAGCAAATCGTCGTGCGCGAGTTCGGCCCCCTTGTCGTCGTACTTTGAATATTGATAGGTCGCCCACTTCTTCGCCGCGTTCGCCGGGAGGGCGTCTTTTTTGCCCGGCGCGGGCAGGTATTTCAGGTCTTCTTCGAGGCGGTGACGGCGGAAGTAGAGCGGTCTGGCCCGCAGCGCCACCTCTCTGTACTTCTCCGGGTTCTTGGCCTTCTCCGCCTCCTTCATCTCTTTCTCCGCTTCCTTGATCTTCTCCCCGACTTCCTTCAACTGCTCGCCGAGCTTGGCGCGCTCCGCCTTCCACTCCTCGACGCTGGGGGCTTTCAGGTTCTGCGCCGCCGCCGGGTCGTCGAGGTCAATCTCCATGTATGTGCGGAGGAAGTACGAGAGCATCTCGTCGCGGTAGGGGTAGATGATTCCGCGCAACGACGGGTTCTGCCAAGGGTACTGGATGCCGGGGTCGAACGAGAGGTCGTCGGGGTCGGGGACATCAAAGTCGAACGACGGGTCGGGGGCGCGATGAACGACCGGCTCGTGCGCGCCGAAGACGACGTGCGCCAGCTCGTGCGCGAGCAGGCGGTCGCCCGCGGGCGTGCCCGGCGCGAACTGCCCCGCGCCGAAGACCAAGTGATTCCCTACCGCGTAGCCGCGCGCCGCCAGCGCCTTCGCGGCATGGGCCGCGTCCGCGCCGGTGTGGACGCGCACGTCGCCGAGGTCGCGCCCGAAACGCGGCTCGAAGAAGTCGCGTGCGCGTGCGGGCAGAGCGTCGCCGCCCCCGCGCGGGACGACCGGCTCGCGGGCGTTGACCGGCGCGCGCGAATCTTCGGCGGCGCGTTGGATGACGGCTGGGCGCGTGGCGGCGGCGTCCGATGGCGAGCCGGGCGGTTGAGCGTTCAAGACGCGCTCGGCCAAGCGCTCGGCCTCAAGCTCGGACGCGTCGCCCGGCTCGCTCACGCGCAGTTCCGACTGAGACGCGCCGCCGCCCTTCGAGGACTTGCGGCGGCTGACGTATTGAGTTAGCGGCGACGGCACCGCGAGCGTCGAGGGCGTCGCGCCTTGCGGCGACGACGACTCCGCGCGCCTGCGACCTCGCGCGGGCTCGGCGTCGCTGCTCTTCTCTTCGGCGTCGCCGCTCTTCTCGATAGAGACTCTCATTGATTTCGTTTGACCTTAAAATGGCTGCGGCGAGGCCGGAACCGCGAACGAGTTGGCGAGGGGGTTTGGCGCGTGGCGGCACAGGCGCGCGAGCCTCTGCCCCGCCACGCGCCTTTGCAACTTTACGGCCACGCGTGGCGGGCCGCGTGTCGCCACGGCGCGGAAACACTTGAGTCTTGAAAGAGTCGGAGCGGGCCGAAGTATGGCTTAAATACCGATTGCCGCGACACGGCCTTAACACAGCCTTGAACGCCCCTGAGTTGAATGTGAAATTACTGTTACGATTAATGATTAGCCTTCTAAAATCGCATCGCGCGACGCTGAAGGGTATTGTTTATCCTCGGCAAGTGTGTTAATTCTTAGCCGTTCAATTCCAGGGTAGTTTCAATAGCAATGCCGGGTGTTCGGCGACGCCTCGCGGCAGGCAGGTCAGGCAGTTCGGCTTCGTCCCCGGCCAATCCCATACTCATACAAATTCCGCCGGGCCGGGCTTCGAGCACGGGCCGACGCGTTATTGACGACATGCTTCTCGGAACTTTTACCGGAGATCGGCAGGACGCAATCTTCTGCCGGTGTTGATTTTGCCTCTTCGCCCATGCCAATGAGTTTCGTTTCCCCCCGCTGCCCGACAAGCGTTGCGGGGACAACCCCTTGCCCCTCGGATTCCGCGTCGGCTCCTCAACTGCCCGGCGCGACCTTGCCTCGCCGCGATTATACTTCTCAATAAAAACGGGATCACCGGAAAAGGTCAACGCTAGAGTGGCGACAGGCGAGTTGCGCCTGATGCCCCACCGTCTTCGCGTCGTCCGTCTCGCGCGACGCGCCTCACCGGGCTGATCCGCCTCATCAATTCTATGTCTGCCAAAATCCTTTTGCTCGACTTCACTGCTGACGGCCAGCCGTGCGCGGAGCTGCGGGCAATCCTCGCGCCTTCGTTCGAGTTGTTGACGGAAACCGTCGCCGCCGCCCCGACGCCTTCAATCATGGACGAACTCGCCGCGCGCGTCTCGGCCCTGAAGCCGGACGTGATCTTCGTCGCCCTCGCGGGCGAGTTGCTACGGCATCCGGGCGAAATCTTCGGAGCCTTCACGCGCGAGGCCGCGCCCGCCCCGTGCATCGTCGTCTCGGAGGAAGGCGGGCCGGGCGAGACTTTTGAGTTGCTGCAACACGGTGCGGTTGATTTCGTCACCGCGCCGCTCAGAGAGGCGGACGTGTTGCCGCGCGTCTGGCGGCTGCTGAAGCAGACGCGCCGCGCGGAGGCGCTGCCGCGCGCTCTGGGCGAGAAGCTGGGGCTGCGAAATATCATCGGCGAGAGCCCGACCTTCCTCGCCGAGACGAGAAAAATTCCGCTCGTCGCCAAGTGCGACGCCTGCGTCCTCATTTACGGCGAGACGGGCACGGGCAAGGAGGTTTACGCGCGCGCCATCCACTACCTCAGCCCGCGCGAGCACAAGCCTTTCATCCCCGTCAACTGCGGCGCGATCCCGCTCGAACTGGTCGAGAACGAGTTGTTCGGCCACGAGCGCGGCGCATTCACCGGCGCGGGCATGACCCGGCCCGGCCTGCTGCGCGAGGCCGAAGGGGGCACGCTCTTTCTCGACGAGATTGACTGTCTGCCGCCGCTCGCGCAGGTCAAACTTCTGCGCTTCATACAGGAGAAAGAATATCGCCCGCTCGGCTCGACCAAGACCTGCCGCGCCGACGTGCGTATCATCGGCGCGGCGAACGTCAATTTCGAGGAGGCCGTCAGGACGGGGAAGCTGCGCAAAGACCTCTATTACCGCCTGAGCGTCATCAAGCTCGCGCTGCCGCCTTTACGTGAACGGCGCGAAGACATTCCCCTTCTGGCGCGGCACTTCCTCAAAAAATATTCCGCCGAGTTCGGCAAGCCCCTCCCCGTCATCCCCCACGAATCGCTGGCGGCGCTGATTTCATACGACTGGCCCGGCAACGTGCGGGAACTCGAACACGTCATCGAGTGCGCCTTCGTCTTCTCCGAACAGAGCGCCACGCTCTCCTTCGACATCCACCCGCCCGGCCAGAACGCGGAGGCCCGCCCCGAAACCTTCCAGCAGGCGAAGAACAAGACCATTACACAGTTCGAGCGCGAGTACATTCAAAAACTTCTCCTCGCGCACGGCGGCAACATCACCCGCGCGGCCCACACGGCGCGCAAAAACCGCCGCGCCTTCTGGGAACTGATCCGCAAACACCGGATAGACGTGAGCCTCTTCAAGTGAGCAGTGAGCAGTAAGCAGTAAGCAGTAAAAACTAAGAGCCGCTCATTGCTCACTGCTTACTGCTCACTGCTTACTGCTCACTGCTTACTGCTCACTGCTCACTGCTTACTGCTCACCCAGATAAAAGCCTTCCGCAGCAGGATGAATTTGTCATAGCGCCCCGCCCGCCGAGTTCCGTCGAAAACCGTCCCCGGCGTTCGCCCGACAAGGACAAAAACATCTCGCCCGCGCCGCGCATCCGGCGTTATCGAGCCGCCGAAGGGCTGGCACGTCGGTTGCGCTTGGTGCGTCACGAGTTCACGGTTGAGAGCGTGGGATTGAGTGTATGTGCAACGCGTCAAAAGCGCACATCGCCCGCCGCGTGCTGGAATACCTCGCCGAGCGTCAGGACGCTCAGGACACGCTGGAAGGCATCGTGGAGTGGTGGCTGGTCAAGCAACAGATCGTCGAGCAGACGACGACCGTGCGGGGAGTGCTCGACGAGTTGGTGACCGAAGGGCTGCTCGTCTCGCGCGACGACTCCGGCAGGAGGACGTTTTACGGTCTCAACCGCCAGCGAGCGGGCGACATCTCTACTTATCTCAAGACACATCCCGGCTGAAGTCCCGCCGTCAGCGGCGCGCGACGCCACCGGCGCGCGCGGGCAACAGAGACGAAACCAGAAGCTTACGCGGCCAGTGAAAAGGAGATTTCACGCATGGCATTCATCATCCAGAATCGAGCCCGGCACTTGCTCGTGCTCCCGCTCAACAGCGGCGGGACACTGCACCTCGCGCCCGGCGAAACGTCTTCCCCCATCGAGGATTTTGAACTCGAAAACAACGAGAAGGTCGAACGGCTAATGAGTGACGGGCAGCTCGCCGTCACCCGTTCGGGTGACGCGCCGCCCGCCGAGCGCGGCGACGAAGGCGAGCCGGGCGAAGTCATGCTCGCGGGCGGTAAGGAGCGCCGCCGCAGCAGCGGTCGAAACTGAGTTGCCGATCTCAGGCAAAGGAGAGAGAGAAAATGGAATTATTGCACCCCGGAGTGTACGTTCAGGAGGTCTCCAGTGGCGTCCGTCCGATTGAGGGCGTCAGCACCTCGACGGCGGCCTTCATCGGCCCCGCCGAGCGCGGCCCACTCGACCGCGCCTACATGGTCACCAGCTTCACGGAGTTCGAGGCCAACTACGGCGGCTTCATGAAGGACAGTTGGCTCGCGCACTCGGCGCTGCAATTCTTCAACAACGGCGGGCGCAGGCTCTACATCGTCCGCGTGGCGAAGAACGTGGCGACCGCTTCCGTGGCGCTTGCCGACCGTCAGGGCACGCCCGCCAAGACGCTCACCGTGAGCGCCAGTAGTCCCGGCAAGTGGGGCAACACGCTGGTCGTCAGCATCGCCGACGCGACGCAGGACGCGAGCAACGAGATTAAGCTCACCGTCCTGAAGGAGAAGAGCACGCAGCCTCTCATCACCGAGACGCTTGAAATCTTCGACAACCTCAGCATGAACCCCGACGCGCCGAACTTCGTCGAGAAGGCCGTCAACGCCAAGTCGAAGTTTGTGCGCGTCGCCGCCGAGACGACCGACTCGAACGCGGCGGGCTTCAGCCGCAGCGGCGCGACGCCCGCCCCCTCGCTCCCGGCGGGCAACCGTAACCTGCTCGTCTCCGTCAACGGCGACGGGCCGCACCTCATCACGCTCGCCGACCCGGCGGGAACCGAGGCGCAGGTCGCCGCCGCCATCCAGACCGCCGTCCGGGCGCTCCAACCGCTACGCGCCTCGACCGACCCGACGGCCTTTTCGGCCTTCACCGCCGCTTTCGCCAGTGGCCTCTACACGCTCACCTCCGGCAAGACGGGCAAGCGCTCCTCGGTCGAGGTCGCCGACGCGCCGTCGAACAACGCGGCGGCGCTCTTGAAACTCGGCAAGGGGCGCGGCGTCGAGCAGACGGGGGCCGCCGTGCTCCGCCCGGCCAACGGCACCAACATCTTCGTCGGCGACGCGGCGGTCAGCGGCATCGTCGTCGCCGTCACGGCGGGCAGCGACGGCAGCACGCCGCAGGAGGTGGATTACCAGAACGGCTTCAGGCTCCTCGACCCCGTGCGTGACGTGAACCTCATCGCCGTCCCCGGCATCGGTTCGGCGACGATGGTGGACTTCGGCGGCAACTACTGTCGCCAGCGCGCCGACTGTTTCTTCATCGGCGACATGGGCGTCACCGACGACACCAAAGAGGACGCGCAGGCGTTCGCCACGGCGCTCACCGTGCGCGGCTCTTACTCAGCCGTCTATTACCCGTGGGTGCGCGCCACAGACCCGACGGGCGAATCCATCGAGCCCATCGCGCTCCCGCCCTCCGGCTACGTGGCCGGGCTCTACGCGCGCATTGACGCCCGGCGCGGCGTGTGGAAAGCGCCCGCCGGGACGGAGGCCAACCTCGGCGGCGCGGTCGGGCTGCTGAAGGAGACTTCGGACGCCGAACAGGACACGCTCAACCCGCTCGGCATCAACGTCATCCGCGCCTTCCCCGCCGCCGGGCTCGTCGTCTGGGGGACGCGCACCATCAGCAGCGACCCCGAATGGAAGTACGTGCCCGTCCGGCGCACCGCGATCTACCTCGAACAGAGCATCTACAACGGCATCCAGTGGGCCGTCTTCGAGCCGAACGACGAAGACCTCTGGTCGAGCCTCCGGCTCAACGTCAACGCCTTCATGATGCTTCAGTTCCAGAACGGAGCCTTTCAAGGCAAATCGGCGGGCGAGGCGTTCTTCGTCAAGTGCGACGACAAGACCACGACGCAGGCCGACATTGACGCCGGGATCGTCAACATCCTCGTCGGCTTCGCCCCGCTCAAGCCCGCCGAGTTCGTCGTCCTCAAGCTCAGCCAGAAGGCGTTGCAGCCTGCGGCCTAAATCTAGTCCGCCCCTGAGATCATAGAAGGAGTCACCACGAAGATGGCGAAATTCACCGTCAACCCGCAGCGCTACGACCCGTACCGCAACTTCAAATTCCGGATCAAGATTGACAACGTCTATGTCGCGGGACTCTCCAAGTGCAGCGCGCTCAAGAAGACGACCGAGATGGTCGAATGGCGCGAGGCCGGCGACCCCTCGACCACGCACAAGCTCCCCGGCAAGACCAAGTACGACGCCATCACTCTGACGGCGGGCGTCTCGCACGACACCACGTTCGAGGACTGGGCCAGTCTCACCAACAACTTTCAGGGCGACGCCGCCATGTCGCTCAAGAACTTCCGCAAGAACATCACCATTGATGTCTATAACGAGGCCGACCAGAAGGTGCTCTCCTACCACATCTACCGGTGCTGGGTTTCGGAGTTCCAGACGCTGCCCGACCTCGACGCCTCGGCCAACGCCGTCATGATTCAGACGATCAAGTTGGAGAACGAGGGCTGGGAGCGCGATAAGTCCGTGGTCGAGCCGACGGAGACCTGATGTTGCTCGACACGCGCAAAGAGGCGGAGGCCGTGGCGGGCCTCTCCGCCGAACCCGCGCCCGACGCGGGCTCCGCGTGGCCGGAGGAGAGGCCGGACGAAGGGGTGTTCGTCCTCCCCGGCGGCTACCTCGACGAGCGGGGCGAGCTGCACCGCGAAGTTCAGCTCGCCCCGCTCAACGGGCGCGACGAGGAATCACTGGCCCTCTTCGCGCCGGGTACCGCCACGGCGGTCGCGGTCACGTCGCTGCTCACGCGCTGCGTCGCGCGCCTCGGCTCAATCGAGCGGATAGACGCCGCGCTCATCCGCGAGCTGCTGGCGTGCGACCGCGACTACCTCATCCTGTGCCTGCGGTCGTTCGCCTTCGGGCCGAGGGTGGATGCCGTCCTGAAGTGTCGCGGCTCCGCGTGCGGGCAACCGATGGACGTGAGTTTCTCGCTCGACGAGTTGCGGTTCGAGCCACGGCCCGTGCGCTCGCGCTTCTTCACAACGCAACTCTCGTCGCCCGTCTCCGTCGAGCGCGGCGGCGCGCGCGACGAGACGCAACTCGTGGAGTTCCGCCTGCCGACCGGCGCGGATCAGGAAGCACTGGCCGAAGTCTTCCGCGACGACGAAGAGCGCGCGCTCCAACTGCTGCTGGCGCGCACCATCAGGCGCGTCGGCACTTTCGACGACGTTGACGAAGCGCTCGTCGCCGGGCTGCCGTTCGAGGCCCGCCGGGAGATCGCCGACGAGATGCGGCAACTTTCTCCGCAGGTCGAGATCGAGGTCGAGGGCGCGTGCCCGGAGTGCGGAACGCCGTGCTCGACTCGCTTCGACATCCAGAGCTTTTTCACCGCCGAGATGCGCGGCAACCTGCACGGCCTTGAGCGCGAAGTCCACTTCCTCGCCCTGCACTATCACTGGTCGGAGCGGGACATCCTTTCGATGCCGCGCCGCAAGCGTCTGCGCTACGTCGAACTCTTGCGCGAAGAGTTGGCAAGCTTTGAGTAAAAGCCAGAGGCACTTCCGCGATGGCGACTGATTCAGGACTGATTTACCTGTCGGGCCTGCTCCGCGCGGGCGCTGAGCCTTTAGGCCGCGTGGGCCGGGCCCCGCGCCGTCGCGGCGGCGCTCCACCGCGCGCGGTCACGTCTCCCCATAACTCATCGCCCTCCTCTGCTCCTCCTCCGACAGACCGCGCCCACGCGGACGAACTCCCGCACTCTCTCGAAAGAGACACGGCGGAGCGGGTCACGCACACCACCGCAAGTCAGACGAATACGGCTGATGCTTTCAAGGGGCATGTCATTCCAGCGACCTCGGAAGAAACGATTTTCGCCGAACAGTCGGAGCACTTCGACGCTCCGCAGGCATCGCCGACGAACACGACCCCACAAGAGGACAACGACGCCTTCCCCTCCACGCCGTTCACGCCGCCTCCGCACGCGTCGCCGCGCCCGCGCGTCGCCGCCGCCGCGCCGCCAACAAACACGGACACCGGCATCGAAACTCAACCGCACGAAACTATTTTGGGCGACGCTCCGCCGTCCTTCACATCGGACGCGCGCCCGGCGATGGTAAGTGAGCACGAGAGCATCACGCCCGCGACGAGTCGCGCGACCGGAGCCGCAAGCGAAGCGCGTGTCCTGCCTGAAGAGAGAAGGCAGAGCCGCGCCGCTTCCGAAGAGGAAATCCGGAGTGACGAAGC
>DASTQX010000231.1:0-6018 GCA_035761505.1 Pyrinomonadaceae bacterium
CGCGAGCGTCGTCAGCCCGTGCAGCGCCGCGTACTGCCACCCGCCGGGCGTCGTGATGGCCGTGAAGACGAGCGCGGCGAGGATGACGCCCAAGGGGTCGGCGATGACCGACTCGCTTTCGAGCGTGGAGCGCACGCGCCGGTTGACTCTGACCTTCTGCAAGATAGGCGTAATCACCGTCGGCCCCGTCACCGAAACGATTGCGCCGAAGAGCAGGCTCAGTTCCCAAGACCAGCCGAGCAGGAGGCTGACGAGAAGGGCGGCGAGCACGGTCGTAATCAACAGCCCGACGCTCACGAGTCCGGCCACGGCGCGCGAGGTGTGGCGCAACTCGCCGACGTTTAAGAGCAACCCGCCCTCGAAGACGACGACGGCCACGGCGGCGCGGACGACGACCCGCAAGGTCACGCCGAGAAGTTCCGGCTGGACGAGTCCCAGCACGGCGGGGCCGAACAGGAGGCCGGCGACGAGCAGCGGCCCCGTCGCCGGGATGCGCAAACGCTCGGCGAGTATCTGCGCCGAAGTCCCGACGAGCAGCACCAGCACGAGCGTCGCCAGGATGGCGAGCGCGGGCGCGGCCTCGTGTAGGTGTCGAATCAACGAGTCGAACAAAGTTGCCCCCGGTCCGGGTCAGAATCATCGGCGAAGCGGAAGGAAGATACAAATGTTCGCCTACCCGATATCTCGACCTGATTCACCCCGCCCCCGGACATCACCGAGGGCGGACGCCACGCCGCCTTTGGCGAGCGCGATGACGCTGAAGCTGCCGTCGGTCTCAAGGACGACCGCTTCTATTCCCTCTACCTCCGATTCGCCGTGATTCCTGAGGGCCGCGAGAATCTCGCCTTCCGTGACTCTCGCTTCCCGCATTGGCCCGCCCAGAAATTTCCCGCGGTGCAGCAGAAGCACCGGGTCGGACTTAATGACACGATCCACTAAGGGCGACCGCACGGACATCCAAGTGATTAGATATTGGAGCGAGACGAGCAGCGCGAGGGCGAGTACGCCTTCGGCCAGCGGAACATCTTTCGACAGCAGCACGCTCGCCAGCGTCGAGCCGAGCGCGACCGTCACCACGAAGTCGAAGGCGTTCATCTTCGAGAGCGTCCGCTTGCCTGAGACCCTCAGCATTAACACTAAACCCGCGTAGGCCGAAGCGCCCACCAGCACGACCCGGATCAGCCCATACCACCCGTCGAAGAACATTCTCATGCGGTTTCACCCTGTCGGCGCGTTTGGGTCGCCCGCCCCGCCGGCATCCCCGCCCTCGTCGGCCTTGAACTCGGTGAGCAGGCGCAGCGTGACGAAGTTAATCACGCTCAGCACGACGGCGATCTCGTAGCGGTCGAAGGCGACGCACGCGCCTATTGCGCCCGTGTTCCAGACGCTCGCGGCGGTCGCCGTTCCGCGCACGTTCGCCCCGTGCTTGAGGATGGCCCCGCCGCCGATGAAGCCGATGCCCGTCATCAGTCCCTGCACGATGCGCGAGACGGCCCCCGGCTCAGAAGGGAAGACGCTCGTCGCCAACAGCACGTAGCCGCAGCTCGCCACAGCGACGAGGGGGAAGGTGCGCAGCCCCGCCGTCCGCGCGTTATGCTCCCTCTCCCACGCGACGGGCATCGAGAGCAGGTAGGCGGCGGCGACCTTCAACAGATTCGCCCCGATCAGCCACCAGTCAATGAAAGGGAAGTTCATCCGGCCTCGTCCCCCGCGTCCGCCCCGACCGTCCGGGTGCTCTCCCTGTCGCCCTTGTTTCCGTCACGCGCGTCGTCACGCTGGCGCGCGCTGAGATATTTGGCGCGTTCGATGTCGCCGTCACGCGACCCGGTCGCGTCGTGGAAGAGGACGACCGTGTGCGGGAACGGCATGTCAATCTGCGCCGCGTCGAGCGCGAGCTTGACGGCGGTCGCCACGCGGTCGGAGACCGCCAGCACGTTCGTCTGTTGGGACTCGACCCAGAAGTAGACGGTAAAGTTGACGGACGACGGCGCGAGTTCGGTCACGTACACCCACGGCCCAGGGTCTCCAAGCACGCCCTCCGTCTCTCGCAAGGCCCGGTGGATCGCCCCGCGCGCCTCCTCTATCGAGTCCGGGTAGCCGATGCCGACGGTGAAGCGCACACGGCGCTTGTCGTAGGCCGTGCGGACGAGAATCGCGCTCGTGTACACGTCGCCGTTCGGGAGCACCGCCCGCTCGCCGTCGTAGGTCTTCAGGCGCGTCGAGCGCACGGTGATCTCCTCGACCGTGCCCTCGTACTCCTTCGTCTTGATCTGGTCGCCGACGACGAAGGGGCGTCGCCAAAGTATCAGGACGCCGGCGAAGAAGTTTTGCAGCACGTCCTTGAACGCGAAGCCGATGGCGACCGAAGTGATGCCGAGGCCCGCGACGAGGTCTCCCGGCTTGAATGCCGGGAAGATGACGACCGCCGCGACGAAGAGCCCCAGGATGGACAGGACGAACGAGGCGAGCCGCCCTAACAAATCCGCGAGCGTCACGTCGAGGCGCGTGCGTTGGCCCGTCGCGCGGACGACTCGACGCACCACCCGCGCGGCGACGAGGAAGCCGCCGAAGACGAGCAGCGCGATGAGGATGTAAGGCACGCGGGCGAGGACGGATTCGCCGAGTCCCGCGAGCGTGCGCCAGATGATGCCGGCGTCGAAGCCCCGGTTAACGTCTCCCGCCTCTTGCAGTAATAGAAAGCTCATTGCTGTGCCGCCCGCCTCGCCGCGCGCGGGGCGATGTCGAACGTCTCGCCGAAGCCGACGAGTGTCGAGGCCAGCCTCGCCGCCTCCGCTTCGATTCGCCCGCAATCGTACTCGGACTTGATGCTGCGGTCGGCGAGCGCGAGCACCCTCGCCGCGTGTTCGCGGACGTATGTCAGCCGTCGCGTGGCGGCGGCACTCCGCGCGACCGTGCCGAGCGCGTGGAGTATGCGCAGGATGACCGCCGCGTTCCCTCCGGCGCTCTCGCGTATCTGGTCGAACGCCTCGTCGAGCAGGCTCTCGAAGGTCGGCCCCCGCGCCAGCACGCGCAGCCGTCCCTCGTAGTAGCGGCGCGCGTCGGGCGTGCGCCGCCCGGCGACGCGGGCGCAGACCGCCGACAGGTAATCAACGCAGGTCACGGCGGTCGTCGTGTCGTTGACGCCGGGCGAGAGGGCCTTCAACGCAATGTCCACGATCTGCCGCACGCCGAACGCGGCGTCCTGCTTGACCGTGCGGAAGCGGCTGATCGTGTAAACGTCGTTCAGGCTCTTGGCCGCCCTCTCGTCCGGCGGGGAGTCGAGCGCGAGGGAGGCGAGAGGCCCGCCCCGGACGACGAAATCGCCGACGCCGCGCTCCATGCGCAGCACCGTACCGTATCTTTCGGCCAGGCCGACGAGCGCGTCAACGTCCACGCTCTGCACGTAGCCGGTGGAGACCGACGCAACCTCATACCAGACCAGACCGGGGAACTCCCCGCCGGGCGATTCCGGTTCCGCCTCTTCCGAGCCGCGCCCCATCTCCTGCGGGAAGAGGCGCTCGACCGCCGCGGTCGTCTCTTCGGCGGCGGAGGCGATGACGCTCGACGCCTGGATGGACGCGGCAGTGTGGTGGATGAAGTAGATGAGGAAGCCGATGCCGAGGAGGGCGAGGACGACGGCGAAGGCCACGGAGAGCGAGGGGACGAAGACGCCCTCGTCGCCGCCGCGCACCGTTCGCATGACGACGAGGCAGTAGGTGAAGACGCCGACGAAGACGCCGAGCACGGCCTGGTTGGCACGGTCGCTCATGAAGTTGCGCAGGATGCGCGGCGTGTACTGGCTCGAAGCAAGGCTCAGGGCGACGATGGTGATCGAGAAGGTCACGCCCGCGACCGTGATCATCGAACCGGCGATGGCCCCGAGCATCCCGCGCGAGCCTTCCGCGCCCGCCCCGAACAGACGCGGGTACTCGGCGAGCAGTTCGGGACGGACATGGCCGTCCGCCTCGACGAGCGCGACCGCCAGCGCGGCAGAGCACGCCACGATGAGCCCCGGCAGAAACCAGAGGCTGGCACGCAACTCGCCCCACATGAGATTAAGTTTATGCATCAGAGGTGCCGCCTCAGCCCTTGCCCGCGCCCTTCTTTCGTTCCCTATCAGAGCTTTTGACGAGGGGCTCGGTGCGTCCGGCGGCGAGCGCGCGCCCGCGCCCGAAGTCGTTGATGCGGACGACGAACTTCTCCGACATGTTCGCCCGCACGATCATCTGCCTGAGCGTCTCGTCGTCGAGTTTCGACACGTCAACTCCGGCGGCGCGCAAATCTTCGCGCAGTCGCTCGACCGTGTTCGTCTCGCGGTCGTACACGTCTGGGTAGACGTAGAGCACGCCGCCTTCGACGACCTCCGTGTCGTAGTTGATGTCCACGGGCAGAGGCTCTTCCAGCCGCAGCACGCGGCGCTCGCCGTCGCCGCGCGCCTTCTCAATCTCTTCGCCAGTGATGTCGAGCGAGCGAGCGCGGGCGATGCGCTCGGTGAGGTCGAAGAGGTCGTCGGTGAGCATGCGGACGCACCCGTGCGAGACGAGCGAGCCGATGTCCGAAGGCCGCGCGGCCTCGTGTATCAGGTACGCGTCGCCGAGCGGAATCTTGATCTTGCCGAGCGGGTTGCGCGGGTCGTCCGCCGGGATTCGCTCGTAGGGCTCGACCTCGCCGGAGGCGCGAACCCACGAGCTGTCGGGCGGGACCCACGCCGGGTTGAGGATGATTTGCGTCGCCCGGCGCTCTCCCACGGGGATGGGGAAAGCCTTGCGCCCGACGCCCACCGGATAAGTCGCCACCTCTTTGCCGTCCTGCCAGAGCGTCAGGAGGAACGCGGGCACGTTGACCGTGATGCGGATGTCGGGCCGGTAGGGGCGGAGCGACGCGCGCGTGACGCGCCCGCCGGTCGCCTTGTCGGAGCGCGCCGACTCGTCCTCCCCGACGGAAGCCCCGTTCGCATCTTGCTGTTCCGCAGGGTCGCCGGCTTCCTGCGACGTGCTCTGAGTTTCCGTCTCGCCCGTCGCCGTGCGGGTGGTGAGGGCGATCCGCCCGGTCTGCTTCCGCGCGCCGTCCGGGTAGGTGACCTGCGCCCACACCTCACCCGCGAAGTCCTCCGGCGTCGAGATGTCGGCCCGGAACTCTCCGCCCTCGCCCTCCGACGGCGTTGTCAATTTTTTGAGTTGGAGGTAGCCGTCCTGCTCGTCGGCGACGACGGGCCGGTAGCGCAACGCGACTTCGCTCGCGCCGGGGGCCTTGACGGTGAGCGTCACTGCGTCGGCATTAGAGACCAGCCATCCGTCCGCGCCCTCTTCCACCGGGGAGGCGGCGATGGTCGGCTGCCGCCCCTCGGCATTCGGGGTCGGGGGCGCGGGCGTGCTGCCCTGCAACTCAACTTTCCGCTCCCTCACGGCGCAGCCGCCCGCCCAGACGAGGAGTATTAGGACGACGATGAAATGAGACTGATTCGTTAAACTTTTTCGCATCGAGCCCCTTTACAGTCTGTGCTTGGTTGTACTCTATCAAGGATAGAAAATCTAAGGGCCGGGCGCAGCAGTGAAATTACACAGCCCGTGTGAGTGTTTCCCCCTACTCAGGTGATTCCACTCAACGCCCGTGGGGGATAATACGGTCGCGGGGCAGACTCCTTAAATATTAACTTGCCTGTCCGGCGCTGACGAAAGGAGGCGAAGTTGTGAGCGACACGACGGCGAATACGGCGAATGCTTCGGACTCCCGATGAGCCATGCGGGAGGCCCGCCGCCCGAACGCCCGCCCCTCGATGCCGAGCGGCGCGAACTGCTCGCGCGGCTCGAAGACTGGCTGGAGACGCCGATGCTCGTGCTCGGCTTCGTCTGGCTCGCGCTCCTCATCCTTGAGTTCACGCGCGGCCTCTCGCCCGCGCTCGAAGCCGTCGGCACGATCATCTGGATAATCTTCATTCTGGACTTCCTCCTCAAATTCACCCTCGCCCCCGACAAGTCCGACTACCTGACAGCGAACTGGCTGACCGCGCTCGCGCTC
>DASTQX010000232.1:0-3562 GCA_035761505.1 Pyrinomonadaceae bacterium
CGCGCGGAGCCATGAGGAGAAGATAAGTGATTCTCCTCATGGCTCCGCGCGCCGCCCTCGTTTTGTTCCAGCCCGCTCGATTGAGCTTCCCCTCCGGCGTTGCGCGGCACTATTATCCTCTCGCTCCAAAAACCCTTAGCCGTAAAGGGCAGCCAAGTAATGAAGGTCAAACTCCCTGCTTCTCTTCTCCTTCTCTTCTGCTTCGTCACCGCTTCCTTCGCGCAAGCGCCCGACCGCCAGCAGTTCGTCCGCGTCGAAGCGCCATTGGTGGCGCTCGCGCACGTGCGGGTGATTGACGGGACGGGGGCCGCGCCGCGCGAGGATCAAACTATTGTCATCAGCGGCGGCAAGATTCAGTCCATCGAGTCGAGCGCCACGGCGAAAGCTCCTTCGGGCGCGCAGGTGCTCGACCTCAAGGGCTACACGATTCTCCCCGGCCTCGTCGGGATGCACAATCACCTCTTTTTTCCGATGGGCGGGTCGCCGCCGATGTACTCGGACATGGGCGGCAGCTTCCCGCGCCTCTATCTCGCGCTCGGCGTCACCACCATCCGCACGACGGGCAGCGTCGCGCCGTACACTGACCTCGAAATCAAGCGGCTCATTGACGCGGGACGGATGATCGGCCCGAAGATGCACGTCACCGCGCCGTACCTCGAAGGCGCGGGCGCGTTTACGCCCGTCATGCGTCAACTCACGGGGCCGGACGACGCGCGGCGCATGGTCAACTACTGGGCCGACGCGGGCGCGACTTCGTTCAAAGCGTACATGAACATCACGCGCGACGAACTGCGCGCGGTCGTCGAAGAGGCGCACAAGCGCGGGCTGAAAGTGACGGGGCACCTCTGCTCGGTCGGCTACCGCGAGGCCGCCGAGATCGGCATTGACAATCTTGAGCACGGGCTGTTCGCCGACTCCGAATTCGTTGAGGATAAAAAAGCAGACCAGTGCCCGCCGGGCGGAGCCGTCAGCGCGAGCCTGCGGCAACTAGACCTGAATGGCCCCGCCGCGCGGGAAACTATCCGCACGCTGGTGGCGAAGAACGTCGCCATCACCTCGACGCTTCCGGTCTTTGAAGCCGGAGGCGCGCCTCTGGCCCAGAGCGGCATCGGCGCGGCGAGCGCGTTGTTGAACCCGCGCGTGCTCGGCGTGATGTCGGTGGACGCGCGCGTGCGCTACCTGCAAGCACGGGCGCGCGTCTCCGCGGGCTCGGATTTCGTCGCGCTCTTGCGCAAGGCGATGGACTTCGAGCGGGCGTTCGTGCGCGAAGGAGGGTTGCTCATCGCCGGGCTCGACCCGACCGGCAACGGCGGCATCGTCGCGGGCTTCGGCGATTTGCGCGGCGTCGAGTTGCTGGTCGAGGCGGGCTTCACGCCTCTGGAAGCGATTAAGATTGCCAGCCTCAACGGCGCGAAATTTCTCGGCGAGGACGCGCGCATCGGTTCGGTCGCCGTCGGCAAGCAGGCCGACTTGATGGTCGTCAAGGGGAACCCGGCGGCCAACATCGGCGACATCGAGCGGGTGGAGATCGTCTTCAAAGACGGCGTCGGCTACGACTCCGAGAAGTTGATACAGTCCGTGCAGGGATTGGTCGGGATACGTTGAGAGGTTTTCAGGAAGCCGCGCGGCGGAGGGCGCAGGGACAAACTAGACGGGGGCGATGCGTTCTCATTGCGCGAGCCTTAAAATCTTCAACGCCCCCCTCATCACCAGGACGAAGACGACGGCCCCGACGATTAAGTCGGGCTTACTCGAACCCAGCCAGCTCACCAGCACCCCGGCGACGATGACGCCGACGTTGATGATGACATCGTTGGAAGTGAAGATCATGCTGGCCCGCATGTGGGCCTCTCTGCTCCGGGATTTTTGCAGGAGGTAGAGGCAGAGCCCGTTGGCGTTGAGGGCCAGAATCGAGACGACGATCATCGTCTTGAAGTCCGGCATCGCCTCCGCCCCGAAAAATCTTCTCAGCACTTCGACGAACCCGACCACGGCGAGGACGAGTTGGAAGTAGCCCGCGAGCCTTGCGACGCCTCTTTTCCTCAACGCCGTGCCGCCGACGGCGAAGAGGCTGATGGCGTACACGAAGGAGTCGGCCAGCATGTCCAAGCTGTCGGCGACCAGCCCCATCGAACGAGAGACGAGCCCCGTCAACATCTCTATCACGAAGAAAGCGAAGTTGATGAAGAGCACCATCCACAGCAGTTGCCGCTGCTTCGTCGCGTCTTCAAATTCGAGTTGGTCGGACTCTTCCGTGCTCAATCTTCTGCCGCCGAGATTCAGCCCGGCGATTGAACTCTCGATTGCTTCGAGCCGCCCTTCGTGAAAGACGACGAGACGGCGCTGCGGAATGTCGAAGTCGAGGCTTTTAACTTCCGGTATTCCGTCGAGCTTAATCCTGATGAGATTCTCCTCGGACGCACAGTCCATCTTCGGAATCTCAAAAGTCGTCTTCTGCAAGCCTTCCACCTCTGTCAAGCCGTCGCCTTCCGTCTCTATCAGTTGGCTTTGACCCAGCCGCTAACGGTGACGTAATCTTTCGTCTCAGGGTTGATGGTCACGACGTAAGCCCCGGCGGCCCCGACCCGACGGTTCGGGCCGAAGATGAGGGGCGGCGTGACTCCCGTCCGGTAATCATAGAGCCCTTCGAGCGAGAGGACGAGCCTTTCGCGGCTGAGGTCTGCACCGGCGCGCGTCAGTCCTTCGACGAAAGTCTTGGCGGCGGCCAGCGCCGAGAGTTGCGAGGCGACGTGGCGCGGCGTCAGCTTGTGCCGCTCGATGAGGCCGCGAACTTCATGCAAGCCCTCCGGCGTCACGTCCGACGGGATGGAGGGAAAGGCCAGAAAGATTTTCTGCTTGAAGCCCACGGGGACGAGTTGCAGCAGGTCGCCGCCCGACATCACGCCCAAGAGGAAAACGTGCGGCGTCCACGCGAGCGCCGCCGCTTCCCTGATGAGGGCCGCCTGCTCCGCGCCGTTGCCGAAGAAGAAGACCGCCTCGGCCCCCTCGCTCTTCAGCGCCCGCGCGAGCGCCGCCGCGTCGAAGCGCGTGGACGAATACGAACGCTTCGTGACCGCCTCCCAACCGATTTTTTTCGCCTGCTCTTCGACCGCCGCCGACGCCGCGACGGGCAACTCGCCTTCGGGATGGACGACGAAGGCGCGCGGCTTCTTCAACTCCGTTCTCGACGCGGCGAACTCGACGAGGGCGCGGGCCTGCTCGGCGACGCCGGGCAGGAGATAGAAGACGTAACGGTTCGGCGGGCTGCCCGCCTGCGGCAGAAGCGTCGAGGGGCCGATGAAAGGAATCTCCTCCGCGCGCGCGAGCGCGGCGAGTTCGTTGTCCGCGCCCGCGCCGAGGCCGCCGACGATGGCGAAGACTTCGCCCTGCCGCACGAGCGCGCGCACGGCTGCCGCCGTCGCCGTGGCGTCGCCCCCGGCTTCAACGACGCGGAGTTCAATCTTGCGGCTGTAGATGCCGCCGCGCGTGTTGAGTTCTTCAAAGTAGGCCGCGAGCATGCTCCGCATCGCCGCGCCCGTCTCGGCCAGAGCGCCTTTAGAAG
>DASTQX010000233.1:0-12290 GCA_035761505.1 Pyrinomonadaceae bacterium
GCGATGAGCGAATCCCTGCGTTCCTCGCCGGCAGGGATGGGTTGAAATCGGAGTCGGGCGGCTGTCGTTAAAACGGTGCCACGACAGGCTCTACCCACGCCCTTTCGTGAGCCCTCACAACGTAGATAGGAGATCAAGGCCGTGTCTATCACGATCAAATATTTCAGAATCAGGCTCCTGATTCTCTTCGCGTTAGTCTCCATCGCCGTCGGTTTCGCCGCCGAGCCCGGAGCCGCCGTCGCCTGCGAGAAATGCGTCTTCCCGACCGGGGGGATTTGCGTCGGCTGTTTAGTGGCGGACGAGGGTGAAGAAGGCTACAGGACTTGTACGGCTCATCAATCAACCTGCACCTGCACGGTCGGCGGCGGAACCTGCCGGGGCGACGGCGGCATCACGCCGGGCGGCGGCGGCGACAACTGACTTTCAACGACTCCGGCCTCGAAAGGCAGGCGCGGCCCTTTCAGGAGCGCAGCCTGCCTTTCGACGGAGTCTCAAGCATGAACGGCCCGCGAATTTTGTCGTCATGAGTTATTCCGCCCGCAACGTCTCTTCCGTGGAAACCAAAGGAGGCTTCGAGCCATGCTGAAACACGCCGTCGCTCTCTCCGTCACGCTCTCTTTCGCCGTCAACCTCTGCGCCCAAAGCTCTCAGAGCCCGCCCCAGATAAGTCTCAAACGCGGAGAGCCGAGCGCCCTCACCTCGCCGCCGGACGCGCAGAAGGAGTTCGTCTTCCACCGCATCCGGGGCATGGTCGAAGAGATTTCGGCTTTCCAGAGCGACGCCGTCAAAGCGGGCGGCCTCTCACAAATCGCGGACATCATCTGGGCGCAGGACGAGGAATACACGCGCCAACTCTTCGACCGGGCGCTCGGCCTCACCTCCGTCAAAGGCGACGATAAAAACGCGCGGGCCTTATATTATTTGCGGCAGGACATCATCGCCCGCATCGCCAAGCACGACGCGGAGTGGGCGAAACTTTTGATAGACGAGACGGCGAGCGAAGAGGACGGGAGCCGGAGCGCGGCGGAGAAGCGCGAGATCAACATCGAGACGGCGAAGAAGTTGCAGCAGGACGACCCGAAGCTCGCGGTCGAGTTCGCTTCGCGCAGCCTGCACGGCGGGATAAGCTCCGGCCTCGTCTGGTTCCTCAAGTCGCTGCGGCCACAGAACGAGGCCGCCGCCAACCAGCTCTTCCTCCAAGCCCTCGACCAGTTCGCGCGGCAGCCGGCGGTTGACGCCAGCGCCTTCGCGATGTTCGGGACGTACATTTTCACTTCGCCGAGGAACGACGGGAGCGACCCTTCGAGCGTGCTCATCACGCGCGTCGGCGACGTGGGGATTGTTGACATCACGGGCGACTTGCAGGGCATCCCGCCCGCGCTCGTCCACGCCTACCTCCGAACGGCGGCGGCCATCCTCAACCAGCCCATCAACGACCCGCACCAGCGGAAGGTCAGTTATGCGCTCGGCCACCTGCTCGTCCCGAAGGCGCGGAAGTTCGCGCCCGACCTCGTGGCCCCAATCGGCGCGGCGATGGCGCAACTCTCCGCCAACGTGCCGCCCGCGATGACTCAGGAGGCGGCCTTCGCGAACATCAACAGGCGGACGGTCGAGACGCCGGAGCAGATCATGTCGAACGCGGAGAAGCTCTCCGACTCCGAGAGCCGGGACATCGCTTATCTCGACGTGGCCGCGCGCGCGTGGCAGAAAAAAGACTTCGTGACGGCGCAAGTCGCCTGCGCCAAAATTGAGAACAAGGAGACGCGCTCGCAACTGGAAACCCTGATCGAGTTCGGCAAGGCTTCCACGAAAATCAAGAGCGCGGGCCCGCAACTCTTCGAGGCGACTGAGATGGCCGACAAGTTGCCGCAGGGGATCGAGCGGGCCGTCCTTTACCTGAGCATCTCGGACGCCGCGTTCAAAAACAAAAACACGAGCCTCGCGAACGAATCAACCGCGCGGGCGCGCAACTCCATCCTCTCGGTGACGGACGCCCGGAAGCCCTTCTTACTCCTCCTCGCGGCGGAGCGGCTCGCGCGCCACGACGCGGTCGCGGCTGAGTCCACCTTCACCGATGTCGTCAAAGGGTTCAACGCGCTGGACGCCAAGTCGCTCTCCGGCGTCGCCTGGAATCAGAAAGTGCAGGCCGGTTCGCTGGTCGAGAACTTCCCCCTGAACGTCACCGGCCTCGACTTTAGCTTCAACAAAGCATTCCGCTCGATCCTCTCCGTCGCGAGCGTGGACGCCGGTATCGCGAAAGCGAGGGAGTTGAAGAGCGAGCACCTGCGCGTCTCCGCCTTCGTCGCGCTGACGAACGAGCTTTTAAAGACGATGCCTTCGGAGGGCCAGTCGGGCGAGTCGGTGGTGCGGGTCGGCGAGGACGGGATGCGCAAGTCCGCCGAGAAGACGGTGATGCCCATCTACCCGCAGGACACTTTGAAGAAAGAGTTGCAAGGCGTCGCCGTCGTCGAAGCGCAGTACAACGGCAAGGGAGAGGTCACGGACGCGGTGGTCGTCGAAGCCCCCGCGCCGAGCATGGGTCAGGCCGCCGTCGACGCCGTCAAGCAGTGGAAGTTTAAGCCGAGTTCGCTGGCCGGAAAGCCGATCAGCGTGCGCGGCAAGCTGACTTTCTATTTCGTCTTCGACAAAGACAAGAAGGGGCGGGTCGAGAATCCGAAGCAGTTTCAGTAGCCGCGAAGGTTGAGGAGGCTTGATGGAATGAGGCCGAGCGTCCCTCACTCGACGAAGGTCAAAATCGGTCGGCTGCTCAACGCGTCAATCGTCTTCATGTTCGTCGTGATAGCCGGAATCCTCGTCAGAGGAAGCCTCTCCGGCCCGCCTGAGCCTCCCACCCTCGCTCCCTCCGCGCGCATCTTCATCGAAGGAATTGAGTGGGCCCAAGCGGAACAGACGCTCCTCATCGCGGTCAGAAGCGGCTGCGAGTACTGCTCTCGAAGCGGAAGGTTTTACAGGCGGCTCGTCGGCGGTTTGCAGGGCCGTGCGGACGCGCGGGTGGTCGTGGTCTTCCCGGACGAGACGCTGCGCGGCGAAGCGTATCTCGGCGAGATCGGGCTGGCTTCGGTCGAGAGCAGGCGGGAGACGCTCGCCCCTCTGGGCATCAGGTTCGTCCCGACGCTGGCGCTCGTGGACAGAAACGGCGTCGTCAGTAAGGTCTGGGTCGGGGAGTTGTCGCCGAAGAAAGAGTCCGAGGTGATGGCGGCGCTCCGGTTCGAGGACACGCGCCCCGTCAGCGAATGGACGATCAACGGCGACGAGTTGAAACGCAGAATCTCCGGCGGCGAGCCGCTCGTCATTCTGGATGTGCGCGCGCGCGGGGCGTACTTGAACGGACACCTGGACGGCGCGCAAAACATCCCCTGGGATGAAGTCTTCGCGCGGGCGAAGAACGAGTTGCCGCGCGAGCAGAGCATCGTTCTGTACAGCGACGACGAGATTGAGGCCGACGTTGCCTACTCCGACTTGTACAGGCTGGGTTACAGGAACGTCCTCGTCTATACGCCCTAGCCGCCGCACGTCCGGAGCCACGCGCTTCCCTCTTTCTTCCCCTGCCGCCTCCGGCCTTTTTCCTCCCCCGCGGACGCGCCTTCCGCCCTCTCAAAAAAAGTTGTGGACATTTTCCGCGCCATGCGGTAAAGCATTATTTCGAGGTTTCCGGTAAACACCCCCCTTTGCCCGGAGAGTTTTCAAAGCACATCACTTCCGGGCTGACGCTTGTCCCAGACTCGACAACTGAGGTTTTCGCGGTTAGCCAACGCGCCCCCGTTCGTTGTATCTTTGTGAGTTCGTCGCACGCGCGTGGGCGAAAACCGAGGACACGAGACGCCCGAAGCGTCTCCGACCCCTGACTTTCGGAGGGCCGGGAGCGACTTCCGGCGTGCGCCTTTTTAGGAACGGCTCGCGCATCAACAGAAGCAGAGGTACAGACAGAAACTCGAATGGCATTTAAATCCCTGTTCAGCCTTTTCTCCAGCGATCTGGCAATTGATCTCGGCACGGCCAACACCCTCGTCTACGCCAAGGGGCGCGGCATCGTCGTCTCCGAGCCGTCCATCGTCGCCATCAACAAAGTCACCAACCAGCCGGAGGCCGTCGGCAAGGAGGCCAAAGAGATGCTGGGCCGCACGCCCGGCAACATCGTCGCCATCCGCCCGATGAAGGACGGCGTCATCGCCAACTTCGAGGTCACGGAGAAGATGCTTCAGCACTTCATCCGCAAGGCCCACAACGGGAAGACCTGGGTCTCCCCGCGCGTCGTTATCGGCATCCCCAGCGAGATTACGCAGGTCGAGCGGCGCGCGGTCGAAGACTCGGCCTACCGCGCGAAGGCTTCCGAGGTCTATCTGGTCGAAGAGGCGATGTGCGCGGCCATCGGCGCGGGGCTCCCGATTACCGAGCCGCACGGCAACATGATCGTAGATATCGGCGGCGGCACGACCGACATCGCCGTCATCTCGCTTTCGGGCATCGTCTATTCGCGCGCGGTGCGCGTCGCCGGGAACGAGATGGACGAGAGCATCACGCAGTACATCAAGCGCAAGTACAACCTCCTCATCGGCGAGCGCACCGCCGAGGCCATCAAGATCGAACTCGGCTCCGGCTTCCCGCTCGACGAGCCGCTCTCGATGGACGTGCGGGGCCGCAACCTCATCGAGGGCATCCCGAAGACCATCACCATCTCGGACGAGGAAGTCAGGGAGGCTCTGGCCGACTCGGTGGCGACCATCGTCAACGCCGTCCGCGTGGCGTTGGAGCGGACGCCGCCGGAACTCTCCGCCGACATCGTCGAGCGCGGCATCGTCCTCACGGGCGGCGGCGCGCTCTTGAAGAACCTCGACAAGCGGCTCTCGATCGAGACGGGGCTGCCCGTCTCCATCGCCGACGACCCGCTCTCGTCGGTCGTCCTCGGCGCGGGCAAGATGCTCTCCGACTTCGACCTCCTGAAGCGCGTCAAGTGGGACAATACGCTCACGAGCGGAATGTGAGGGGAACAGTGATGAGTGATAAGAGATAAGTGATAAGAAAGTCTTCATCTCCCCTCTCATCACTTATCTCTTATCACTCATCACCATCTTGAAATGGTTCGGAGCACGCAGAAAGAGATCAGACAGCGCGCGCCCCTGTGGCTGCTCGCCCTGCTCGCCGTCAACTTCGGCCTGATGACCTACGACGCGCGCGACGCCGAGACGCGGCAGCGCGTCGTCCGCGTCTGGGCGCAGGCCGCGCTCTCTCCCTTCCAGCGCGCGACGACCGGGGTCGGCGGCGCGGGCTTCAACTTCTTCCAAAGCATCGCCAACATGCGCCGCGCCGAGGCCGAGAACGAGGGGCTCAGGCAGCGCCTCGCCGAGACCGAGAACGAGCTGCGCGACGCCCGTCAGGCGCGCGACGAGAACGAGCGGTTGAAGCGGCTGCTCGGTTTCGACAAGGACGCGACCTACAGCAAAGTCCCGGCCCGCGTCATCGCGCGCGACCCCTCGGTCTGGTTCAACTCGCTCATCATCAACCGGGGGACGATGAGCGGCGTTGACCTCGACATGCCGGTCGTGACGCCGGAAGGCATCGTCGGGCGCGTCGTCGCCGTCGGCCCCGTGACCGCGCAGGTCATGCTCGTCACCGACGAGCGCGCCGCCGCCGGGGCGGTCGTCGGGCAACTCGGACAGTCGAACGCCATCGGCTCGGTGCGCGGCTTCGGCAGGAACGGCCTCCTGGAGATGCGCTACGTGTCGGGGTTGGAGACCGTCAACGTCGGCGACTATGTGGTTACCACGGGGCAAGACCGTATCTACCCACCGGGAGTCAACGTCGGCAACGTGGTAGAAGTCGTGCCGGGCTCGGCGACGACCCCGCACACGATCCGCGTCAAGCCGACCGCGCGGCTCGAATCCTTGCAGGAGGTCGCCGTCCTTCAATATAAGCCGCCGCCCCGCGACGTGCCTCAGAAGACGCTCCCGAACGTGGACAAGGGGAAAAAGTAAGCGGTGAGCCGTAAGCAGTAAGCAGTTCTCTTGCTTTTACTGCTCGCTGCTCACCGCTCACTGCTCACGGTGTTATGAAACTTAAGCTCGCGGTCTGCGTGGCGCTGGCCGTCGTTTTGCAATCTTCTTTGCGGGCGCTGTGGCCGCCGCTGGCCTACGCCGACTTGCCGCTCATCGTGGTGACTTACTTCGCGCTCCAGCGCGACGCCGTGCTGGCGGTGATGATCGGCACGGTGGCGGGGCTCTCGACCGACGTGCTCTCCGGCGGTCTGCTCGGCGCGGGCGGGTTCTCGAAGACCCTCACGGCCTACCTGCTGGCGGCGCTCGTGACGCGCGTGATGCTCGATAACGCCTTGCTTCGCATCCCCGTCATGGCGGGCGCGGCGGCCTTCGACGTGGTGATTTACGTCCTCCTTCATCGCCTGCTCGGTCAGGGCATGACGCCGATGGCGGGCTCGATTGCCGAGACCGCCGCCTATAAAATCATCTGGACGACCGTCGTGGGGACGGCCCTCGCCTTCCTCTTCGACAAGTTTTTCAGCGACACGGCGCGCACTCGCCGCCAGTTCGCCTTCCGCCGCCGCGTCGCGCGGCGCGGCCTGACGCGGAGAAGACACTGAAGGGAGAGGCTGAAGGCTAGAGGATAGCTAAAGACAAAATCATTCTTCCTAGCCTCCGGCCTCCGGTCTCCGGCATCTAACATTCGGCTTATGAAATTTGAAGACGAGTCACAAAACCTTCGGGCACGGATGACCGTGATTAACGGGCTGGCGCTGGTCATCCTCGTGGTGCTGGGCGTGCGGCTCTACTACTTGCAGGTCGTCAACGGCGACTACTACGCCGAGCGCGCCGAGAATCAACGCATCCGCCTCCTTCGCATCCCCGCGCCGCGCGGCGCGATCTTCGACCGCAACGGCAAGCTCCTCGTGGACTCGCGCTCGACCTACAACATCATCCTCTCGCGCGAGGACATGAAGGGGCGCGACTACAACGCGCTGGTCGAGCCGCTCTCCGAAGGGCTCGGCCTCGACCCCGAAATCCTCCGCGAGCGCTTCGACGAGATGCGGCGGCAACCCGCCTTCGAGGAGATCGCCGTCAAGGAGGGCGCGACGAGCGAGGACATCCAGTGGGTTGACGCGCGAATGTTGGAGTTGCCGATGCTCCTCGTCCGCGAGCAGCCGCAGCGCCGCTACCCGGACGGCGGGACGCTCGCGCACGTCCTCGGCTACGTCGGCGAGATCAGCCCCGAACAACTCAAGCAGCCGAAGTACAAGGAGTTCACCGAGAATCCCTACCACCCCGGCGACATCATCGGGCAAGAGGGCTTGGAGTCAACTTACGACCGCTACCTGCGGGGCCGGGACGGCTACCGCAAAGTAGAGGTGGACAGCCGCGGGCGCATTCAGCGCGAGTTGGAGACCGTGCCGCCGCAGCCCGGTCAGGACATCGTGACGACGATTGACCTCGACATGCAGTTGGCCGCCGAGAAGTATCTGGCGAGCACCCCGTCGAAGCGCGGCGTGGTCGTCGCGATGAACCCGAACAACGGCGAGATTCTGTCTCTCGCCTCGTACCCGACCTTCGACCCGAACATCTTCGCCCAGCGCATCGGGACGAAGGAGGGGCGCGCCGAAATCTCAAAGCTCCTGCAAGACCCGAAGTCGCCTCTGACGAACCGCGCCATCCGGGGGCGCTACCCGCCGGGCTCGACGTGGAAGATACCGATGGCGCTCGCCGGTTTGGAGCAGGGCGCGATTACGGTCAAGAACTCGAACATCGCGTGCGGCGGCGGCATCACCATCGGCAACAAGTTCACGCGCTGCATGGGGAGCCACGGCTCGCCGCCCGTGCGCTATGCGATTCAGGTTTCGTGCGACGGCTACTTCTACCGCCTCGGCCTCAAGATGGGGCTCGAAGGCATCCAGAAGATGGTTGACGACTATGACCTCAACAAGCGCACCGGCATTGACCTGCCGCGTGAGCTGGTGAGCTGGACGCCCTCGCGCGAGTTCAAGCGTCGTTTCAACCCGCGCGACCCGGAGTGGCGCGACATTGACACGGTCTATGCCTCGTTCGGGCAGGTGCACGAGTTCGTCACGCCGCTTTCGATGCTCCGCACGGTCGCGGGCATCGGCATGGCGGGCCGCTTCTACGTCCCGCACCTCTTGAAGGAGGCGAAGGCCGTGAGCGCCGCCGGGCCTTTCCCCGCGCGCCCCTCGGTCGGCTTCGACCGCCCCGCGCCGAAGGTCGTGCCCGTCTCGGCGGACAATCACCAACTGGTCATGCACGGGATGTACGACGTGGTGAACAACGGCGGCACGGGCGGGCGCATCAAGCTCGAAGGCTTCGACATCGCGGGCAAGACCGGCACGGCGCAGGTCGTCTCCCTCGGCAAAGACACGGGCGAGAACAAAGACCACGCGTGGTTCGTCTCCTTCGCCCCGGCCTACAAGCCGGAGATCGCCGCCATCGCTCTGATTGAGAACGTCGGCTTCGGCGGCACCTACGCCGCCCCGGCGGTGCGCGCCGTCTATGACGTTTACGTCGGCAAGGAGCATCCCGACATCGCCCCGAAGCCGACGCCGGAGCAGATAGCTCAAACGCAGTGATAAGAGATGAGAGATAAGTGATAAGAAAGAGAGTGACGGATTTTCTCATCACTTATCTCTCATCTCTTATCACCTGAATCATCATGGCTGCATTACTCGAACACCGAAAGCTCCGAGACTTCGACTGGCTGCTGACGCTTCTGGCGGTGGCGATTGCTATCTTTGGGACGTGGCAGATTTACAACGCGCAGCCGACGATGGGCTACTGGCGGAAGCAGCTTCTGGGGCTCGGCGTCTCGCTCGTCGTGATGCTGGCGGTGGCCTTCACGGACTACCGCAAGCTCGTCCACATCGCGCCCGCCTTCTACATCTTCGGCCTCGCCCTGCTCGTCATCGTGCTCGTCCCCGGCATCGGTTTGAAGATTAACGGCCAGCGCGCGTGGATCGGCGTGCCGGGGTTGGGGCAGTTCCAGCCGTCGGAGTTCATGAAGATTCCCACGGTGCTGATGCTGGCGCGCTACTTCGGGAGGCCGCGCAGGCAGTCGGCGCTGACCTTGAAAGAGACGCTCGTCGGCTGCGGCATCCTCGCCCTGCCCGTCGGGCTCATCCTGCTTGAGCCGGACGCGGGTCAGGCCATCACCTATTTCCCGCTGCTCGCCGTCGTCCTCTTCCTCTCGGCGGTGCGGATGTGGATGGTCGTCGCGGCGCTCGTGCTGGCGACGGTGGCGGTGCCTGCGGCTTACTACGTCGGCGTCCAGACCGGGGCGATTAAGAGCTACCAGCAGGAGCGCATCAACGTCATCCTCGACCCGGAGAACGCCGACCGGCGCGGCTACGGCTACCACACCTGGCAATCCATCGTGACGGTCGGCAAGGGCGGGTTGACGGGCTCGCAGACGGCGGGCGACGCCTCGCAGAGCCGCCTCAAATTCCTGCCCGAACCGCACACCGATTTTATCTTCGCCGTGACGGCGGAGAACACCGGCTTCGTCGGCTCGATACTTTTGCTCCTCGCCTACGCCGTGCTCCTGACGAAGCTCATCCACGGCGCGCGCCGCGCGCCCGACCGCACGGGGATGCTCGTCATCATGGCGATTGTCGGCGGCCTCGCCTTCCAGATACTCATCAACGTCGGGATGGCTTTAGGGATGCTCCCCGTCATCGGAGTGCCGCTCCCCTTGATGAGCGCCGGGCTCTCGGCCATCCTCGCCACCTCCGTCGCCATCGGCTTCGCCATCAGCATCCGCCTCCGCCGCTTCGTCAACTGAAGTGGCGGGGGGTTTACACCGCGACTCGGTTCGGGGCAGTATAAATGAACGCAATCCGAGTTCATTCGTGACGAGGCGAGGGTTGGCCCGTGAAGATTGTCCTGCTTGGCGTCGGTCTGCTGATGGTGGCCGCGACGGCGCTCCCCCTTCTGAGGAAGGGCGACTGGTGGATCAGGGTCTTCGACTTCCCGCGCATCCAGATTACGCTCATCTCCGCCGCCGTCCTCCTGACATACCTGCTCTTCGCGCGCGACCTCGGCGCGTGGGGCGTCGCCTTCGTCGCGGCGCTCGCCGCCTGCCTCGTCTATCAGTCTTACATGATGTTTCCCTACACGCCGTTCGCGCGTAAGCAGGTGGAGCAGAGCCGCCAAGCCGCCGGGGATTCGAGCCTCAGCCTGCTCTTCGCAAACGTCTTGATGGAGAACCGCAACGCGGCCCGGCTGCGCGAGCTGATTCGGGAGGCCGACCCCGACATCATCCTCACGGTCGAGACGGACGAGTGGTGGATGGAACAGCTCAAGGAGTTCGAGCAGACCTACGCGCACGCCGTCCGGCAGCCGCAGGACAACACCTACGGGATGCTCCTCTACTCCCGGCTCGAACTCGTCCGTCCCGAACTCCGCTTCATCATTCAGGACGACATCCCCTCGATACACACGCGTGTCCGGCTCAAGTCGGGTCAGGAGGTCGAGCTGCACTGCCTCCACCCGCGCCCGCCTTTTCCCACGGAGGACACCAGTTCCGACGGGCGCGACGCGGAACTGCTCGTCGTCGGCAAGGAGATTAAGGGCAAAGACGTGCCGACGGTCGTCCTCGGCGACTTGAACGACGTGGCCTGGTCGCACACGAACTACCTCTTCCAAGACATCAGCGGTTTGCTCGACCCGCGCATCGGTCGCGGCTTCTACAACACCTTCCACGCGCGCTACCCGTTCGTCCGCTTCCCGCTCGACCACTTCTTCCACTCGAACCACTTCCGCCTGATAGACTTCCGCCGGCTCCCCTACTTCGGCTCCGATCACTTCCCCGTCCTTATCGCGCTCAGCCACGAGCCGGACGCCGCGCGCGAGCAGGAGGAGTTGCACGCGGACGCCTCCGAGGTCGAAGAGGCCGAGGAGAAGATTGAGCAGGCGGCCTGACTCTTCACGCGCGGAGGTCGAGATGGCGGACGAAATCGGCGTCGGACTCATCGGCTACGGCATGGCGGCGCGGGTCTTCCACGCGCCGTTCGTCGAAACCGTCCCGCGACTCAAACTCAAGAAGGTCGTCGAACGGCGCGGCGAAGAGTCGCGCCGGAGTTACCCGCACGTCGAGGTCGTGCGCGACGCGGCGGAACTGTGGCGCGACGAGAGCATCGCGCTCGTCGTCGTCACGACGCCGAACGACTCGCACTTCGAGTTGGCCCGCCGCTCCCTGCTCGCCGGAAAGCACGTCGTCGTCGAGAAGCCCTTCACCAACACTTCGGGCGAAGCGCTTGAGTTAATCGAGCTGGCGCGTCAACAGGAAAGGCTCTTGAGCGTCCACCACAACCGGAGGTGGGACGGCGACTTCCTGACGGTTCGGAGCATCTTGGAGGCCGGGCTTTTGGGGCGTCTGGTCGAGTTCGAGTCGCGCTACGAACGCTTCCGGAACCAGCCGCGCGCGGGCGCTTGGCGCGAAGAGGCGAGGCCGGGGAGCGGGATTTTGTTCGACCTCGGCCCGCACCTCATAGATCAGGCGCTCGTCCTCTTCGGCCAGCCGCGCGCGGTCGCGGCGGACGTGCGCCGCCAGAGGGAGTTCGCGCAGGCGGACGACTATTTCGAGTTGATGCTCGACTACGAAGGGCTGAAGGTGACGCTCAGGGCCGGGATGCTCGTGCGCGAGCCGGGGCCGCGATTCGCCCTCCACGGCACGGAAGGCTCCTTCGTCAAGCACGGCATGGACGTGCAGGAGGAAGCCTTAAAGCGCGGCCTCAAGCCCGCCGGGCCGGGCTGGGGCGAGGAGCCTGAGGAGCGCTGGGGCACGCTCGATGCGCAACTCGGAGGGCTCCGCGTGCGCGGGCGCGTGGAGACGGTCGCGGGCAGTTACCAATCCTTTTACCGCAACGTGGCCGACGCGATTGAGGGCCGCGCCGAACTCGCCGTCAAGCCCGCAGAGGCGCTCGCCACGATGCGCGTCATCGAAGCGGCCCTCCGCAGCAGCGAGCAGAAGTGCTCGGTCGCCTTCACTCCCTGAAGTCGCGCCGAGCCCTCTCGGAGCCGCCCGGCGCGAAGAGGGCGGCGGCCCTTTCCCTTCCGCGCTTTCGGAGCCCGCGCCTTTGAGACTCGCCTTTTGGCGGCGCACTCGTTTATACTTGGCCCGCCTGTCCTTTTGCCTGAACATGGCTTTCCGGCACGGTGCGCGTCTCTCGAAAGAAAGAGAGTCGGAGAAGTTTACGCGCGCCCTCAAAAAAATGACGGGAAACAGATTTTGAAAAGGCTTCGGTCAGCGCCCGCTCCTTT
>DASTQX010000234.1:0-5362 GCA_035761505.1 Pyrinomonadaceae bacterium
CCAGCATGTAGAGAGCCGTAATGACGGCGATGCTCAGGAGCAGCGCCCGCGCCACGTTGCGGCGCGGCCCGCCCACTTCCGCCGAGACGTAGGCGGCCTCATTCCAGCCCCCGTAGGTCAGCAGCACGAAGACGAGCGCGAGCCCGACGGAAGCCGCCGGCCCTTGCGCCGTCGTCGGCGTCGGCGTCGCGGCGGCGCTGGCCGGGGCGTCCGCCGCCGCCAGAGAGAGCCCGGCGACGATCACCAAGACGAGGCTCAAGACCTCGACCGCCGTCAGCCAGTTCTGCGTCCTCGCGCCCTGCCGGACGCCCGCGATGTTGACGGCGGTCAGCGCCAGAACGATTAGCGCGGCGTAGAGCGCCGAAGAGTGCTGGCCGAGGCCGAGCAGTTGCGAGGCGTAGTCGCCGAAGACGAAGGCGAGCAGCGCGACCGAGCCCGTCTGGATGACCGTGATGCGCGACCACGCGAAGAGGAAGGCGAGCGGCTTGCCGTAGGCGTGCGTCAGGAAATGATAATCGCCGCCCGCGTGCGGGTAGCTGGTCGTCAACTCGGCGTAACAGAGCGCGCCGACCAGAGAGACGAGCCCGCCCGCGAGCCAGATGAGCAGCACTTGTCCCTCGCTCGAAGCGTTGGCCGCGACGAGCGAGGGCGTGCGGAAGATGCCCGCGCCGACGACGATGCCGACCGTGAGCGCCACCGCGTCTTTGAGCGAGAGCGTCGGCACCGGCCTCCCCGCGCCGCCCGCCTTGATTCTCAGCCTGTCCATTTTCCCCCCGGCACTGCAAAGCGAACCGGCGCGACCGCGCCGCCCGTCACGCCGCGTTGGAGGCGGCTGCAAGTCTCGCCGCAGGCCCGAACGCTCAAGCCTTCGACGAACGAGCGGCTACTGGCCGCCGGTCGAGGCGGGCGGGGCCGCGCCTCTGGCCGGGACAGTCCAGAAGTAGATTCTCTGCTTGCCGGGCTCGACCGTGACCGTCTTCTCCGGCTTCCAGTCGCCCATGTCGAAGGCGTGCGAGACGATGCGCGTTCCCGGCTTCAGCTCGGAAAGCAGCTTGGGCCGCAGCTTCATGTTCACATCCGGCAGGAGGTAGAGCGTGACGACCGTCGCTTCCTTGAAGTCTGTCTCGAAGAGGTTCTGGACGCGGAACTCGACGCGGTCGGTGACGCCCGCGGCCTTCGCGTTCTCGTTGCTCTCCTTGATGCGCTGCGGGTCTATGTCCACGCCGACGCCGCGCTTGGCCCCGAACTTCTTGACGGCGGTGATGACCAGCCGCCCGTCGCCGCAGCCGAGGTCGTACACGATGTCACCCTTCGTCACGTTCGCCAGCGTGAGCATCTCGTCCACGACCTCCTGCGGCGTGGGTACGTAAGGGACATCTTTTTGAACGGCGGGCTGCTGGGCGAAGACGGCGGCCACAAGGATGGCCGCGCACGCCGCCGCACACGTGAGCCGCAAACGGTTCCGATTCTCTTTCCGCATCTCTCCCCCTTCTCTCCGGCTGGTTTAAGCGCCGCGTCCGGGGCTCGGCGAGTGGAGCCCTCGCACGCTCGCGCGGGCGTGAGTTGGTATTTCCGGGGCAAGTGGGACGGGATGTATGTAATCTTTTTGTCGTCTTCGTTTTGATTCTGGTGAAACGGCGTAACAAATATGTAAAAATTAGCGACTACACGTATTCCGAACGGAAAGGTCTAAACGAATGAATCAACGGAACTCCGCGCGCGCTCGTCGCGTGCCCTCTCTGTCCGCCGCGTGCCTCGTCTTGGCGGCGGCCTTTGTCGGCGCGTGCGCGGGCGGGAGCAACGCGGCGAAGGAGCAGACGGGAAGCGGGCAGGCGACAAGCCAAGCGACGCCGACCCCGCAGGCGACCGCGCCCCGCCGCGCGAGCAATGAGCTTTTGACGGGCGAGGCGGCGATGGGCGATTGGACGACCGACGCGCCGGGCGTGCGTCGCAAGTTGACGACCGACGATTTACCCGCGCCTTACGCGACCAAATCGGTGCGGAACCAGCCGCGCCAGATTCCGCAACCGGCGGGCGCGACGCCGCAAGTCCCGGCGGGCTTCCGCGTCGAGAAGTTCGCCGACAAGCTCACGAACCCGCGCATGATTCGCACCGCGCCGAACGGCGACCTCTTCGTCGCCGAGTCGGAGGCCAACCGCGTCCGCCTGCTGCGCGACGCGGACGGCGACGGCAGGCCGGAGTTGAGCGAAGTCTTCGCCGACGGCTTGAGACAGCCCTTCGGCATCGCGTTCTACCCGCTTGGCGCGAACCCGCAATACATTTACGTGGCGAACACGGACTCGGTCGTCCGCTTCCCGTACCGCAACGGTGACACGAAGGCGCGCGCCGCGAGCGAGACGGTCGTCGCCAACATCTCTGGCGGAGGCCGCCTCGAAGGCGGCGGCCACTGGACGCGCGACGTGGTCTTCTCGAAGGACGGCTCGAAGATGTACGTCTCGGTCGGGTCGCGCTCGAACGTCTCGGACGACGAAGGGGAAGCGCGCCGCGCCCGCATCTTCGAGTACACGCCCGACGGCAAGAACGAGCGCGTCTACGCCTCCGGCATCCGTAACCCGGTCGGCCTCGCCATCCACCCCTCGACCGGCGAGTTGTGGACTTCCGTCAACGAGCGCGACGGGCTCGGCGACCACCTCGCGCCCGACTACGTGACGCGCGTCCAAGACGGCGGCTTCTACGGCTGGCCGTGGTATTACATCGGCCCGAATCAAGACCCGCGACACAAGGGGAAGCGCCCCGACTTGAAAGACAAGGTGATCGTCCCGGACGTGTTGCTCCAATCGCACACCGCTTCGCTCGGCATGACGTTCTACACCGGCGAGCAATTCCCGAACGAGTACCGCAACCTCCCCTTCGCCGCGCAGCACGGCTCTTGGAATCGCGCGCGGCGCACCGGCTACAAGGTCATCTACATGCCGATGCAGGGCGGGCGCGCGACCGGGGAGTACGTGGATTTCCTGACTGGCTTCGTCACGCCCGAAGGCGACGTGTGGGGTCGCCCCGTGGCGGTGACGACGGGGCGCGACGGCGCGCTCTACGTCACGGACGACGGCGGCAACGTCGTCTGGCGCGTGTCATACGCGGGCGGGAAGTGAGTCGGAGGAAGATGGGCGCGGGGATTTTCGGAACCGGGTTGACCATTTAAAGTTCGTGAGTGATAGTGAGCGCACTCAAGACGCACGGGCCGCGCGCGACTTAATTGGTCGTCCCGCCGCTCGCCGGTCGCTCACGCCTTTGATGGAGGTGCCGAAGTCATGCTCAGGCGACTTTTAATGGCAGCGGTCGCGGTCGTCGCCGTGACATCCTCGTCCGACGCTCTGGCTCAGGGGCCGCCGCCGGGCGGGCCGGACAAGAATATGAAGAGCGAGACGGACGGGGCGCGCGCGCGTTCGACCGAACTGGAACGCGTCAAGCGCGACGCCGAGAAGCCCGACCGGAAGGCCGGGGAGAGCCCCGAAGATAAGTTCCCGCAGATCAAGGAAGACTTCGAGCGGATACAAATCGTCAACGGCGAGGTGTTGCAGGCGGGCGGCTCGCCCGACTACGGGCGACTTTCGGAGGCGGCGTCGGAGGTGAGAGAGAGGGCGTCGCGGCTCAAGTCCAACCTCTTCGCCGCCGAGTCCGACAAGAAGCCGAAGGCCGTGGGCGTCGAAGAGGAGGCGCGGACAGACCTGAAATCTCTGCTCTCCGCGCTGGACGAAGCCCTCGCCCGCTTCGTCAACAGCCCCATGTTCCAGAACACGAAGGTGGTGAATCCGCACGACTCCGCGAAGGCGAAGGGCGCTCTCGATGAGGTTATCAAACTCAGCACGCGGGTCTCGAAAGAGGCGGACAAGTTGAAGAAGCCGGGCGGCGGTTAAGGCCGACCGCTCCTGAAAAGCCGTTTTAAAAGAAGCCTTCTGGCGGGGGCTTTCTCCATCAGTCCCTGAAAGTGCCCCCGCCCGCCGCCCGCTGCGTAGGCATAAATGTTGACGAAGATATCCATCCTCAGGTGAAGTGTTTCACGCCGCAGTTAACAGTTTGTAACTTACGTTTCAGCCGCCGGATAACATACAAGACAATCAAAGGGACGGCGCTACCACGTTCGTAACGTACTGCCGAATTTTCCAAATCAATCGGTCGGCAAGTCAGGGACTCCTTCACGATGAAGAAAACAGTTGCGGCCCTCGCCTTCGTGTCAGCCGTGCTCCAACCCTTCACGCCTCCGCCCGCCGCCGCGCAGCGCCAAGACCCCGCGCTCGTCAATCGCGGCGCACGAACCATGAGCACCGATTTCGACGACAGTCAGGCTCTTTTACGGAGCATGCTCCGCGCCCCCGCGCGCAAAGCGGACGCGGCGGGGAAGGTCGAGGAACTGCTGGCGAAGATGACGCTCGAAGAGAAGGTCGGGCAGATGACCCAGCTCGAAATCGGCATGGTCACGACGGGCCGGGATCAGGCGATTAAGATAGACCCGGCGAAGCTGGAGAAGGCGGTCGTCAAATACGGCGTCGGCTCGATCCTCAACGTGGCCGAGCAGGCGCTCCCGCTCGAACGCTGGCACGAAATCATCGGGCAGATTCAAGGGGCCGCGCAAAAGTCCCGGCTCCGTATCCCCGTCATCTACGGCATTGACACGATTCACGGCGCGAACTACGTGCGGGGCGCGACCCTCTTCCCGCAGCCGTTGGCGATGGCCGCCACCTGGAACCCGGAACTGATGATGCGCGCCTCGGAGGTCGCCGCCGCCGAGACGCGCGCCGCCGGGATTCCGTGGAACTTCTCGCCCGTGCTCGACGTGGGCCGCCAACCGCTCTGGCCCCGGCTCTACGAGACGTTCGGCGAAGACCCGTACCTTGCGAAAGTGATGGGCGTCGCCACCGTGCGCGGCTACGAGGGCGAAGACATCTCCTCGCCGCGACGCGCGGCGGCGTGCCTCAAGCACTATGTCGGCTACAGCCTCCCCTTGAGCGGCAGGGATCGCACGCCCGCGTGGATTCCGGAGATGTACCTGCGCGAATACTTCCTGCCGCCCTTTCAGGCGGCCATTGAAGCGGGCGCGAGCACCGTCATGGTCAACTCCGGCGAGGTCAACGGCGTTCCCGTCCACGCGAGCCGCCACATCCTGACCGACATCCTGCGGGGCGAGTTGGGCTTCAAGGGCGTCGCCGTCTCGGACTGGGAAGACATCAAGAAGATGGTCAACATCCACCGCGTCGCGGCGACCGAGAAGGAGGCCACGCGCGTCGCGGTCATGGCGGGCATAGACATGAGCATGGTGCCGAGCGACTACAGCTTCGCCGACCATCTCACGGCGCTCGTGCGCGAGGGCTCCGTGCCACAGTCGCGGATTGACGAAGCCGTG
>DASTQX010000235.1:0-22307 GCA_035761505.1 Pyrinomonadaceae bacterium
GCGCGTCGAGGCGACGTGGTGCGGCCTCCCCGTCGTCGCCACGCGCGCGGGCGAGACGCGCGGCCTGCTCCTCTACGACTTCGGAGACGTTCCGGCCCTCACCCTCCAACTCAAGACGGCCCTCTTCGCGCCCCCGCTCCGTGAGGTCGAGCACTGGGCCGCACAATTCGGCCTCGAAGCCGAAGACCACCTCCGCGCGCTGGAAAAAGTTCTAGACCTTCAGGCCGCCAGCCCGACCATGAAGAGCGAAGATGAAGAAAGAGCGGTTTGAAATTTCAGCTTCGAGATTTTGAGATTTCAAATTTCAATCAGCAGCCCCTTCATCTTCGCTCTTCGCGGTCGTGTAACGAATGAAGACGTTGCGGCGGGAGAGGCGAGTGAGTGGTTTTAGTGCAAGCGGGCGGGCGCGTTTCCCCTCTACTTACCAGCCGGTAAATTCTCAACTCCCTTCCGTTGTGCGAGTTACCGCGACGGGCGCGCAGCCGCCGGGCGGTTGGCATACCCGTTGCCAATGCATGGGTGCAAGAGGTTAGCGGCGTAAGATTTTACTTGAGACTAAGACTTGAAGGAGAGTGGAACAATGCTTTGGACGATTTTAGTGGTCTTGCTGGTGCTCTGGTTGCTGGGTCTTATCGGCGGCATCGGTGGCAGCCTGATTCACCTGCTGCTCGTCATCGCCCTCGTGGTTCTCGTCATCAACCTGCTGTCGGGCCGTCGCACGGTGTAGCCGAGAGGCTTGCGACGGCGGCACGCGGACAGAATTTCAGAACGTGGACGCTTAACAGTTCAGAACGCCGGGCGGTGCCCGCTCGCCGCCCCGGCGCTCTCAAGGAGCCCTGGTAGCAATGCCAGAGCACGTCCACAACGGCAGCGCCCTTTTAATTTGGGGAGGGCGCTGCTTTTTCTTTTTCCCGCCCGCGCCTTTCTTTAACGCCCCGGCACGAACCTGAGCGCCACGCCGTTCAAGCAGTAGCGCAAGCCCGTCGGCTCCGGCCCGTCGTCGAAGACGTGTCCGAGGTGCGCGTCGCACCGCGCGCAGAGGACTTCCGTGCGCTCCTCTGCGGCGAGACTCCGGTCAACCTCTTTGCGGACATGCGCCTTCGAGAGCGGAGCCCAGAAGCTCGGCCAACCCGTCCCCGAATCGAACTTCGCCTTCGAGCTGAACACCGCCAGCCCGCAACACACGCAGGCGAACGTGCCCCGCCCGTGCTCCTTGTTGAGCGGGCTCGAATACGGCGGCTCGGTTCCCTTCAGACGCGCCACGCGGTACTGCTCCGGCGTCAGAATCCTCTTCCACTCCGCGTCCGTCTTGACGACCCTCCCGACGCCCCGCCCCTTCGCCTTCTTGTCAGTCGAACCGGCGGCACCGGCAAGCCTCGGCGCGCACATCAACAGCGCACCGAACGCGAGGCCCGACGAAATAAAGGAACGCCTGTTCATCTTCAAAACTCCTTCCGCAACATTCAAGCCGACGCGGGCGATGTCGAAAAATTCAGCCCGCCGCGAACTGCCCAATATACGCGCCCGGCTGCACTGACGGATTCGACGCCGCACACGAAGCCGCGCGCGAGTCGAGAGTCAAGCCGCCTTGAGCTACGGCGGGGCGTCCGCTACTATCGAAGGTCATGTTAGCACCCATTGTTTCGACGCCATCACCGCTTCGCCTTCGCGCGCCTCGCGTGAGTACCGGAGACGGCGGGCGCACCCGCCGGGGCGGCGCGACCTCGTAATGTTTTCCGGCAAATCAATCGTCTGTTTTGGCGGCGAGGATTGGTGGTATCACCACCCGCACTCGAAGAATCATTTGATGCGGCGGTTCGCGCGGGCGGGGAATCGGGTGATATTCGTGAACTCGATTTCGATGGGGCTGCCGGGGTTGGGGCACAAGGATTTGTTGCCGCGCGTCGCGCGGAAGCTGCGGAGCTACGCGAAGTTGGCGAGGCGGACGGAGGAAGGGATTACGGTCGTCTCGCCCGCGAGTCTGCCTTTCTTCGGGAGCCGGGCGTCGAGGGGCGCGAACCGCCTGTTGTTGAAGGCGCAACTCCGGGCGCTCATGCGTGTGCGGGGTTTGGAGAGGCCGATTCTGTGGGTGGCGATTCCGACCGCCGCCGAGATGATCGGGGAGTTGGGCGAGTCGCTGGTCGTCTATCACGTCTCGGATAAGTACGACGAGAACCACATGGATCACGCGACCGACCCGGCGGCCATCCGAAGGCTCCACGAGTTGGCGGTCGAGCGCGCCGACCTCATCTTCTATTCGGGGCGCAAGCTGTTGGAAGAGGCGAAGGGCGGGCGCGAGCGCTCGCACCTGCTGGAACAGGCGGTGGATTTCGGTCACTGGTCGCGCGTTGGCGCGAGGGGCGAGGGCGCGCTCCGCGTCGCGGATGAGATAGAGAAAATACCGCGTCCGAGGCTCGGCTACTTCGGGGCCATCGAGCCGTGGCTCGTGGATCAGGAACTCATCCGGCGCGCGGCGCGCGAGAGGCCCGGATGGCATTGGGTCTTCATCGGCAACAAGTCGCGCGGGTTGGAGATCGAGGGGCTGGCGAACGTCCACTTCCTGCCGCCCGTGGCGTATGAAGAGTTGCCGCGTTACGCCGCAGGGTTCGACGTGTGCGTGCTGCCGTGGGAGACTGAGCGCGCGTTCACCTCTTACGGCTCGGCCATCAAGGTGCGCGAGTACCTCGCCACCGGCAAGCCGGTCGTCATCTCGCCGCTCCCCGAATACGAACACTTGGGCCAAGTCCTGCGTATCGCCCGCAGCCGCGAAGACTTCCTCCGCCTCGTCATGGAAGCGCTCGCGGAAGAAGGCGACGAAGGCGCGCGCGCACGGCAGGCAGCCGTCATGGACGGGACTTGGGACGCGCGCGCCGAGTGGGTGAGCGGGCTCATCGAAGAAGCGTTGCAAAGCCGTGAACCGTGACGGGTGAACCGTGACAAGATAAAACGAGTTCTTGCTTGTCACGGCTCACGGCGCACGGCTTACGGTTCACGGTCTTTCTCCTGTCACCCGTCACGATTGACGGTTCACGGCTTTAACTTATGTGCGGCATCGCGGGATTAATCAGTCAGGGGCCGGAGGCGCGCGTGGGCGCGATGTTGAAGGCCGTCGAGCATCGCGGGCGCGACGACGAGGGCGTGTGGACTTCGGACTTCGTGGACGAGGACGGGCGGCGCGCGTGTCTGGGCCACCGTCGGCTTTCGATTATTGATACGAGCGAGGCGGGGCATCAGCCGATGCTGTCGGAGGACGGGCGGTTCGTCTTGACGTACAACGGCGAGCTGTACAACTACCGTGAGCTGCGGCTCGAACTCAAGGAGAAGGGGCACCGGTTCCGCACGGATTGCGACACGGAAGTCCTGCTCGCGGCCTTCGCCGAGTGGGGCGTGGATTGTCTTGCGCGCCTCAACGGGATGTTCGCCTTCGCCGTGTGGGACAACGGCGAGCGGACGCTGATGGTGGCGCGCGACCGGCTCGGCATCAAGCCGCTCTACTACTCGACGCCGCGCGAAGACGGCGGCGGAGAGGGCCGCGCTTTCGTCTTCGCCTCGGAGGTCAAGGCGATTCTGGCGAGCGGGCTCGTGCGCGCCGAACTCGACGCCGAAGGGTTGCACCAGCAGTTGACGTTCCTCTGGACGCCCGACCCGCAGACGCTCTTCCGCGACGTGCTGAAACTCCCGCCCGCGCATTACCTGACGTGGCGCGACGGCGAGGTGGAGGTGCGCGAGTGGTGGGACGTTTCCTTCGACGAAGTGGACGAGGGGCGCGGCGAGGAGTGGTGGCGCGAGCGCGTCCTTGAGACGCTCGACCGCGTGGTGCGGATGGAGATGGTGGCGGACGTGCCGCTCGGCTCGTTCCTTTCGGGCGGCGTGGACTCTTCGGTCATCACGGCTTTGATGGCGCGGCACAGTGGCGGGCGCAAGGTCTCGACCTACACCATCGGCATCGAGCAGGAGGACTTGCGTTACGACATCATCCCCGACGACGCGCGCTGGGCGCGGCGGGTCGGGCAACTGCTCGACACCGACTATCACGAGATAACTTTGAAGCCGGACGTGGCGTCGCTGCTGCCGAAGCTCGTCAGGCACTTGGAGATGCCCGTCATTGACATGGCGATTTCGAGTTACCTCGTCTCGGCGAAGGCGCGCGAGACTCTGACGGTGATGCTTTCGGGGATGGGCGGCGACGAGGTCTTCGCGGGCTACCCGCGACAGATGGCGATGCGTCTGGCGCGCGCGCTCGACCCCGTGCCGACGCTCGTGCGCCGTCCCTTCATGCGCGCCGTGGCGGGCGCTCTGCCGGGCGGGCGGCCCGGACGCCTGACGGCGCTCCTGCGCAACGCCAAGAAGTTCGCGCGGAGCGGCGCGCTCGACTTCGAGGAGCGTTATCTCGGCTACGGGACTTACTTCGACGACGGGCAGAAAGAGCGCCTCTACGCGGACGGGATGCGGGAGGCGACCGGGGGGCTGGATGCCTACCGGCAGCACCGGCGATACTTCGCGCGCGCGGCGCGGGCCGCGCCGCTCAACCGGCTCCTGTACGTGGATATGAAGACGTTTCTGCCGTGCCTCAATCTGGATTACACGGACAAGACTTCGATGGCGGCGACGCTCGAAGTGCGCGTCCCGTTTCTCAATCACGAGCTGGTCGAGCTGGCGGCGAGGATGCCGCCCGGCTTGAAGCTGCGGGGCTTGCGGCGCAAGTACATCCTCAAGCGCGCCGCCGAGCGTTTGTTGCCGCGCGAAGTGGTGTGGAGAAAGAAGGCGGGCTTCGGCGCTCCGATGCGCGCGTGGCTGCGCGGCCCGTTGCGCCCGCTCGTGGACGAGTTGCTTTCGGAAGAGCAGGTCAGAAGTCGTGGACTCTTCCGCCCCGAAGAGGTCAGGCGCATCGTGGAGGCGAACCTTTCGGGGCGCGAGGACTACAACCTCCAAGTCCTGCAACTGCTGACGCTCGAAATGTGGCACCGCGAATTTATTGACGCTTGAGGGCGTGGCGAAACCATCCGAGATGAAGACGAGGCGTGAGAGGAAACAGCATCCTCCGTTGAGAGACGACGCGGAGCGCGGCGGGAGCGGCGGCGACGCGGGCGGGTGGCTCAAGCGGCTCGACTGGCGGCTCGTGGCGTTGATGCTGGGCATCAAGGCGCTGGTGCTGCTGGTCGGCGCGCAGACCTTCACGGCCTATCAGAACCGGCGGCTGGCGTCGCTCTCCGGGTGGCTGGAAATCTGGAACCGTTGGGACGCGCCGCACTATCTCGACATCGCGCGCGACGGCTACGTGTCGGAGGGCGTGCAGAGTCGCTGGATAGTTTTTTATCCGCTCTACCCGTGGCTCGTGCGTTTGTGCGCGTTCGTGTTGAGCGACGAGCTGGTCGCCGCCTTCTTCGTCTCGACCGTGGCTTCGGTCGTCGCGGGGCTTCTGCTGTGGCGGCTCGCGGGGCGCGACGAGACGGACGAGACGGCGCGCGCGACGGTCTTCTTCCTCTTCGTCTTCCCGACGAGTTACTTCCTGCACATCGGCTACACGGAGAGCCTCTTTCTGGCGCTCGCGCTCGGCTCGTTTCTGGCGGCGCGCGGGCGGCGTTGGTGGCTGGCGGGGAGCTTGGGCGCGCTGGCGAGCCTGTCTCGCGTCAACGGGCTGATGCTCGTCCCGGCGCTCGCCGTCGAGGCGTTTTTGCAGTACAGGGAGGAGGGCCGCCGCTGGCGTTGGGAGTGGCTGTGGGTCTTGCTGGCGGGCGCGGGGTTCGGCGTCTATCTGCTCTTGAACGCGAGCGTCTTCGGCGACCCGTTCGCCTTCCTCAAAACGCAGGACGCTTACTGGTACAAGTCTCTGACGTGGCCGTGGGTGGGGCTGGTCGGGGCTTGGAAGGCGATCTGGGAGCGCGCGCCTTCGGAGGCGCAGATGGTCGGCTGGCAGGAGTTGTTCTTCGTGCTGCTCGGCCTCGCCTGCACGGTCTGGTGCTGGTTCAGGTTGCGCGCCTCCTACGCGGTCTGGATGACGGCGAACTGGCTGCTCTGGACGAGCACGAAGTTCGTCCTGAGCGTGCCGCGTTACACGCTCATCATGTTCCCGATTTATATCCTGTTCGCGCGCAAGGCCGTCGAGCGCCCGGAGTGGGGCGGCGTCATCGCGGTCTGGTCGCTGCTTCTGCTCGCGCTCTTCGCGGGCCGCTTCGCGCAGGGGATGTGGGCTTTCTGAGGTGACGAGGAGAGAGGCTTTCGGGTTTGATCGAACCCGCTCACCACTTGCAGTTGAAGCGGGCCGGTGACTGAAAAGGCACAGACGAACTTTTCCAAAAGACTGGACGGAGAAGATGAAAAGAATGTTGACGACAGGGTTGCTGGCCGCGCTCGTCGCGGTCGTGCTTTTGACGGCGCTCTCGCGTGCGAGGAAGGCGGAGGCGCAAGGGGAGCCTCCGACCTCCGTTGACGTGGCGGCGCGGCCTCTGCGGCCCGTACACACTTACTCGATTGTGGCGCGTGACCCGGCGACGGGCGAGCTGGGCGTGGCGGTTCAGTCGCACTGGTTCTCGGTCGGCTCAATCGTCTCCTGGGCGGAGGCGGGAGTCGGCGCAATCGCCACACAGTCTTTCGTTGACCCTTCATACGGCAAGCTCGGCCTCGACGAGATGCGCGCGGGGCGCGGGGCGGAAGAGACGCTGAAGGCTTTGCTGGCGAAGGACGAGGGGCGCGACGTGCGGCAAGTGGCGATGATTGACACGCGGGGGCGCGTCGCGGCGCACACCGGCGCGAAGTGCATCGAGGCGGCGGGCCACTTCGTCGGCGAGAACTTCTCCGTGCAGGCCAACATGATGGCGAACGAGCGCGTGTGGCCCGCGATGGCGCGAGCGTTCGAGACGACGAAGGGCGACTTGGCCTCTCGGATGCTGGCCGCGCTCGACGCGGCGCAGAGAGAGGGCGGCGACCTCCGTGGGAAGCAATCGGCGGCGCTCGTCGTCGTGACGGGCAAGCCGACGGGCAAGGCTTGGGCCGACCGCACCTTCGACTTGCGCGTGGACGATCACGCGGAGCCGCTCAAGGAACTGCGACGCCTTTTAACTTTGCAGCGCGCTTACAACCACATGAACGCGGGCGACGTGGCGGTCGAGCGCAAGGACAACGAGGCCGCGTTGCGCGAATACTCGGCGGCGGAAAAGTTGGTTCCCGGCAATCTTGAGATGACCTACTGGCACGCTGTCGCGCTCGTCAACATGAACCGGACGGAAGAGGCGCTGCCGCTCTTCCGGCGCGTCTTCGCCGCCGACCCGAACTGGCGCGTGATGACGCCCCGGCTCGTCAAATCCGGCATCCTCCCCGACGACCCGAAGCTCATCGAGCGCATCGTCTCGGTCGGCGCAGCCACGCGCGCCCCGCGCCGACGCGGCAGGTGAAAGCCTCTCGGCCCCGCACCCCGCACGCTTACGCGACATCCCCACGCCTCGGAACGTCATGCCGACGCGCGGGTATTTAATACCCGTGCAAGAGTATCCAATGCCGAGGCGAGAGTATCGAATACCCATGCGAGAGTATTTAATACCCACGCGAGAGTATTCAATGCCCGTGCGAGAGTATTTAATACTCACGCGAGAGTATTTAATGCCGAGGCGCGGGGATGGCGTTCCGACGTGCGGGGATGAGATACCTTTGCATGGGTATTTAATCCTCGCGCGCGGGTATTTAAGGACAAAACCCGGCAGCGCCCGCGCTTGTCGCTGACGCGCGGGGCGTGTTAATTTTTCGAGTTTCGCGGGCGAGGGATTTTCAGACCGTGCGCTTCCGTGTTGCCCCGCGTCGCGGCCTTTTCGATGTCGAACTCTGAGCACAGTTTAAAAGAGCGCGTGCGCGCGTTCTGGCAGGCGCACCCGTGCGGGACGAAGTTCACGGACGCCGAAGAGGGCTCGCGCCTTTTCTACGAGCGCGTCGAGGAGCACCGCTACCGCGTCGAGTGGCACATCCCGGAGGCGGCGGGCTTCCGGGACTCGAAGGGCTTGCGCGTTTTGGAGATCGGCTGCGGGCTGGGGACGGACGGCGCGGGCTTCGCGCGCGCGGGGGCCGTCTATACGGGCGTGGATTTGACGGAAGCGGCGGTCGGGCTCGCGCGCCGGCGCTTCGAGTTGGAGGGCTTGCCCGGCGAGTTCCGCGTGGCCGACGCCGAGCGGCTCGACTTCGCGGACGAGAGCTTCGATCTCATCTACTCGCACGGCGTCCTGCATCACACGCCGGACGCCGCCGCCGCCGTCCGTGAGATTCACAGAGTACTTGTGCCCGGCGGTCGCGCCGTCGTGATGCTCTATCACCGAGACTCTTATAACTACCGCGTCAACATCGGCGTGCTCCGCCGCGCGGGCGCGCACCTGCTCAAGACGGGCGCGGGCCTGCGGCTGGCGCACCGGCTGACGGGCGAGCCGGTCGAGAGCCTGCGCGAGCACGCGGCGCGCATCAAGGAAGACACGCAGAGTTATCTGAAGCCCGAAGAGTTCCTGAGCCGGAATACCGACGGGGCCGGGAACCCTCTGACGCGCGTCTATTCGCGGCGCGAGGCGCGCGCGCTCTTCCGCGACTTCGAGCGCGTGGACTTCGCCGTCCACTTCCTCAACAAACGCTGGCTGCCCGTCGTCGGCCCGCTTCTCTCGCGCTCGCTGGAAAAAAGACTCGCCGCGCGCTGGGGCTGGCACCTGTGGATTTACGCGCGAAAGGGGGAGCGGAAGTGACGAGCGAAGAGTGACGAGTAAAGAGCTTGTCTTTAACTCGTCATTCATCATTCGTCACTTCTCTCGCGGACTTTGAACGACATGCGCAACATCTTGGTGACGGGCGGGGCGGGGTTCATCGGCTCGCATCTGGTCGGGCGTCTGCTCGGCGAGGGCGGCTGGCGCGTCTCGGTCTTGGACGACTTCAACGACTTCTACGACCCCGCGCTCAAGCGCCGGAACGTCGCGCCGCACGAGGGGCGCGAGGACTTCCGCCTGCACGAAGCCGACATCCGCGACCGCGCGGCGCTCGAAGAGATTTTTAGCGGGACGGCGTTCGACGTGATCGTCCATCTGGCGGCGCGCGCGGGCGTGCGGCCCTCGCTCGCGGAGCCGGAGTTGTACGCGGAGACGAATATTCGCGGCACGCTCAACCTGCTCGAACTCGCCCGCGAACGCGGAGTCAGGCAGTTCGTCTTCGGCTCCTCGTCTTCGGTCTATGGCGAGAACGAGAAGGTTCCCTTCGCCGAGGACGACCCGGTCTTCAAGCCCATCAGCCCTTACGCGGCGACGAAGGCGGCGGGCGAACTGCTGTGTCACACCTACTCGCACCTCTGGGGGCTGCGCTGCGTCTGCTTGCGATTCTTCACCGTCTATGGCGCGCGGCAGCGGCCCGACCTCGCCATACATAAATTCGCGCGGCTCATCTCCGAAGGGCAGCCGCTTCCGGTCTTCGGCGACGGCACGACGCGGCGCGACTACACCTACGTGGACGACATCATCGAGGGCGTGCGCGCGGCGATTGATTACGACGCGAGCCGGTACGAAATCATCAACCTCGGCGAGTCGCGGACGGTCGAGCTGCGGGAGTTGATCTCTCTCTTAGAGCGGGAACTGGGGCGCGAGGCGTTGATTGACCGACAGCCCTTGCAGCCCGGCGACGTGCCGCAGACCTTCGCCGACATCACGAAGGCCCGCCGCCTGCTCGGCTATAATCCGCAGACCGACATCGCCGAAGGCATCCGGCGTTTCGTCCAATGGTTCAGGTCTAGGGACTAGGGACTTGAGACTTGAGACTCGGAAGAGCATGCTGTCTTTCACAAGTCTCAAGTCACGAGTCTCAAGCCTCTCAGGGCGGGAGTTTGAAGCAATGAAGATTTACGACGAAGAAGAGACCGTCATCAGCCGCCCGTCGGGCGCGGCGGAGTTGGACGAGGCGACGTTAACGGAAGTCGCCGGGGCGTCGGAGGCGGGCGACGAGCCGCCGGAGATTTCGGTCTTCCTGCCCGTCTTGAACGAGGAGCCGAACCTGCGACCGCTGCACCTGAAGCTCGACGAGTCGCTGGCGAGTCTGGGGCGCACCGCCGAAATTATCTACGTGGATGACGGCTCGACCGACGGGAGCCTCGAAGTTCTGCGCGAGCTGGCGGCGCGCGACCCGCGCGTGCGGGTCATCGCGCTCCGGCGCAACTACGGGCAGACCGCCGCGATGGCCGCCGGGATTGACGCCGCGCGCGGCCACGTCCTCATTCCGATGGACGCCGACTTGCAGAACGACCCCGTGGACATCTCGCGGCTCTTGGACAAGTTGGACGAGGGCTTCGACGTGGTTTCGGGCTGGCGCAAGGAGCGGCAGGACAAGATGGTCACGCGCAAGATTCCGTCGGCGATTGCGAATTGGATTATCTCCTTCATTGGCGGCGTCAAGCTCCACGACTACGGCTGCTCGCTGAAGGCGTACCGCCGGGAGTTTCTGAAGGACGTGCGGCTCTACGGCGAGATGCACCGCTTCATTCCGATTTACGCGTCGTGGGTCGGCGCGCGCGTCACGGAGATTCCCGTCCGGCATCACGCGCGGACGATGGGCCAGTCGAAGTACGGGCTGTCGCGCACCTTCAAGGTGATGCTCGACTTGATGACCATCAAGTTCATGGCCTCCTACCACACGAAGCCGATCTACGTCTTCGGCCTCTTCGGCTTCTCCTCCTTCCTCATCTCGTTGAGCGCGATGGTGTGGGCCGTCTTCAGGAAGCTCGACGGCGAGTCCTTCATCCGCAATCCACTGCTGAACATCGCCATCGTCATGTTCGCCGTCGGCGTCCAGTTCATCCTCATGGGCCTTCTGGCCGAGATGCTGGTGCGCACCTACCACGAGTCGCAGGCCAAGACCGTCTATACCGTGCGTGAGAAGATCGGATTCAAGAAAAGCCGTGAATCGTGAACCGTCAACCGTGACGGGAAGGAACAGGTTTTATCTCTTCACGGTTGACGGTTGACGGCTCGCGGCCTTTTATCCTTATGCCGAACGAGTTCGAGCGGGTCTGCGAGAGTCTGCGCGCGTGGTGCCGCGAGCGCGGGTACGCGGGGGCCGACCCTTTCGACGCGCTCAACAGTCGCTTGTTTCGGGCGACGCCGCTCCGGCACTCGCGCCTCGCGCGTCTGGCGTGGACGCAGCTCTTCAAACGCTCGCCGGTCAACCTGCGCGCTCTGGCGCTCGTCCCCGAAGGGAGGAACGCGAAGGGGACGGCGCTCTTCGCGCTGGCGGCGCTCTCTCGCTTCCGCGCGAGCCCGAACGGGGAGAGGGAAGAGGAGGCGCGCGCGCTGCTCAGAGACTTGCTCGACGCGCGGCTCGGAGCTTCCGGGAAGGGCGAAGGGGCCGACGGCGCGTGGGGCTACAACTTCGACTGGCAGGGCCGGGCCTTCTACGCGCCGCGCGGCACGCCGACGGTCGTACCGACGGCCTTCGCCGTGCGCGCTCTGGTCGAGGCGTCGGCGGCTTTCGAGGGCGGAGAGGGCGCGGGCGAATACCTGAAAGCGGCGCGGGGCGCGTGCGAGTTTATCCTGCGCGGTTTGAACCGGAGCGTTGATGAGGATGACGAGTTGTGCTTCAGCTACACGCCGCTCGATAGGACGCGCGTCTTCAACGCGAGCCTCTTAGGGGCGGAGGCTTTGGCCTCGGTCGGGGCCATGACGGGGGAGGCGGAGTTGAAGAGTACGGCGCTGCGCGCGGCGCGTTACGTCTTACGACGGCAGCGCGCGGACGGCTCCTGGGCTTACGGCGCGGACGCGTATCAGTCGTGGGCCGACAACTTTCACACGGCCTTCGTGCTCGACTCTCTGGCACGCATCCGTCGCGCCTGCGCGGGCGAGCTTGAGAGGAATGCTGATTTGAATGTCGAGTCGGAGCGGGCGATTGATCGCGGTTACGCGTTCTGGCGCGAGGCGTTCTTTCTTGCGGACGGTTGGCCGAAATACTACCATGACCGCGTCTTTCCGGCGGACGCGCACGCGGCGGGAGCGGCGATAGTCGCGCTCGCGGATTTGCGGGAGTACGACGAAGGCGCTCTCGACTTGGCCGAGCGCGTCGCCGCTTGGGCGGTGCGCGAACTGCTCGACGCGCGGGGCTTCTTTCACTACCAACTCAGACGCTTCCGCCGCGTCCGCACGCCCTACATGCGCTGGTCGCAGGCGTGGATGTTGTATGCGCTGGCGAGGCTTTTAGAAGTGAGCAGTAAGCGGTGAGCAGTGAGCAGTAAGGGTTTGAGGTTTCAAATCTCAAGGCCGAACACCGAGAACTTAAAGCTGCTTACTGCTCACTGCTTACTGCTCACCATGAAAATCTGGATTGATCTGGCGAACTCGCCGCACGTGCCTTTCTTCCGCGCGCTGGCCTCGGAGTTCGAGCGGCGCGGGCACGAGGTCGAGACGACGGCGCGGGAGTTCGCGCAGACGGTGGAGCTGGCCGGGGCGGCGGGCTTTCGTTCGGAGGTCGTCGGCGGTCACGGGGGCGGCGGGCTCAAGGGCAAGGCGCTCAACGTCGTGGGGCGCGCGTGGGCTCTCAAGCGCTGGGCGCGGGGGCGCGGGTTCGGCCTCGCGGTCAGTCACAATTCCTACTCGCAAGTAGTGGCGGCGCGGCTCGCCGGGGTGCGCGCCGTGACGCTGATGGATTACGAGCACCAGCCCGCGAACCATCTCGCTTTCCGTCTGGCCTCGCGCGTGATCGTGCCGGAGGCGTTCCCCGAAGAGGCGCTGCGGAAGTTCGGCGCGGGGCGCGCGAAGGTTCGGCGTTACCGGGGCATCAAAGAGGACGTGTATCTCGCGGACTTCGCGCCCGACCCCCGTTTCAAAAGGCAACTGCTTGAGCAGTTCGGCGTGGACGCGGAGCGGGAAGTGCTCGTCGTCGTCCGACCGCCCGCGCGCGAGGCGCTTTACCATCGCTTTGAGAATGAGTTGTTCGACGCGCTGCTCGAACGTCTGAGAGCGCGCGCGAACGTCAAAGTGATTCTGCTTCCGCGCAGCGTCGCGCAGAGAGAATCTCTGGCCGCGCGGCACGCGAAGGGGTTCGAGAGTGGCCGTCTCGTGATGCCGCTTGAGGCGCTCGACGGCGCGAACCTCGTGGCCGCCGCAGACCTCCTGGTGAGCGCGGGCGGGACGATGAACCGGGAGGCGGCGGCGCTCGGCGTCCCGGCGGCGACCATCTACGCGGGCCGCTGGGCGGCGGTGGACGAACAACTCGTCGGCGAAGGCCGTCTCCGTCGCGTCGCCACGCGCGAAGATTTGGAGAGCCTGACGTTCGAGAAGAAGAAGAGCGCCGAGCCGCGTCGCGCGGCGGGCGTGAGGGAAGAGGTCGCGGACTTGATTCTGTCCTGACGAGTGCGATGAAGATGACGGGGGCCGCGCGCTCCGAAGAGTTGAGGGTGAGGGCGAGCGACGTGCGCGCGCGGGCGCGCGCGCCGCGCTGGGTGATGCCCGCCGTCAAGTCGGCGCTCGTTTTGACGGACGCGTTCGTCGCCGTCGCGGCCTTCTTCGTGGCCTTCGCCCTGCGCGAGGGCGGCGAGACTTTCGTCGGCTTCAGTTGGTCGAAAGGCTTTGTCTGGCATCCGCAGTTCGAGCCTTACGCGGCGCTGCTCTGGATGGTTTTGCCGATCCGCCTGCTGCTTCTGGCGTACTACGACCTTTACCGTCTGCGCGGCGAGTTCTCGATGCTCGAAGATATCTTGCGCGTCTTCAAGGCGACGGCGGTGGCCTCGCTCCTCATCGTCGCGGCGGCGTTCCTTTATCGCGGCGGCTACGAGTTCCGCGCCTTCTCCTACGCGCGCGGCGTCTTCGTGCTCGACTTCCTGCTCGCCTTCGCGGCCTACGTCGTTTTGCGTCTCGCGGCGCGCACGGCGCAGAGCGCGGCCCGTCGGCGCGGCGTCAATCTCATCCCGACGCTGGTCGTCGGGCGCGGGCACGAGGCGTCGCTGTGCGTGCGGGAGATGCGGGCGCGGCGTGAGCTTGGGTATCGCGTCATCGGCGTGGTCGAGGCGGGCGCGCGCGAGCCGGGTGCGCCGGTCGAGTTCGAGGGCGTGCCGGTCATCGGCGACATCGAGGGGCTGACCGAGGCCATCCGCGAGACGGGCGCGAACGAAGTCATCATTACTGACCCGAACGTCAACGGCGATCTGCTCTTCGACGTGATGATGCGGGTCGGTCGGCGGCGCGGCGTCGAGTTCCGCATCGCGCCGAGCCTCTTCAACTGCCTGCCGCGCAAGACCGAGATTGACCAGATTGGCGCGCTCCCGATGATTACGCTCTTCCGCGAGCCTCTGCCGGGCGCGGCGCGTCTGGTCAAGCGGGCGTCGGACGTGGTGCTGGCGGCGCTCGCCTTAGTCGTGCTCGCGCCGGTGTGGCTGCTCGTCGCCCTGCTCATCAAGCTCGACTCGCGCGGCCCCATCTTCTACCGGCAAGAGCGCGTCGGGATGGACGGGCGCATCTTCCTCTTCGTCAAGTTCCGCACGATGCGCGTCGGCGCGGACGACCGGATGCACCGCGAGTACCAGCGCAAGTACATCGCCGGGCAGCCGGACACGAACTTGGGCGACACGGCGCGGCCCGTCTATAAGCTGCACACAGACCCGCGCGTGACGCGCGTCGGGCGCGTGCTCCGTCGCCTGAGTCTGGACGAGTTGCCGCAACTCTTGAACGGCCTGCGCGGCGACATGAGCGTGGTCGGCCCGCGCCCGCCGATCCCTTACGAGGTCGAAGCCTACGCGCTGCGCCACCGCAAACGGCTCGACATGAAGCCGGGGCTGACGGGGCTCTGGCAGGTGTCGGGCCGCAACCGCCTCTCGTTCGAGGAGATGGTGCGCCTTGACCTTTTCTACATCGAGAACTGGTCGCTGCTCTTAGACCTCAAAATCATCCTCCGCACGCTGCCGGTGATGCTGCGCGGCGACGACGCCTACTAGGATGGAAAAACCGAAGGGGGAAGAGTGGAAAGGGGGAAGAGTGGAAAGTGAAGAGGGCCGCGCTGAAGGTCTTCGTCTCTCTCCCTCTTCACCTTTAAACCTTTCCTCCTTTTCCCTCTCGGCTTGGCTCGACCGCGCGGTGGTCGTCTGCCTCTTTCTGTTCGCGTTGGCCGCGCCGCACTCGATTGCGGGGACGCAGACGGCCTGGCTGCTGGCGGCGGCCTTCTGCGCCGTGAGGTATTTCGTCAGGCCGCGCCCGGTCGTGTACCGCACGCCTCTGGATTACGCGCTCCTCGGCTTCTTCATCCTGACGTTTCTGTCGGCACTGCTGTCTTATGACCCGGACGTGTCCATCGGGAAGATGCGCGCGGCGAGCCTCTTCACCATCGTCTATGTCGTGGCGGAAGGGGTGCGCGACCGGAGGTTGTTGCGCGCGCTCGTCTTGACGCTCGTCGCTTCGTGCGCGGTGAACGTCTTGTACACGTTCGGCGTGTACGCGACGGGGCGCGGCGTGAAGGTCGAGAGCTTGACGGCGGAGAGCCCTTTGCGCGCCGCCGGGGTGCGCGAGGGCGACACGATGCTCGCGGCGGACGGCGTGCGCTTGAGCGGGCCGGAAGAGTTGGTGCGCGTTCTCACTTCGACAGCGCCGGAAAGTTCGGGCGGCGTGCGCGTGCAGCTCTACCGCGTGGAGGCTCTGCCCGTGGCCGTCGTCCGGCGTGAGGGCTTGCTTGCGGGCGAGACGGCGGAGGCGAGGCTCGGCATCAGTGGTTGGTCTGCGGGGCGCGACCAGCGCGCGTCGGGGTTCTACGGCCACTACACGACCTACGCCGAATCGTTGCAGCTCATCGGCTCGGTGGCGCTCGGCCTGCTCGTCGCCTTGCGGCGGAAGTGGGGCTGGCGTGGGGTGATGCTGGCGGCGGCGTTCGCGGGCGTGTGCGGCGCGTTGATGCTGACGGTGACGCGGGCTTCGTGGCTCGGCCTTTTGCTCTCGGCCTTCGTCATCGTGCTGGTCGGCGCGAGCCGCCGGACGCTCCTGATTGCGGCGGCCCTCGCCTTGCCACTGGCGGTCGCGGGGCTTCTGGTGTTGCAGCAGAAGCGGCAGGTCGGCTTCATTGACCCGAAGGAGGGCTCGACCGCTTGGCGTTTGATGGTCTATCGCGAGAGCCTCGACCTTCTGACGCGCGAGCCGAGGCACTTGCTCGTCGGCGTCGGGATGGACTCGATCAAGCGGCACTATCGAGAGTGGGGCTTGTTCGACAACGGGCGGCAGAATTGGAGCCACCTACATTCGACGCCGCTTCAGGTCGCCGTCGAGCGCGGGCTCCCGGCGCTCTTCGTCTGGCTCGCGCTCGTCTTTCTGTACGCGCGGATGCTGTGGCGCATGGCGCGGCGCGAACCAAACGGGCGCGGGGACGTACAAGAAGGCGAAAGTCACTGGGTCGAGCGCGGGCTGGTGCTCGGCGCGCTCGGCGGGCTCGCGGGCTTTTTGGCGAGCGGGATGGTGCACTACAATCTCGGCGACTCGGAGGTGGTGATGGTCTTCTACTTCCTGATGGGGCTCGCGCTCGCCGCCGAGAGGCTGGGCCGCCGGAGCGACGCGCGCGGCGCGCAAGAGGGTTGAGGGGCGCGCGTTCATTCGTTTGCGCCGGACGGAATTTTTGCAGGGACTTGTGAGGAGCGGAGATGAATTTTTTTAAGAAGCTGACGGGCATTATCGTCTTCGTCGCGGCGCTCGCCGGGGCGGTCGTGCTGACGAAGTATTACGGCAGGCCGGAGCCCGCGCCCGCGGTCGAAGCGACGCCGCCCGCGCCGCCCGCCGTGCCCTCCGCGACGGACGCGCCCGCGCCCGTCGTCTTCAAGCCGCAGTTGATTACGCTCGACTTTGCGAGCAAGAAGAGCCACACGTCGCTCCTTCTAGAGCGCGACCCGTCGCGGCCCGCGCCGCAGAAGGTCTGGGTCTGGACGTACTTCTTCACGGCGGAGACGGGGCGCGAGCGGAAGTACTGCGCGGGCGAGCCGGTCGAGGTGCGCTGGCCGTCCGCCGACTCTTTGCGCGAGCGGGTGACGGTCGAAGCCCCGGCCACGACCTGCGCGGAGCCGCGCGACGCCTCGACCACCTTCTACGCGCGCGTCAACGTCTCGGCGGAGTCGGCCTTCGCCGCGCGGCTGAGCGAGTCGAAGATCAGCTACGAGCTGACCTCGGCGACGCCGGTCGTCGTGCAGGGTCTTTCGCGCAGGGCGGGCGGCGGCGCGTCGCGGCGCGCGGAGACGAAATAGAGACGAGGATGAAGGCATGCGTGATTCGCCTCACGCGTTCAAGCGGGTGACTGAGAGGATGAGCGCGTCAGAATTTCTCCGGTTGGAGTTCGCGCTCCGGCGCTCGGAAGAAGCGAAAGTAAAGTGAGGATGAAAAGATGCTGAGTCCGACTCGACTCGAAAACATCGCCCGCCGTCGTCGTGATTGCCTAGTCGTCTGTCTCGCGCTCCTGGCGCTCGTCGCCTCTTCGTGCGCGACCTCCGAGAAGAGCGACGCAGGGCGGAACTACGAACACGCCGGACGCACGGCGAACGCCACCAACGCCAACACGGGCTCGACCGGCGGCTTGTACGCGAGAAATGAGCCCGGCGAGGTCGCCGACGGCAACACGGAGGCTTACAGCCGGATTGACGAGAACCCGTTCCTCGAAGTCGCGCGCGCGCCGCTCTCGACCTTCTCGATTGACGTGGATACGGCCTCGTACAGCAACACGCGCCGCTTCCTCCTCGACGAAGGGCGTCTGCCGCCGAAGGACGCCGTGCGCATCGAAGAGCTGGTCAACTATTTTCCTTACGAGTACCCGCAGCCGACGGGCGGCGCGCCCTTCTCCGTCCACGCCGAGGTGGCCGACTGTCCGTGGAACGCGCAGCACCGTCTCGTCCACATCGGGCTGCAAGGCCGCCGCGTGACTTCGGAGAACCTGCCGCCCGCCAACCTCGTCTTCCTCCTCGACGTGTCGGGCTCGATGAACGACCCGCGCAAGCTCCCGCTCGTCAAAGACGCCATGAGGACGCTCGCCGGGCAGTTGACGGCGCGCGACCGGATCGCCATCGTCGTCTATGCCGGGACGAGCGGCCTCGTGCTGCCCGCGACGCCGGGCGACCGGAAGTGGGAGATCGTCGCCGCGATTGACGACCTCGCAGCGGGCGGCTCGACCAACGGCGGCGAAGGCATCCAACTGGCCTACCGCGTCGCGCAGGAGAACTTCATCGAGGGCGGCACGAACCGCGTCATCCTCGCCACGGACGGCGACTTCAACGTCGGCGTCACGAGCGAGTCGGAACTCGTCCAACTCGTCGAAGAAAAGCGCAAGGGCGGCGTCTTCCTCTCCGTGCTCGGCTTCGGGACGGGGAACCTCCAAGACTCGCGGATGGAGAAGCTGGCGGACAAGGGGAACGGCAACTACGCTTACATTGATTCGCACGCCGAGGCGCGCAAGGTGCTCGGCGACGAGATCGGCGGGACGCTCCTCACCATCGCAAAGGACGTAAAGATTCAGGTCGAGTTCAACCCGCGCCTCGTCGCCGGTTATCGCCTCATCGGTTACGAGAATCGCCTGCTCCGCGACGAGGACTTCAACGACGACTCGAAGGACGCGGGCGAGATCGGTGCGGGCCACAACGTCACGGCGCTCTATGAAATCGTCCCCGCCGGGCAGAAGGTCGAGAATCCGGGCGTGGACGATTTGAAGTACCAGCAGCCCGCGCGGAAAGTCGAAGGCACGGGCGCGGGCGAGATGTTGACGGTCAAGCTCCGCTACAAGGAGCCGGACGGGAACGAGAGCAAGCCCTTGAACGTCGGCGTCGTGGACTCGAAGGGCGCGCACCAGAACGCTTCGGACAACTTCAAGTTCGCCTCGGCGGTGGCGCAGTTCGGGATGCTGCTGCGCGATTCGAGATACAAGGGGCAGGCCAGTTACGACGGCGTGCTGCAACTCGCGCGCGCCTCCGCCGGGACAGACCTGCGCGGCCACCGCACGGAGTTCCTGAAGCTGGTCGAGACGGCGCAGGCGCTCTCGGCGCGCGAGCGTGCGGGCAGGTGAGCAGGCGTTAGAAGAGAAGAGGGAAGAACTCAAGGCGCGCGCGAGGCGTTCGGTGAACGCTTCGCGCGCGCCTCTACTTTTAAGGGAGCGAAGTGCTGTCGAGCATCGTGGCCGAAAGGATGATGGGCGGCGAGCCGGTGAGCGCCTCGATGCTCAGGATGTGGCGGAACGTGCCGGTGCGCATCACGCCGAGCGTGAACTGGACGTTGACGCTCTGGCCGGGCGCGAGCGGCGTCGTCAGCGTGATGAAGTCCGCCGAGACCGAGGAGTTGAACCCGCCGCCGTTCGGCTGCGAGGGCGGCTCTTCGAGTCGCACGCCGCGCACCGGCACGACGGTCTGGTTCGACAGCGTGGCCGTCCCGTCCGAAGACGAGAGCGCGCGCACGTCGGCGCAGAGCGTCCCGCCGCAGGTGTTCTCGGTTCCCGGCCCCGTGATGTTGATGACGCGGAAGCGCAGGCGCGTCACCGGGAGCCCGGTGTTGTTCGTGATGGTGCGGCGGATGACGAGAGTCCCGAAGTCGCCGTTCGGGACGGGCTGAAGGTTGCGCTCGCGGTTGGGCGACTGAGACGAGGTGCGCGCCGGGTCGAGCAGATTGCCCGTCAGGTTGTTGTTGACGATCGGACTCGACAAATTCTCCGGGCCGGGTGCGCCGAGCAGAGTGGGCTGGATGCTCGTCGAGGTCTGCACGAAGAGGAAGTCAGAGGCGTTGTCGTTGGTGTCCTTGTGGAACCCGCCGGGCCGGAGGTCGCGGTAGAGGGCGTGCTCGGTTCCGACCGCCGGGACGACGGGGAAGCCGTTGCCCTCCTTGAAGAGCGCGGGCGAGTTCGTGAAGCCGAAGGCGTCGAGCCTCGTCGCGGCGTTCTGGTTGATCGTGCTCGTCGTGGTGAAGAGCGCGACGCCGACGCCGTCCGGCACGTCGGCGACGAGGAAAGTCCGGTCGGGCGTCGTCCCGACGAAGGGCGTCGGCGAGGGCGCGGGCGTCCCCGTCGGCGACGGGCTCGCCGCCGGATAGCCGCTCAGGCTGTAGCCGCCAACTTCGTTGTTGGCTCCGAGGAGGTGTCCGCGCGCCGGGATGCACGTCCCGTTCGGGATGGTGAACGCGTTCCCGGTAATCGGCTGCCCCGCCGCGTTCAGGCCGGAGATGGCGACGGCCCAGCCCGGCGAAGTGTCGGACGCCTGCACGCAGATGAGCGAGTCGGTGTTGTTATACAACTCGATGTACTCGTCGCGCAGCCCTTCGGGGCCGCGGAAGCGCAGCTCGCTGATGATGACCTGACCGGGCAGAGCTGTCGGCACTTGGGCCGAGGACGAGACGTTCGTGATGAGGTACGCGGCGCAAGCGACGAGGGCGGCGGCCACGACGCGGAGGCTGAGGTTGGAGCGCATATATCCTCCCATTGGGACGCAAGTGTTTGAAGCCTGAGGGGCATGAATAATGGGACTGTCTCCAGTCCGTCAGGTTCCGAGAAGAAGTACGCCCAAGGGAGGCGTTGATTCTACTCCTCCTCGCGGAAATCACAATAGAAAATGTGGCGCGGGCGAGGACGAAGGGGGCGCTCTTAAAAATCCCGAATTTTGGACTTCAAACCGCCGCCAAACTCCCACGCCGCGCGACCGAAATTCCCCGGCGGCCTGCGGCCCCGGCGGGCCGAATCCCCGTGCCGGAGGCGCGCGGCCTTCCTCACTAATCCCCTTTCCTTGACACTATTTACCGTGGCGGCTATCATCCTTGTTTTCGGCTGGGGCTGGCCGGGGTGTCTGTGAGCGTATGTTCGAGTCTTTATCCGACAAACTGAAGCGGGCTTTAAAGAATCTGCGCGGCGAGGGCGTTTTGACGCCGGAGCACGTGGACGCCGCGTTGCGCGAAATTCGGCTGGCGCTGCTCGAAGCCGACGTGAACTACAAGGTTGCGAAGGACTTCATCGCGTCCGTCAAGGCGAAGGCCGAAGGGCAGCAGGTCTGGCAGGAGTTGAAGCCTTCGGAGCAGGTCGTCAAGATTGTTTTTGACGAGCTGGTGGAGTTGCTCGGCGGAACCTCTTCGCGTCTGGTCTTCACGAAGGCCATGCCGAACGTCGTGATGATCGTCGGGCTGCAAGGTTCGGGGAAGACGACCTCGACGGGAAAGATCGCGCTCTGGCTCTCGAAGAATCAGCAGCGCAAGCCGCTTCTGGTCTCGACGGACGTGAACCGCCCGGCGGCGCGCGAGCAGTTGAAGGTCATCGCGAAGGCGACGGGCCAGTCGGTCTTTGAAAAGCCCGAATCGAACGACCCCGTGGAACTGGCGCGCGAGGCTTACAAGCACGCGCGCGAGTTGGGCTACGACACGCTTTTGATTGACACGGCGGGGCGGCTGCACATTGACGACGAGTTGATGGCGGAACTCGTCGAGATCAAGTCGGAGACGAAGCCGGTCGAAATCCTCTTCGTCGCCGACGCGATGACGGGACAGGACGCCGTCCGCTCCGGCGAGGAGTTCCACCGGCAGGTCGGCATCACGGGCGTCATCCTGACGAAGATGGACGGCGACGCGCGCGGCGGCGCGGCCCTCTCGATCAAGCAGGTCACGGGGCAGCCCGTCAAGTTCGTCGGCGTCGGCGAGAAGTACGACGCGTTGGAGCCGTTCTACCCCGACCGCATCGCGCAGCGCATCCTCGGCATGGGCGACGTGCTCTCGCTCATCGAAGAGGTACAGTCAAAAGTTGACCAGAGCGAGGCCGAGAGCCAGCTTCAGAAGTTACAGAAGAACCAGTTCACCCTGGACGACTTCCGCAGCCAACTCCGGCAGGTCAAGAAGCTCGGCTCGTTCTCGAAGATCATGAAGCTCCTGCCCGACCAACTTTTAGGCGGGATGGGGATGCCGGACTTGGACGAAGAACAGTCCGCCGAGATGGAGCGGCAACTGAAGCGCACCGAGGCGATCATTGACTCGATGACGATGCAGGAGCGCAACGACCACCGCATCCTCAACGCCGGTCGAAGGCGTCGCGTCGCGGCGGGTTCGGGGACGACCGTCACCGAGGTCAACCAGCTCATCAAGCAGTACGTCGAGATGCGGCAGATGATGCGCCAGCTCTCCGGCTCCGGCCTCTTCGGCGGAGGCGGCGGCGCGGGCGGAGGCGGCGGAATCAAGAACCGCATGATGCGCCGCATGGCGGGCATGATGGGGATGCCCGATATGAGCGGCATGTTGGGGGGCGGCGGTGGAGATGAAACGGGTCTGCCGCAACTGCCCGCCGCGCCCGGAGGCGGTGGTGGCGGCGCGCGCCGCAAGAAGAAGCCGCGACACAAGAAACGCAAGTGAGTTTTC
>DASTQX010000236.1:0-6656 GCA_035761505.1 Pyrinomonadaceae bacterium
AACTGCTCGCGGAACTCCGGATTGAACTCGTAGCGGTGCCGGTGTCTCTCACTAATCTCGTCGCGGTTGCCATAGACTTCGCGCGCCAGACTCCCCGGCGCGAGCCGACAGTCCCAGGAGCCGAGCCGCATCGTCCCGCCCATCTCCTCGACGCCTACGAGGTCGCGCAGTTTGAAGATGACGGGGAACGAGGTGTCGGGGTCGAACTCGGTCGAGTCCGCGCCCGCCAGCCCGCACACGGCGCGCGCGTACTCGATGACCGCCGTCTGCATCCCCAGACAGATGCCGAAGTAAGGCGTGCGCGAGCGCCGCGCGTAATTGATGGCGCGAATCATCCCGGCGACGCCGCGCTTGCCGAAGCCGCCGGGCACGAGGATGGCGTCGAAGTCGCGCAAGCGCTCCTCGAAGTCCTCGCCCATCAAACTCTCGGACTCGACCCACCGGACGACGACCTTCAAGTTGTTCGCCACGCCGCCGTGCGTCAGCGCTTCGCGCAGAGATTTATACGAGTCCTCAAGCTCGACGTACTTGCCGACGATACCGATTGTGACCGAGCCCGCCGAAGGGTCTTTGATGGTTTCGACCAGCCCGCGCCAGCGCGTGAGGTCGCTCTGCGGCGCTCGTTCCTGCAAGCCGAGCGAGTTGACGATTAAGTCGTCCAAGCCCTGTTCGTGAAAGGCGAGCGGCACTTCGTAGATGGTCGCCACGTCCTCGGCGGCGATGACGGCCTGCTCCTTGACGTTGCAGAAGAGCGCGATCTTCGAGCGCAATTCGCGCGGCAGCGGTCGCTCCGAGCGGCACAAAAGGATGTCCACCGCGATGCCGATTTCGCGCAGGTCGCGCACCGAATGTTGCGTCGGCTTCGTCTTCAGCTCACCGGCGGCGGCGATGTACGGGACGAGCGTGAGGTGGATGAAGAGCGCGCCGTTCGCGCCGTCCTGCCGCTCCTCGTTCCCCATCTGGCGGATGGCTTCGAGGAAAGGCAAGCTCTCGATGTCGCCGACCGTCCCGCCGATCTCGACGATGACGACATCGGTCGCGTCCTTCTCGGCCACCGCGCGCACGGCCCGCTTAATCTCGTCCGTGACGTGCGGGATGACCTGAATCGTCTTTCCGAGATAGTCGCCGCGCCGCTCCTTCTCGATGACCGAGAGATAAATGCGCCCGGTCGTCCAGTTGTTGCCCTGCGCGAGCCGCGCGTGTGTGAAGCGCTCGTAGTGGCCGAGGTCGAGGTCTGTCTCTGCGCCGTCGTCGGTGACGAAGACTTCGCCGTGCTGGAACGGCGACATCGTGCCGGGGTCGACGTTGATGTACGGGTCGAGCTTGATGAGCGAGACGCTCAAGCCCCTCGATTCCAGCAGGCAGCCGATGGACGAGGCCGCCAGCCCCTTGCCCAGACTCGAAACCACGCCGCCCGTCACGAAAATGTATTTAGGCATCGTCTCCCCCTGCGCCGAAATAATTAGATTGTCTCTGAACTATCCGCCAAGCCCGCGACATTTACGCTCAATCGTATGCCTTGCTGCGATGTCTGACGGCGATGATGTCAACAACTTCACGCACGTCGTCAATGCTGTAGATGATGCGATAATCTCCCACCCGCACTCGCCAAAGGTCTTCTTCGCCGACCACCAGTTTACGACAACCCGGCGGACGCGGCTGCCGGGCGAGCAATTCAATCTTAGGGAAAATCCGTTTGACCACATGTGCCGCTAAACTTTCGAGTTCTCTCTGCGCGGAGCGGGCGAATGTGATCGCATAATTAGCCATTCAGCTTCCCTTGCTTCTGCAAGCGCCGCTTGACTACCTCGATGGATTCCCTCGGCTCGTTCGCGCGCGACTGTGCGACGAGAGCATCATAGAAATCCTCCCACATCTCACCATACTTCTTGAGGTCAATGAGGACGGCTGTTTTGCGTCCCATTTCATCTGTCACAAACTGGATGCCCTTCATCCTTCACCTGCCTTTTCTGTTTCAGGGCCGTCGCCGTCGTCGCCGTCCGCGTGCTCGTTCTCGTTGTAGAACCCGGCGCGCAAGTCCTGCTGCACGGCGACCGACTTCTCCGTCCCCGGCTCAAGTATCTTTTGCAGGCCGATGACGCTCGCGCTCAAGCCGCCCGGCCCCTCCTGCACGCGCCGCTCGTACTCTTCGGCGCTGATCGGCTTGCGCGGCTTGCCCAACTGCGAGAGGCCGACGAGAACGCCGACCACCAGCAGCACGATGATTCCGAGCCCGATCCAGTCGCCCATTTTTTTTCGAGTTCAAAGTTCAGAGTTCAAGGCTCAAAGTTAAGAACCGCATTTCAACTTTGAATCTTGAACTCTGAACTTTGAGCTTCCTCCATCAACGCGCGGACGCGTTCGAGGTCTTCGGCGGTGTCCACGCCGATTGATTGCGCGGCGGTCTCGACGACCGCGATCCGTTGGCCGCGTTCGAGCACGCGCAGTTGTTCGAGCGCTTCGGCGCGTTCGAGTCCGGTCTGGGGCCAGCCCGCGTATTCTAACAAAAAGGCCCGGCGGTAAACATAAAGCCCCGTGTGTTTGCGGAAGAGCGCGAGCAGTTCCGGCTCGGCGGCGAGCGCCGAGGCGAGCGAGCCGTGCCGCCTCACAGCCTCGCGCGGGTACGGCACGGGCGAGCGCGAGAAGTAGAGCGCGCGGCCCCGCTCGTCCGTGACGACTTTAACAACGTCCGGGCTCAAAACGTCCGCCGCCGACTCGACGCGCTCGCACGTCGTCGCCACCGACGCCTGCGCGTCCGCGAGCAGTGCTTCGACGGCCAGTTCAATCGTCCGAGGCGCAATCAGAGGCTCGTCGCCCTGCACGTTGACGATGATTTCGGACTCGATCCGCGCGGCGGCCTCGGCCAGACGGTCGCTCCCCGAAGCGTGTTCGGCGCTCGTCATCAAGGCTTCGTGTCCGGCCTCTCGGACGGCGCGGAGAATCCTCTCGTCGTCGGTGGCGACGACGGCGCGCGAGACGCCTCTGGCCGCCAGCGCGCGCTCGACGACGTGCAAGACCATCGGACGCCCGCCGATCTCCAAAAGGGGTTTTCCGGGCAAACGGCTCGAAGAGTAACGCGCGGGGATGACGGCAACGATGATCGGGGACGCGGGCGGTGAGTCCGTGTTGTTCACGGGGCTACAACATATCCCGGCGCGGCCCGCGTGTCAATGGAGAGGGTGATAAGTGACGCGCGATAGGTGATGAGAAAGGAGCCGTCTTTTCTCATCACTCATCGCTCGTCACTTATCACCATACCTGCGGTTTGACAGCACTACTTGAGCGGGCTACCATGCGGCCATCTCGTTAATTCTGCATCACATGAGTTCGCCGACGCCTTCGAGTTACAGGGACAGAGGTTCGATGCCGCTCGCCGCCGCCGAAAGCATTCTGGAACTGGTCGGGCGCACGCCGCTGCTGCATCTCTCGCGGTTCGCGCCCGCCCCGCTCGCCGGAGTCTATGCCAAGCTCGAATACACGAACCCCGGCGGCTCGGTGAAAGACCGCGCCGCGCTCGGCATGATTCTCGACGCCGAGCGGCGCGGAGTTTTGAAACCCGGCTCGACCATCATCGAGCCGACCGCCGGGAACACCGGCATCGGGCTGGCGCTCGTCGGCGTGGCGCGCGGCTACCGCGTCGTCCTCTGCGTCCCCGAAGGCTACTCGCGCGAGAAGATGAAGATCATGGAGGCGCTCGGCGGGCGCGTCGAGTACGTCCCGGCGGAAGAGGGGATGCAGGGCGCGGTTGACCGCGCGCGGGAACTCGCGGCGGAGATTCCGGACAGCTTCATCCCGCAGCAGTTCGAGAACCCGGCGAACCCGATTTTCCACGAAGAGACGACGGCGCGCGAAATCATCGAGCAGATGGAGTCGCGCATTGACGCGGTCGTCCTCGGCGTCGGCTCCGCCGGGTCTTTCACCGGCATCGCGCGCGCGATTAAGAAGCTCAACCCGTCGCTGCTCTGCTTCCTCGTCGAGCCTGCGGGCTCCATCCTCGGCGGCGGAGCGCCGGGCTTCTACCGCCTCGAAGGCATCGGCCAGAGGGAATTCATCCCGCCGAACCTCGACCGCTCGATGGCCGACGATGTTATCGCCGTCTCCGATCAGGAGGCTTTCTCGACCGTCCGGCGGCTCGCCGCCACCGAAGGCGTCCTCGTCGGCGGCTCATCCGGCGCGGCAGCCGCCGCCGCGCTCCAAGTCGCCGCCCGCCTCGGCGAAGGCAAACGCGTCGTCACGCTCTTCCCCGACGGGGCCGAGCGTTACATGAGTCAGGGAATCTTTGACTAGTGAGCAGTGAGCGGTAAGCGGTAAGCAGTCATCCTGCTTTTACTGCTCACCGCTTACTGCTTACTGCTTACTAAAACTTATGGGATTTTCAACTACAGCCATTCACGCCGGGAATGAGCCCGACCCGACGACGGGCGCGGTGGCCGTCCCGATTTACCAGACTTCGACTTACGCGCAGGACGGGCTCGGCAGGCACAAGGGCTTCGAGTACGCGCGGACGCAGAACCCGACGCGGCTCGCTCTGGAGAAGAACATCGCGGCGCTGGAAGGGGCTCGTTTCGGCTACGCCTTCGCTTCGGGGATGGCGGCGATTGACGCGACGCTGCGGCTCGTCAAAGGGGGCGAGCACGTCATCGTCTCCGACAACACCTACGGCGGCACGTTCCGTCTCTTCAGCCGCGTGCTTTCGCAGTACGGCGTCGAGTTCACGTTCGTGGATACGACCGATGCGTCGAACGTCGAGGCCGCGATTAAAGAGAACACGCGGATGGTCTTCGTCGAGACGCCGACGAACCCCGTGATGATGGTCACGGACTTGCAGGCCGTCTCGGACGTGGCGCACCGCGCGGGCGCGCGCGTCGTCTGCGACAACACCTTCCTCTCGCCTTACCTCCAACGCCCCTTAGAGTTCGGCGTGGACATCGTCGTCCACTCGACGACGAAATACCTGAACGGACATTCAGACGGCGTGGGCGGCATCGTCGTCTTGAACGACGAGCGCGACGCCGAGTGGATTCAGTTCATCCAGAACAGCGCCGGGGCCATCCTCTCGCCGTTCGACTCTTTTCTCGTCCTGCGCGGGACGAAGACTCTGGCGCTGCGGATGGAGCAGCACGACGCTTCGGGGCGGAAGGTCGCGGCGTTTCTCGAAGAGCACCCGAAGGTGAAGATCGTCTATTACCCCGGCTCGGTCTCGCACCGCCAGCACGATCTGGCGAAGCGGCAGCAGCGCGGCTTCGGCGGGATGGTCTCGTTCGAGACGGGTTCGCTGGAAAACGCGCGCACTGTGCTAGAATCCGTCCGCCTCTGCACGCTGGCCGAGAGTTTGGGCGGCGTCGAGACACTGATTTCGCACCCGGCGACGATGACGCACGCCTCGGTGCTGCCCGAAACGCGCGCGCGGCTCGGCATCACGGACGGGCTGGTGCGTATCTCGGTCGGCGTCGAAGACGTGGAAGACATCATCGCCGACCTCGATCAGGCGCTCGACAAAATACCGTAAACAGTCAATGGTCAATGGTGAATCGTCAGGCGTAAAGGGCGGCGCTCGCTCTTTACCATTTACCGTTTACCATTTACTATTCACCTCCTTCTTATGATTCTAGAGGTTTACGCCAAAACGCACGTCGGACGCATCCGCTCAGGCAACGAGGACAACTTCCTCCTGCTCGACCTCAGCACGTCGAAGGCTTGGACGGGGACGGACGGCGAAGAGCCGCCCGCCGAGATGTGCCGCTTCGAGGTCGGCCCCAAAGGCTTCGTGATGGTCGTCTCCGACGGGATGGGCGGCGCGCTCGCCGGGGACGTGGCGAGCCACATGGCGGTCGAGGCCGTGCGCGAGATGCTGTCCGGCGCGGAAGAGGACGACGGCGGCGACGACGGCGACAGCGTGCCGCTCGCCGAGTCGCTGCGCATCGCCACCGACTACGCCAACCTCGCCATCCACAAGAAGAGTCAGGACGACCCGCGCTGCAACGGCATGGGGGCGACTTTGACGGGCGCGGCGGTCAACGGCGACGGGCTCGCCTTCGTGCAGGTCGGCGACAGCCGGGGCTACGTCATTCGCGGCCAGCACATCCACCTCGCGACGAAGGATCAGTCGCTCGTCCAGCAACTCGTGGACGTGGGCCAGATCAGCGAGCAGGAGGCCGAGACGCACATGTTCCGCAACGTCATCCTTCAGGCGCTCGGCGCGCAGGCCGAACTCGCGCCCGTCTCCGGCCACGTCCGCCTCTACCGGGGCGACCTCGTGCTGCTGTGCAGCGACGGCCTCTCCGGCAAACTCCGCTCCGAAGACATGCTCAACATCATCGCCGAAGCGGACGGCGACCTCGCGCGCGCCTGCGCGGAACTCGTCGCCGAGGCCAACGCGCGCGGCGGTGAAGACAACATCACGGTCGTGGTCGCGCGTTTCTTTGGCGACGATCTCGAGGCTCCTTCTACTGATCGAATCACGATCGAACTCCCACCACTCGAAGAAGACAAGACCCTCGACGATACTTACGAAGCCGACACCGAACCGCACTAGAGGTTTTTTTAACCACAAAGACACTAAGACACGAAGTTGTTTTCTTCTTTTGTGTCTTAGTGTCTTTGTGGTTAAAAACTTTTAGGTATCACTTCCCGTGAGAGACTTTGGGCGCCAGTCG
>DASTQX010000237.1:0-1983 GCA_035761505.1 Pyrinomonadaceae bacterium
CGAGCCGCCGCAGTTCGTCGCGCGCCTCGTCGAAGCGCCCGCGCCTTTGCAGGTGCGGCATGAAATCCCGGAGCGCGCTCCGCAGGCGGCGCGACGCGACGCGCATGTCGTGGACGCCCTCCGGGTCGCTCCAATCGAGCGCCGCCTCGCGGAACTCGCACATCTCTCCGAGCCGCGTGAGCAGCACCTGCCTCACGCCGGAACCCGCGTCCGCCCCGCAATCGAGCCCTTCAATCTTTTTCGCTTTAGCCATAACTAAGGAGTCAGGAGTCAGGAGTCGGAAGACGAAAGACGGAAGAAGCCTGACGAACGCTTATTCATTCCGGCTTCCGGATTCCGACTCCTGACTCTATCTTGCTGAATTCGAGTTGACGGTCGAAGACCTGCTCGAAGAGGTCTCGTTTCTGTTCGGCGGCGAAGATTTCGCGCTCGCAGTCTTCCGCCGCGAGGAGTTGGATGCGGACGGTGCCCGCGTCGTGCGCGACGCGCAAGTGCCGGACGCGGCTGTCGTGGCTGCGGTCGAAGGCGTCGGCCACGCGGAGGATTGCGCCGAGGCGGCAGACGGTTTCGCGGTCGTGCTCGTTCAAGGCGGCGTACTCTTCGTGCCGCTCTTTGGGCGTCGCGCCCCGGTGATAGCGCGCGACGTTGGCGATGACCTCGCGCTCGGCCTCGGAGAAGCCCGTCAGCTCCGAGTTGCGGATGAGATACAGCGCGTGCTTGTGGTGTCCGTCCGAGGCGATGTGATAACCCGCGTCGTGCAGGAGCGCCGCCGCCGAAAGAAGCAGGCGGTGATGGCGCGTCAGTCCGAAGTCCGGGGCGAGCGCGTCGAAGATTTGCTCGGCGAGGCGCGCGACCTGCCGCGCGTGCGCCTCCTCGTAGCCGAACCGCCGCCCGACGGCGTGGACGCCGCGCAGGCGCGGGTCTGACTCGCCGGGCAGAGGCGGCAACGCTTCCGCTTCCAACTCGCGCAGCGCGTCAATGACGACCCCTTCGCGTAGCGCGTAGTCGCAAGAGCGCAGGTAGTTGATGCCGAAGGCACGCATCGCGCCTTCGAGTATCTGCCCGCCCGCGACGATGATCTCGGCGCGTTGCGCGCTGATGCCGGGCACGTCGCGCCGCTCGGCCAGAGTCAACGCCGCGAGCTTTGCGTTTAGGCGTTCGAGCCGCGCGAAGGCGATTCCGGCCCCGGCGGGCTGCGCGCCCCGCTCTGCGCGCGCTGCGTCGCGCAGACGCAAGACCTCGCCGACGGCGATGGCCGTCCCCGAAGTTCCGGTCGCGTGCATCCAACGCGCACCGCGCATCTCGCGCGCCGGACGTTCGAGCGCGGCGCGTATCTCCTCGCGCAACGCGCGCAACTCCTTCTGCTTCGGCGGGTCGCTTGAGAGGAAACTCTCGCTCAGCCCGACGCAGCCGAGCCTGACCGAGAAGAGTTCGACGGGCTGCCCTTCGCGCATCAGCGAGATTTCCGTCGAGCCGCCGCCGATGTCAATGTTGAGGAGCGGAGCGCCCGCCGTCGGCGCGCAGCCGTGCAACGCCGCGACGCCGATGAGCCGCGCCTCCTCGACGCCCGAAAGTACCTCGACGCGCACGCCCGCGCGGCGCTCGACCTCTTCGATGAACTCCGGGGCGTTGCGCGCCTCGCGCACCGAAGCCGTCGCAATCGCCAGCACGCGCTCGGCCCCGCGCGCCTCGGCTATCGAGCGAAAGCGCTTGATGGTTTCGGCGGCGCGCGCGACGGCCTCTTCCGAGAGGAAGCCTTCGCGCAGGGTGTCGTGGCCGAGGCGCACGACCTCCTTCTCTCGCGCCAGCACGGCGAACGAATCGCTCGCCGCCGCCTCGACGACGATGAGCTTGATGGAGTTCGAGCCGATGTCAATGGCCGCCAGCTTCAAGCGCCGCCCTCTCCCGACCGTGCCTCGGACTCCGGCGCGCGGCCCGCCGGGCCGGAGTAAGCGCGGCGCGCGTGGACGCTCACGAAGCGTT
>DASTQX010000238.1:0-5436 GCA_035761505.1 Pyrinomonadaceae bacterium
AACCCGCTCGAATTCGTCAACTTTCAGCCCGGCGTGGTGACGGGCGCGAACACCGGCGGCGGCGTCCACGTCCACGGCGCGCGCGACCGCGCCTTCAACTTCACGCTCGACGGCATTGACATCAACGAGACGAGCGCGGGCGGCTCGAACTTCACGCCCATCCGCCCGAACCCCGACTCGATTACGCAGTTTCAAGTCGTCACCAGTAACTTCACCGCCGACAACGGGCGCTCTTCGGGCGCGCAGGTCTCGCTCGTCACCAAGTCGGGGACGAATGAGTTTCACGGCAACCTCTTCGAGTTCTACCAGACGCCGCGCTTCCACGCCAACGAGTACGTGAACACGATCAACACGCGGCTCGTCAACGGTCAGAGGGTGCCGACCGACAAGCCGCAGTTCGTGCAGAACATCTTCGGCGGGAGCCTCGGCGGCCCCGTCTATTTCCCCAAGTTCGGCGAGGGCGGCGACGCCATCTACAACGGCAAGAACCGAACCTTCTTCTTCGTCAACCTCCAACTGCTGCGGACGAGTCAGGCGTTCTTCGTCAACCGCACGGTCTATACCGAGCAGGCGAGAGCCGGAATCTTCCGCTACGCCGTCGGGCGCGCCAACGCCAACGCCACGACGACGGGCGCGACGACGCGCGTCATCAACGAGGCGGGCCAGCCCGTCCTCCCCGTCTGCGGCGGCGCGGTGACGACGCAGTGCATCAACTCCTTCAACGTCATCGGCAACCCGAACATCCCGCTCACGCCCGACCCGACGACCTCGCGGCTCATCGGGCTTTTGCCTCTGCCGAACAACTTCACCATCGGCGACGGGTTGAACACGGCGGGCTTCAGCTTCGTCGCGCCGCAGACCGAGCGCCAGTACGACTTCACGACCAAGATTGACCACACCTTCAACGAGCGGCACAGCATGTTCGTCCGCTACTCGCGCGGCGAGCAGACGACGCTCTGCGACAACGTCAACGGCGGACTCCAACGCTTCCCCGATTCGCCCTGCTTCGTGGATACGACGCGCTCGCCGCGCAACATGGCCGTTAACTACCGCGCGACTTTGACCCCGACGACGGTCAACGAACTGGTCGTCGGCTTCAACCGCTTCACCTTCGGCTTTCTCAACCCTGACCCGAACGCGGCGACGAATCCGCCGATCATCCTCAACCTCCCGACCGACCCCTTGAACCGCGAAGCCCCGCTCAACAACGCGCGGCGGATTACGACCTATCAGGTCGTGGATAACCTCTCGCACCAGCGCGGCGCGCACACTTTGAAGTTTGGGACGAACCTTCGACTTCAGAAGCACTTCGACGACCGCACCTCGGTCGCGGGGCTCCTGACGGTGCCGACCGTCCGTCTGGGGACGGCGGAGAACCCCGTGCCCGTCGCCTTCGGCACGCGCGCTCTGCCGACCGGCAACGCCGGGATTAACGTGACCGACCGTGGGCGGCTCGAAAGCTACATCAACGACGTGCTGGGCCGCATCGGTCGCGTCGAACAGTCGTTCGTCGCGCTCGACGACTCGGCCTTCGGCCCTCCGGGGACGCGCTTCAACTACACCGCCGAGTACCCGGAATACGACTTCTACGGGCAGGACACGTGGAAGGTGCGGCCCAACCTGACGATTGACTACGGCCTGCGCTGGGAGGTTCGACTGAGCCCGCGCTCGACCGACAACATCGTGCTCCGGCCCTCGAACCGCGTCGCCTTCGACGAAGGCCCTTCCAACCAGATCAGCTTCTCGGAAGGGAAGCTCTACGAGGATTCATGGAAGCAGCTCGCGCCGACCGTCGGCTTCGCTTGGGACCCGTTCGGCGACGGCAGGACTTCGGTGCGCGGCAACTACCGCCTCGCGTGGGATCGCACGAACACGTTCGTCTTCTCCTCGTTCATCTTCCAGAGCGCGCCGGGGCTGACGCGCGCCATCACGCTGCGCGCGGGCGACGCGCCCTTCGGCGGCGCGAACAACGCCCTCCTGCGCAACGGCATCCCGCAGCTTACGGCGACCGACACGACGCCGCTCGCCTTCCGCACGCCGCCCGCCTTCTCGGTCAACTCCCTGACCGTGGTTGACCGCGACCTGACCTACCCGCGCACGCACCAGTACGGCTTCAACGTCCAACGCGAGATCGGTTGGAACTCCGTCATCGAGGTGAGCTACGTCGGGCGGCAGGGCCGCAAGCTCTTCGGCGGCTACGACGCGAACCAAGTTGACATCAGCAACAACGGCTTCCTCGCCGCCTTCCGCCTGCTGCAAGACCCGGCGACGCGCGCGGGCGTCATCGGCGACCCGAACTTCCTTATCAACCGCCTGATGGCGGGCGACTCGCGCCTCTCGGCGGGGCAGACGGGCGCGCAGTTCCTGCTCAATCAGGCGACGCTCGGCAGCGGCGTCCGCCTCGCCAACGGCACGGTTGCGACCAACATCGTAGATGCGGGCGGCGTCGCGCAGGCGGCGTTCCTCGTCGCGCAAGGGACGCGCACCGGCAACTCGACGACGCCCAACTTCCAGTTGAACGGCTTTAGCCCGTTCTTCTTCCAGTCCTACCCGCAGTTCTCCGGCGCGGTCAACGTCATAGACAACAACGACCGCTCGCGTTACAACGCGCTTGAGATTCAGTTCAGCCGCCGCTTCACGCGCGGCCTCGGCTTCCAGTTGAGCTACACGCTCGCCAAGTCCGAGGACACGCGCTCGTTTGACCCGGCCTTCGCCGTGGCCGGACGCGGCGGCGACAACGGGACGGGAAGGGCCGGTCAGTCGGCTTCGAGCACGCCCTTCGACATCCGCAACCGCGAGCTGAACTACGCGCGCTCGGACTTCGACCGCCGCCACGCCGTACAGGGCTACGCGCTCTACGAGCTGCCCTTCGGTCGCGGCCAGCGTTGGGGCCGCGACTGGGGCCGCGCCGCCGACGCGCTCCTCGGAGGCTTCCAAGTCGGAGGCGTCCTGCGCATGTATTCGGGCAGGCCGTTCACGGTTTTCGCCGGGAACAACACGCTCTCGCAGGTCAACTTCGTGCCTGCGAGCTGCAATGGCTGCACGCCGGACATGGGCCGCGTGGTTTTGGAGAACGGGCGCAACGTCCTCTTCACCGCCGACCAGCGCGCGCAGTTCTTCACGCCCGCCGCCGGGGAGTTCAGCAACACGGGGCGGAACTTCTTCACCGGCCCCAGCTTCTTCAACCTCGACGCGACGCTCAGCAAGCGCTTCCGCTTCAGAGAGGACTTGAACGTCGAGTTCCGCGTCGAGGCGCAGAACGTGACCAACACTCCTTCGTTCACCATCGCCGACGCGAACGTCGCGCTCACCGGCGGCTCTTTCGGCCAGGTGCTCGGCACGACCGCGAGCACCTCGCGCAAAGTTCAGTTCGCGATGAAACTCAACTTCTAACCTCCGTGACGGAGGCGGCGCGGGATTCAGTCTCGCGCCGCCTCCAACGCGCGAGCCTTCAAAAGAGTCTCCGAGTTTGCAAAGACTAATCATCCGCACCGTAGTTCGCACCATAGTCCTCGCGGCCCTTCTCTTCGGCGTCGCGCGGCCCGTCCCCACGCTCCGCGCGCGGCAGGCGGAACCGGCCTTCGACCTCGTTATCACGAACGCGCGCGTCGTGGACGGGGCGGGCAATCCGTGGTTCCGCGCCGACGTAGGTGTCAAGGGCGGCAAGATCGCGCGTGTGGGGCGCGTCTCGGCTTCCGAAGGCCGCCGCGCGATTGACGCGCGCGGGCGCGTCGTCGCTCCCGGCTTCATAGATGTCCACGCGCACACCGAAGACATCTACTCTCTGCCCGACGCCGAGAACTTCGTGCGGATGGGCGTGACCTCGCTCGTCACGGGCAACTGCGGCGGCTCGGTCGTCGAGGTCGGCAAGTTCTTAGACCGGATCAAAGAGACGCCGCTCGCCGTCAACCTCGCCACGCTCGTCGGCCACAACTCAGTCCGCCGCGAGGTCTTCGGCTCGGCCAACCGCGCGCCGACGCCGGAAGAGCTTGAGAAGATGCGGGCGCTGGTCGAGCGCGCGATGCGGGAAGGCGCGGTCGGGCTCTCGACCGGGCTCATCTACGTCCCCGGCGTGTACGCCAAGACCGACGAGGTGCTGGAACTCGCGCGCGTCGCCGCGCGTCACGGCGGCATCTACGCCACGCACATGCGGAGCGAGGGCTTGAGCGTCGCCGAGGCCATCCGCGAGAGCATCGAGATCGGAGAGAAGGCGGGGATGCCCGTCGAAATCTCGCACTTCAAGGTGAGCGCCAAGAAGCTCTGGGGCGGGAGCGGCGCGACGCTCGATCTGGTACGCGCGGCGCGCGCGCGCGGGCTCCCCGTGACCGTTGACCAGTACGCCTACACGGCCAGCTCGACTTCGCTCGACTCGCGCCTCCCCGAATGGCTCCTCGAAGGCGGGCGCGAGGAAGGGAAGAAGCGTCTCGAAGACGCGGCGCAGCGCGAGCGCGTCGCGCGCGAGATGAGAGAGGGCTTGAAGCGCTCCGGCTTTAAGGATTACTCGCACGCGATGGTGGCGAGCTACCGCACGAAGCCGGAGTACAACGGCAAGTCCATCGCCGAGATTACGAAGCTCGCGCGCGGCAAGTCCGACCTCGGCGCGCAGATCGAGCAGGTGCTTGAGATGTACGCGGCGGGCGGTGCGCAGATGGTCTATCACAGCATGGACGAGGCGGACGTGCGCCGCATCATGCGCGAGCCGTTCACGATGATCGCTTCCGATTCGGGCGTCCGCCGCTTCGGCGAGGGCGTGCCGCACCCGCGCGGCTACGGCAACAACGCGCGCGTGCTCGGCCTCTACACGCGCGAACTTCGGCTCATCACGCTCGAAGACGCGGTGCGCAAGATGACCTCGCTCCCGGCGCAGACCTTCGGCCTCCAAGACCGCGGCCTCGTGCGCGAAGGGATGGCCGCCGACCTCGTCATCTTCGACGATGCGACCGTCGCCGACCGCGCCACCTTCGCGGAGCCGCACCAGTACCCGGAGGGCGTCCACTGCGTCGTCGTCAACGGCGTGGCCGTCATCGAAGACGGGCGGCTGACGGGCGCGCGGCCCGGCGCGGCGTTGCGCCGCTCCTGACTTCAGCCGGACATTCTGAAGGGGAAGCTTTTTCCGAACCAGAAGGGAAGTGACCTGCAAGGCCAGACGACGTGCGTCGGTAGTCCGCCAACGGCGGTGCGAGCCGGGAACCCCCTCGCGTGAACCGAAAGGAAAAGCGAAATGTTCAGTCCCCAGACCTTGTTCCGCAGTTTACGCGCCGCCGCCGCGTGCGCCTTCCTGCTCTGCGCGTGCGCCACGGGCGCGACGGCCCAGACCGTGACCGGCACGATTCAGGGAACCGTGACCGACCCCAACGGCGATGTCGTCCCCGGCGCGACCGTCCAGATACGCAACGTCGAGACGGGACAGGAGCGCACCGTCGAGACCAACGGCGA
>DASTQX010000239.1:0-3176 GCA_035761505.1 Pyrinomonadaceae bacterium
GCCTGTTTGATGCGGAGGGTGCCGTCGCCGAGGGTGAAGGTGAGGGGCGCGCCGCCGTGGCCGGAGCGGGCTTGGAGGAAGCGTTCGGTGGGGGCGGTGCGTTCGCGGGGGGCGAGTCCCGTGAGGGAGTTTTCGACGCGACCGGCGCGGAGGACTTGCGCGTCTATGTCGCCGCTGTAGCCTGCGGGCAACTCGACGTTGAGTTCGCCGCTCACGACGCGGAGGTTCATGCCGCGCCCGCGCCAACTGCGCGTGGGGACGCGAACGTTGACGGGGCCGGTGCCGAGCGTCGCCTCGACATCGCCGCCCGCGAGCGTGAGGGTCGCGCCCGCGCTCGTCGGGGCGTAGAGGCGGACGGAGCCTTCGACGCCGGAGAGGGCGAGCGAACCGCGGCCCGCGTAAATCTCAAGGTCAATGGCGGCGGGCACTTTAATCCGGTAGTCAATCTTCCACGGCAGCGCGATGAGCTTCTTCGGCAGGTCGCGCGCGGCGCGTTTGAGGAACTTGCGGTCGTGCGTGCCGGTGGTGACGACGCGGACGTGGTTGTAGTCCTCGTCAATGACGAAGCCGTTGACGGCGACGAGGCGCGCGAGGTCTTCTTCGGTGTGGGCGTTCAGCTCCACGTCGGCGGTGATCTCGACTTCGCTGCGCGGCCAAGCCTCGATGGTGATCGAGCCTTCGGGCGCGCCGTAGAGCGTCACGGAGCCGCCGTAGCCGAGCCGGCGGGTCTCAGTCCGCGTGGTGGTGCGCTTGAGCAGTGCGGGCGTCGGCGTCGGCGTTGAGGACGCGGATTTTTTCGACGGCCTCCCGCTCTGGCGCGCGGCGGCGGTCGAAGAGAGGGTGAAGAGGAGGAGCAGGGCGGTGGTGGTCGTCGTCAGGAAGAGAAGGAGGCGCGCCGGGCGCGGGGCGAAGAGGTTGAAGGTGTGGGTCAAGTGGCGTCTCTCGTCCGAAAGTTGAAGGACGGTTTGCGGCCTCTTTAAGAAGCCGCCGGGCGTCGGCTCGCGTGGAAAGAGTTTGCGGCGGGCGGCTGTCTAGCGCGGCATGAAGACAATCGAGCCGCGACCGTTGGTGGTGCTCAGGGCCGCGCCGCCGTCACCGACCTTGCCGACGACCTTGCGCTTGTCGTTGAAGTACTCGAACTGCCCCTGCTGCGCGAAGCCGTTGAGGTCTATGTTGCGCGTGCGCGGCGCGGTCGCCATCAGGCGGAAGCCGGACTCGGCGGTGATGCGGAGTTGGATGTCGCCCTGCGTCGAGTTGAGCACGTAAGTCCCGCCGCGCAGAAGCTCCGCGTCGAAGAGGATGTTGCCGACGGTGTTCTCGGCCATGACCGTCAAAGCGCGGATGCCGGTCAACTCGATGTCGCCCTCGCTGGAGACGTGCGCGCGCACCATCTGGCCGCGGATGTCACGGATGGTGATGTTGCCGCGCATCGTGTTGATGTCCACGGTCGAGTTTTCGGGCACCATGATCTTGAAGTTGATGTCGCCCACGTCCTCGCGGTTATCGCGCAGCACGTCAATGCGGACGCCCTCGCCGTCGGACTCCGGCGCGACGCGCGCCGCCTTCGACTCCATCGTCGCCGTGACCTTGATGACGTTCTTCTTCCACGCCAAGACCTCGATGGTGCCGGAGCGGTTGTGGAGGTGGACGCGGATGTTGGCGTGCGCGGGGAACTCTTTGGTGACTTTGCGCTGCGCGGGGGTTTCGGCGGCGGCGAAGAAAGAGAGCGCGGCGAAGAGGGCGAGCGAGAGGCACGCGCGCAGAGAGGCGTGCGTCGCCCGAAGGTCTCGGCGCGCGCGCGGACGCCCGTTGCGGGGGGTGTTTCGTGTGTCTCTCATCAAACTCTGAATCCGGCGCGACGGGCGGCGCTCGGCATCGAAGCGCCCGCGCTCCTGAGCGTGCGGAGTCGCGGGCGGAAAAGCTTTCCGTGGGACGACGCGGGGCGCGCGCTCGGTCACTGCTCGCCGAACTCCCTGAGCAGCTCGATCTTGTCGTGCAGGGCGGAGTTCAACATCTGCTCGGCGATCTCGTCGTGCGGGTTCTGTTCGAGGTCGCTCAAGGACTCGTTGACGGTCTGGTCAAGGACGGTCAGGCTGCGGTCGAACGCCTCGCGCATACGCGGGTTCCAGTTTGCCTTCCGCGCCTCGACGCGCTGCTGCCAGTACTGGAGGCTCGCCTGTCGCGGCTCGACGAAGCCCTGCTGCTTGTACAGCGCGCGGAGCGTGTTGCCGCGCCGCGAGCGCTCGACTTCGGCCACGGACGGCCCGCTCGCGCCGCCCGGCGTGAGGTACTGCAAGCCCAAAGTGGTGACGAGCGAGACCGAGACGGCGACCGCCGCGATGGCCGTCGCCATCTGCGGGAGCGTCAACTCCCAACGCTTGTGGAAGAGGCGCGACCAGAAACTTTCGCGCTCGCCCGAAGCGGCGGCGTTGGCGCGCGCCGAGGCGGCCCGGCTGAAGTCGGCGTCCGCCTCGATGGTGTTGCGGATGCGGAGCCAGAGGGCGTGCTCGTCGGGCGGGGCGACGAACTCTTCGCGCGAGGCGCGGGCGACGTTCAGGATGGACTGAAACTCTTCGCGCACGAGCGCGCAGCTCAGGCACTCTTCGAGGTGCGCGTCGAGCCGGACGCGCTCGACGCCCTTGAGGGTGCCGTCAAGAAAATCGCTGAGTAGTTCCTGACACTGATCGCAGTTCATTACGTGTAACCTCTTAGCGCATCGGATGCCGTGCGGTCGGGCCTCAACCTGAGTGAAGGGGATGAGCCCGTTGGGAGCGGTCGCCTTTGCCCCTGTAAGGGCGAGGGCGCGCGCGGCGCGCTCTTCATTTCAAAATCTTTCGGCCACAGCCTTTGAAGGCCCGAACTGTCCTGACCGTCGCGCGTCGCGTTTCGAGGTCACGTTACGACGCTCCGCCCCGCGCGACGTTGTTGGAAGCTACTGGGGCGGATTCTGTTGCCTCAGCAGTGTCCTGAGTTTCATCCTCGCCTTGTGGAGCTGCGACTTCGATGTCCCGACCGAGCAGCCCAAGAGCCGCGCGATCTCCTCGTGCTCGTGCCCCTCCACGTCATGCAACACAAAGACCGTCCGGTACCCCGGCGGCAGACTCTGAACCGCCTTGTCCAACGCAATCCGATCCACCACCGGCATCCTCCCGGGGTCTTCCGTCCCACGCACCACC
>DASTQX010000240.1:0-1941 GCA_035761505.1 Pyrinomonadaceae bacterium
CCATTAAGTTTGACTTCTCGTGGGCGGCAACAAATAATGCCTCGCCGTTCGTTGCGGAAGACCGGGAGCGCCCGCGAAGGCCGCCGACGGGCGCGAGACTTTATTATCATTCGCCACGGGGAACCGTCACGAACAAAATGAAATTTCTTTGCGCCCTCTCGCTTCTGCTCGGCCTGCAACTGTGCGCTCCGCAACCGCAGGCGCAGAAGAAGGGCGGCCCCTCGGCGGGCGTCGGCCCGGCGGCCTCAGCGCCCGCGTCCGAGTCTTCGCCGGTCGCCGCCCGCACCGTCATCTGCATTGACCCCGGCCACCCTTCGGAAGTCGCCAGCGGCATGACCGCGCAGAACGGGACGAACGAGACGCGCGTCGCGTGGGAGGTCGCGCTGAGGCTCAAGCGCATCCTCGAAGCCGAAGGCTACGAGGTCGTTCTCACGAAGTCGGCGGAAGGCGAGCTGGTCAGGAATCGTGACCGCGCGCTCGTCGCCAACCGCGCGCGGGCCGCGCTGATGGTTCGCCTCCACTGCGACGCGAGCATCGAGAGCGGCTTCGCCGTCTATTACCCGGATCGGCGCGGGCAGACGAAGGACGGGACGAGCGGCCCTTCGCCCTCGGTCATCGAGGAGAGCCGCCGCGCCGCCGAGGCCGTCCGCGCCGGGATGGCCGAAGGGCTCGCGGGCGCGCTCCGCGACAACGGCGTCCGCACCGACTACCAGACCAAAGTGGGCCGCGAGCAGGGCGGCGCTCTGACCGGCTCGATCTTTTCGGAAGTCCCGGTCGTGACCGTCGAAATGGTTGTTTTGAGCGACCCGGATGATGCAGAATTCATCAAGGCCGAAGCGGGGCAGCAGAGGATGGCCGAGGCGATTGCCGACGGCATCACCCGCTTCGTCGGCCCCACGCCCGCCGCGCTGCCTCGCAAGGATTAAAGATTGACTCCGGCAAACATTTCAGAGGAGCAAATTCCCCCATGCCGAAACTGAGAGTAAAGCGACTCCTCCCGGCACTCGTCCTGCTCGCCGCCGCGCACGCCTTCGCCTTCGCGTCGGCGGCGCAGGACGCGGACACCGCCTGGGAACGGATGTCGAAGTTCGACTACTCGAAGCAACTCGTCACGCGCGAGCAGTTGAAGGACTTGCTGCTCGACGACCTCGGAAGAATTCGCGGCATCATCTTCGGTCGCCACGGTCGAGTCTTCAAAGACCGCGACATCAAGAGCTATCTTTCGGAGCAGCCGTGGTTCAAGCCGAACCCGAACTTCAGCAACTCCCTGCTCAACGAGACCGAGCGCGCCAACCTCGACCTCGTCCGCGAGATGGAGGCGAAGCTCCACGAGACGATTCAGCCCGGCGACCTGCGCTGGTGGCAGGCGCGCGCCTTCAACGCCGAACAACTCGGCGAGCACACCGCCGCCGAGTGGCGCATCCTCCGCGCCGAGGTCGAGGCCATCCACGGTCGCCGCTTCGACGACCAGCCGTGGCTCCAACAATATTTTGACGACCGCTACTGGTACAAGGCCGACCCCGCCTACGACTCGAAGCGCCTGAGCGCCGTCGAGCGCCGCAACCTCACGACGCTCGACGCCGCGCAGCGCAAGCAGCGCCGCCTCGCCATCTCGCCCGGCGACATGGAGCACTTTCAGACGACCGAGATTAACGAGAAGATGCTCGAAGGCTTGAGCCTCCATGAACTGCGCCTGCTCCGCAACGAGGTCTATGCGCTCCACGGTCGGCAGTTCCGCACCGAATGGCTCGCGCAGCACTTCTGGAGCCAGCCGTGGTATCTGGCGCGCGACGAAGAAGGCGAGCCCGAACTCTCCGCCGTCGAGAAGAAGAACATCGAAACCATCGTCGCCTTCGAGAAGAGACTCAAAGACGGTTTGAGCACGAAGCCGCTCCCGAAGGGCTTGCTCGAAGGGATGTTCCTCGAAGACGCGCGCAAGCT
>DASTQX010000241.1:0-26978 GCA_035761505.1 Pyrinomonadaceae bacterium
CACGGACGAGACGCGGCCCCAAACCTTGCTCCCCACGGGAACGACTTCCGTCCCGCCCGCAGCATAGACCGGCTCGGCCACGTTCGCCGAGAAGCGGTCGCCGACGCGCGCCGTGCGCGAGCTGAGCTGCGCGTTCATGCGTGCGCGGATGATGGTGTCGGCGGGGACGGTGAAGAGGCGAGGCGTCACGACTCTCCGGGTCGCCGTGCTCCGCCTGACGGGGCGGCGTCGGCGCTGCGCGAAGGTCGGAATCACGGTTCCTAAAAGAAGTGCGAATAAGACGACAAGAACTGTGGCGCGCTGCGCGATTTTGGTTTTACGGCTGCTCATCTCTTTACTGTCCCTCCTGCGATTGACGGTTTCGCCGTGCGTCGAAGGCATCGGCCAGCGGCCACGACGTTCCCGTCGCCGGATACTTTGGCAATGGTCGTGCCACAAGACGCGTTGTTTCGGAAAAGCGAGTGTGGAGGTGTATTTAGCCGATTTTCGCCCGAAACGCCAGCCGCCCCGCCGCGCGCGACCGCGCCAAAGCTGAAGCGTCCTGCACTATTTGGTGTGAGCACAGTCGGAAACGATGATCGCGGGACGCGGAACGATGAAAGAGAAGGAGTTCGTCTTTCAGCTCATCGTTCCGCGTCCCGCGCTTAGCGTTTCTTCCTTCCGGTCGGGCTACCGCCGCCTCTCTCTTTTAGTGTAAGCTTGCGCCAAACTAAACCCCAGCAGAGGAGTTTTGAATTATGAGTACAGCAGCACCGACGCAGGACGCGGCCTCGCTGCCGCGCATCAACGATCCGGCCCCCGACTTTGAAGCCAAATCTACGCAGGGGCCGCTGAAACTCTCGGACTTCAAGGGCAAGTGGGTCGTGCTCTTTTCGCACCCGGCGGACTTCACCCCGGTCTGCACGACCGAGTTCGTCGAGTTCGCGCGCCGCTCCCCCGACTTCAAGGAGCGCAACGCGCAACTCGTCGGCCTCTCCGTGGATTCCGTCCCGGCGCACATCGCTTGGATTAGAAACATCGAGGAACACTTCGGCGTCAAGATAGACTTCCCCGTCATCGCCGACCTCGACACGAAGGTCGCGCAGAAGTACGGACTCATCCACCCCTCGGCCTCCGAGACGGCGACCGTCCGCGCCGTCTTCATCATTGACCCGAACCAGAAGGTGCGCGCGCTCATCTATTATCCGATGACCTGCGGGCGCAACATTGACGAGGTCTTGCGCGCGCTCGACGCGATGCAGACGGCGGACGACAACGCCTGCGCCACGCCCGCCAACTGGCAGAAGGGCGACAAGGTCGTCGTCCCGCCGCCGCAGACCCAAGCGGACGCCGAGAAGCGCATGGACTCGGACTACGAAGTCACCGACTGGTACTTCTCCAAGCGGAATCTCTAAGCGGCCACCCGCTTCCTTCGCACCTTCGCGTCTTCGCGTGAGCCTTGAGAGTCACGCGAAGGCGCGAAGGCGCAAGAGGCCGAAACGTTTTCGATGGCGGTTACTTCATCAACGGTCAGAGCCGGAGAAGATTTAGGGGCCGGGGTGTTGTCGAAAATCGGCGGCACGCCGCTCCTCGGCTTCCCGCGCCTCGCGCGCGAGTTGCCGGAGGGAGTCGGTCTCTACGCGAAGGCCGAGCACCTCAACCCCGGCGGGTCGGTCAAAGACCGCGCCGCGCTCTCGATGATTCTCGACGCCGAGCGGAGCGGCAAACTCACGCGCGAGAAAATCCTCCTCGACGCGACGAGCGGCAACACCGGCATCGCTTACGCGATGATCGGCGCGGCGCGCGGCTACCGCGTGGCGCTCTGCCTCCCGCAGAACGCCAACTTCGAGCGCAAGCGCATCCTGCAAATCTACGGCGCGGAGTTGATTGAGACAGACCCGCGCGAGGGCGCGGACGGCGCACAAGTCCACGCGCGGCGGCTGGCCGAAGCAGAGCCGGAGAAATACTTCCACGCGAACCAGTACGACAACGAAGCCAACTGGCGCGCGCACTTTGAAGGCACGGCCCCCGAAATCTGGGAGCAGACCGGCGGGCGCGTGACGCACTTCCTCGCGGGCGTGGGCACTTCGGGGACGTTCACGGGCACGGTGCGCCGCCTGCGTGAATACAACCCGCGCCTGCGCGCCGTGCTGATGCAGCCCTCTTCGCCCCTGCACGGGCTCGAAGGGATGCGGCACGTCGAGACTTCAATCGTGCCGGGCATCTACGACCCGACGCTCGCCGACGAAGTGGTGACGGTCTCGACCGAAGACGCGCAGGGCGCGGCCCGCCGCCTCGCGCGCGAGGAGGGCTTGTTCGTCGGCGTCAGTTCCGGCGCAAACGTCCTCGCCGCCCTGCGTTACGCGCAAGGTCTCCCGAAGGGCTCGTTGGTCGTCACGGTCTTGTGCGACGGCGGCGCGCGGTACTTGAGCGAAGAGTTCTGGGAAGACGCTGCCTGAATGATAAAGTTGAGCGCCACATGCCTCGCACGAATCAGGCTGCACGCCGAGCGCGAGTACCCGCACGAGTGCTGCGGGCTGCTCGTCGGTCGCATCCTGGACGAAGGCCGGACGCGCGAAGTCTCGGAGATTTACGAAGTGGAGAACGCCTTCGCCGAGGGCGAGCGTTATCACCGGATGGCAATCCCGCCGCTCGAATACGCGAAGGCCGAGAGGCTGCACGGCGCGCGCGGGCTCGGCGTGGTCGGCAACTACCACTCGCACCCGGAACACCCGGCGGAGCCTTCGCCATACGACCTTGAGAACCTCGCCCCGTGGCCCACGATGTCTTACGTTATCGTCTCGGTGCGAGGCGGGCGGGTCGAAGACCTGCGCTCTTGGGAGTTGGCGGCTGACCGCTCTCGCTTCACGGAGGAGTTGATTTCGACGGAGAAAGCGGAGGCGGCTGTCTCCACGGAGGAATGAGCGTTGAGAAATCGGAGCCTGACTTCAATCGTGTCACTGTCGGCGGCGGTGCTTTTCGTCGCCTGCGCGCTCGCGGCCCCGGCGCTCGCGCAGGACGAAGAGGTCGCGCCGGAGTCGCGGCTCGCCGAAGCGAGGAAGGTGAGCGAGTACGTGAACCTCTTCAGCTCCTGCAACGCCGGGGCGCATCTCGACAACTTCGCCATCGAGTTGGAGAAGGACGAGCAGGCCGTGGGCTACGTCGTCGGCTACACGCCGGGCGGCAAGGACGGCAAGTATGGTCGCCGCCTGCTGGCGGTCACGAAAAACTATCTGGTCAACTCGCGCGGGATTGTGGAGTCCCGCATCAAGATCGTCAGCGGCGGGCGCTACAAGAACTCTCTGGAGGCGGCGACCGAACTGTGGGTGGTGCCGCAGGGCGCGGAGCCTCCGCCCCTTGTCGAGTACGCGGACAAGCCGCAGACGTTCGAGGGAAAGTTCGCGGATTACGTCGGTTGGGACGGTTACGACTATGGCGATGCGATGAGTTGGAGCAGCGCCGACGAGGTCGCTCTGGCCGCGTTCGCCGACCACCTGCGCCACCAGCCGAAGTCGGTCGCCTACCTCGTCGGCTATACCTTCCCCGCCTCCGCCGTCGGGACTTGGCGCAGGGTCTTGAACCGGGAAGTGCGCGCGCTCGAAGCCGAGGGCATCGAGAGCGCGCGCATCAAAACCATCTTCGGCGGCAAGGGGAAAGCAGGGAAGGAAGAGTCCGGCGGGGAGGGCGTGGCGCAGGTGCAACTCTGGCTGCTCCCGGCGGACGCGCTGCCGCCGGTCAGAGAGGCACGCCGGGAGCGCCGCCCGAAAGAGGCGCAACGGCTCGGCGTGGTGCCCGGCTATGTCTTCGACCCGGACACGGAGCGCCGCGCCCTCGAAGGATTGGCCGACGTGCTGCGCGAGGACGAGAGCCTGCGCGGCTTCCTGATCGTCAGGCTGCCGTCGGGCGAACGCTCGGAGATGACGGCGGGCGAGGAGTCGGAGCGGGCAGTGCCCGAAGTTGACGCGGGCGCGGGCGAGCGTTGGAAGAAGCAACTGGCGGAGAAGTACGGCGTCAACGTGAATCGCATCGTCATCCTGTTGGTTCCGCCGGGCGAAGGTGCGCCGCTATACGGTGAGCTTGAGGCGTGGGTCGTCCCGCCCGGCGCGGCCCCGCCCGACCCGTTCGCGGAGGCGGACGAAGAGGAAACGGAAGAGGCGGGCGAGGCAAGCCCGAAGGAGTTTTAAGAGATGCCGGTGACAATTATCATCCCGACCGCGCTCCGCCAGTTCGCGGGCGGCGAAGCGGAAGTCGTCGTCGAGGCGCGGACGGTGGGCGAGGCGCTAGACCTCTTGATGTCGCGTCACGCGGAGCTGCGCGGCCACCTCTACGACGAGCAGAACGCTCTGCGCAGTTTCGTCAACGTCTATGTCGGCGACGAAGACATCCGTGGGGCCGAGCGGATGGAGACGCCGCTCAAGGACGGCGACACCATCTCCATCGTCCCCGCGATTGCGGGCGGCGTCGAGGTCGCGGAAACGGCGCGCGTCGGCGGCGAAGAGAGGGCGGCTCAACTGCCTTCGCTCTCGCACGCGGAGATCGCGCGTTACAGCCGCCACCTCATCATGCCCGAAGTCGGGATGGAGGGGCAGCGGAAGCTGAAGGCGGCGCGCGTCCTGCTCATCGGCACGGGCGGCCTCGGCGCTCCGCTCGGCATGTATCTGGCGGCGGCGGGCGTCGGCACTCTGGGGCTCGTGGACTTCGACGTGGTGGACGAGTCGAACCTCCAACGCCAGATCATCCACGGCACGAAGGACGTAGGAAGGCCGAAGATCGAGTCGGCGCGCGAACGCCTCCGAGACATCAACCCGCACGTTAAAATCGAGGCTTACGAGACGCGGCTGACGAGCGAGAACGCGCTTCAGTTATTCCGCGACTACGACATCGTCGTTGACGGCACGGACAATTTCCCGACGCGCTACCTCGTCAACGACGCGTGCGTGCTGACGGGCAAGGCCAACGTCTATGGCTCCATCTTCCGCTTCGAGGGACAGGCGAGCGTCTTCTGGGCCGAGAGGGGCGCGTGCTATCGCTGCCTCTATCCGGAGCCGCCGCCGCCGGGCCTTGTCCCCAGTTGCGCCGAGGGCGGCGTGCTCGGCGTCTTGCCCGGCATCGTCGGCGCGATTCAGGCCAACGAGACCGTCAAGCTCATCCTCGGCGACGGCGAGCCGCTGATAAATCGCCTGCTCCTCTTCGACGCATGGAAGATGCGCTTCCGCGAGTTGAAGTTGAGAAAAGACCCCGCGTGCCCGGTGTGCGGCGAGGGCGCGACGATTAAAGAGTTGATTGACTACGAGGCGTTCTGCGGCCTGCCGAGCACCGCCGCCGGAGAGGCGCGGCAGACGCCGACACAGACGGAGGAGAAACCACGGATGGAAGAGATTACCGCGACCGAGTTGAAAGAGCGCCTCGACAGGGGCGACGATCTGCAAATCATTGACGTGCGCGAGCCCAACGAGTTCGACATCGCGCGCCTCCCCGGCACGAAGCTCATCCCTCTGGGGCAGGTCGTGAGCCGCAAGGACGAGATCGAAGAGGGGCGCGAAACCATCGTCCATTGCAAGGCGGGCGGGCGCAGCGCGAAGGCCATCGAGGCGCTGAAGAGCGCGGGCTTCAAGGGCCGGCTCGTCAACCTCAAGGGCGGCATCACCGCCTGGTCGAACGACGTTGACCCGACCGTGCCGAAGTACTGAAGCGTCGTTGCGCGCGGCAGAGTTTTCTTAAGAGGAGGGACGAAATGGACGTGAGCGAAGGCCCGGACGAAGAAGATGCGGAAGACTTGGAAGAGTCGGAGGGCCGCAGGGCCGAGCGCGGCGACGCCGCCGAGCCGGACGCGCCGACCTCGGTCGAAGAGAACGAAGGGATGAGCACGATTCTGAGCGGCGACACGCTCGACAGCGTGCAGCGGGACGCGGGCGACGGATGAGAGTGCCGGTGGTTCGCCTCCTCGACGGCTCGGAACGAAGCCGCCTTAACGAAGACGCAAAGCAGAAGACGCCCGCCGTTTCTCGCGGCGGGCGTCTTCTGCTTCTTTCGCCTCGCGCGCGCGGCCCCGTACAATCAGGCTGCCGCCGGAATTTATGATGCGGGAAAGGAACAAAACGGAAGATGCGAATCGAAGGCGTGAACCCTTTGGAGGTCGAGGACGCTTACGTCCGCCGCGTGCTCGAAGCGCAGGCGAAGCGCTGGGGCTCGCCGCTGCTCAATCATCTCGCCTACGCGCGGCGGCCCTCGATCTTCCGCGCGGCGCGCGGGATGTGGCAGGGGATTGAGGCTTCGGGGCTCGTTGACGCGCGGCTCCAAGCGCTTCTCAACCGCCGCGTGGCCGCGCTCAACGGCTGCGAGTTTTGACAGGACATCAACGCTGCGGTCGGCAGCGAACTCGGCATCACGACGGAGAAGATAGACGCCCTGCCGGACTACGCGCGGAGTCCGCTCTACACGGACGCGGAGCGCGCGGCGCTCGAATACGCCGACGCCATGACCGTCACCGGGCTTGAGGTGAGCGACGAACTGTTCGCGCGCCTCCGCGCGTTCTATTCCGACGACGAACTCGTCGAGCTGACGGAAGTCGTCGCGTGGGAGAACGCGTCCAGCAAGTTCAACCGCGCGCTCCGCATCCCCTCGCAAAAACTCTGGCGGCGCTAGTCGTCCGCGAAAGTCCAGATGGCGGCTTCGAGTTCCGCGAGTGAGAGGTTGACGGCGGAAGGCGCGAGGCGGAGGGCGTACTTCCGGAGATCGCTGCACTCGTAGAGGATTGTGAGAAGCATCAGGCGCGCGCGCAAACGAAGGTCGAGTTCCGCTTCCACGTAACCGTAGGCCGAGAGCAACGCCCTCTGCAACTCGCGGCGGCCCTGCACCATGAGCACGCCGGGCGCGACGAACTCGTATTCGCGGAAGCCGCAGAACGAGTCGCCGAAGTCGAAGAGCGCCGCCGCCTCCCAACGCCCGCCGCGTTCCCTGAGAAGCACGTTTCCCGGATGCACGTCGCCGTGGAGCAGCACGGGCTCGAAACTCGCCGGGAGCAGTTCGAGCCTTTCGTCGAGATACGCGGGCAGACTCTCAAGCCATTCAGGGTTCGCGCCGCACGCGCGCTGCCGCTCGACGGAGGCGCGCGCCTGACTCTCGACGAAGCCTCGCCAGTCACGGTTCAACTCAGGCGGCGAGAGCGGCGCGGGACGGGCGTGCAACTCGCGCATCGCAACGCCGAGGCGCGAGACGATTTCGAGTTGCTCGCGCGCCTCGACCGTGGGCCACACCTCGCGCATCAAAATCCCGTCCAGCCGCGTCATCACGATGTACGGCCAGCCCTCCAACTCGCCCGCGTGGACGACTTCGGGCGTCTCGATTGAGAGGCGCGCTTCTGAAGCGAATCCGAGCGCGGCGCGTTCGCGCGCGTGCTGACTTCGGAGAGGCGAATAGATTTTGATGACGAAACGTTCGTCGGCGAAGAAGATGACGTTTTCGCCCTGCGGCGAGCGGCGCAGCGTCGCGTGCGGGACGCGGTGGCGCGCGCAGACGAGCGCCGCCGCCTGCCGCCACGCTTCGGAGTCGAAGTGACGTTGGAAGCCTTCGGCGTCGTCGGCGGAAGGGAGACTCAATTTCATCTTCGCACGGGGCCGCCGGACGCGCGGCCCGCCTCGCCCGCCCCAGCCGAAGCACTCCGCTTTGAGCTTCGCGGGCGCGCGCACGAGCGGAGTGCTTCGGCCAGTCGCTTGACGCCCGCTCGTATCTCTTCGGCGTCGTATCCGGCGTAGCCGAGCACGAGGCCGCTCCTCTTCGGCGGCAGGAGGCAGAAGGCCGAGAGCGGCTGCGCGTCAACGCCGTGCGCTTCAGCCGCGCGCGCCGCCTCACGGTCGTCCGTGCCTTCGGGGAGCCAGCCGAGCACGTGCAGCCCGGCGGCTGCGGTCTCCACTTCGAGCAGCCCGCGCAACTCCCGGCGCGCCGCCTCGACCAGAACTTCCTGCCGCGCCGCGTAGAGCGCGCGCATCCGCCGGACGTGGCGCGCGAAGTGTCCCTCCTCGATGAAGTCGGCGAGCACCAGTTGCTCGACGGTCGGCGAGTGTCGGTCTGAGAGCGCGCGCGCGGCGCAGAACGCGCCCGCGAGGTCTGCGGGTACGACCATGTAGCCGATGCGGAGGGCGGGGAAGAGCACCTTACTGAAAGTCCCGATGTAGATGACGCGGCCTTCCGTGTCGAGCCCCTGCAACGCGGCCAGCGGTCGGCCCGCATACCGGTACTCGCTGTCGTAATCGTCCTCTAAAATCCACGCGCCCGCGCGGCTCGCCCACTCGATGAGCGCGAGCCTTCGCGGCAGGCTCATCGTCACGCCCGAAGGGTATTGATGCGAGGGCGAGACGTAGGCGAGCCGCGCCGAGGGCTCCGACTTCGCGCCCGCTTCTATATTCATCCCTTGCTCGTCCAGAGGCACGGGGACGAGTCGCGCGCCCGCGCCCCGCAGCGCACCCTTCGCGCCGAGGTAGCCCGGCTCTTCGACCCAAGCGGCGTCGCCGGGGTCGAGCAGCACGCGCGCCGCGAGGTCGAGCGCCTGTTGCGCGCCCGCGACGACGATGACCTGTTCCGGCTCGCAACGCACCGCGCGGGCCGTGCCGAGGTAGGCGGCAATCGCCGCGCGCAACCTCGCGTGCCCGCCGGGGTCGCCGTAGTTGAGAAGGTCTCGGCGCGGACGCCGCCAGTGCTTCGCCGTCAGCCGCGCCCAAGTCTCGAAGGGGAAGGAGTCGAGCGCTGGCGTGCCCGGTCGGAAGGGGCGCGCGCGCCCTTCAAAGCGGGAGGCGTTGACGGGCGTCGCGGCGAGCAGCGCGCCGCGCGAAGAGAGGGCGCGCCTCTCCGTCCGCGTGCCTCGCGCGCGGCGCGTGCCCGCGCGCGCGTTGAGCAGTTCGTCGGGCAGGATGCGCGAGACGAAAGTGCCGGAGCCGATGTGCCCCTCGACGTAGCCCTCGGAGAGAAGCTGCTCGAAGGCGTTCATCACCGTGTTGCGCGAGACGCGGAGGTCGGAGGCCAGCTCGCGCGTCGAAGGCAGGCGCGTCCCGGCCTTCAACTGCCCGGCCAGAATCGCGCGCCGGATGTCGTCGTAAAGCTGCCTGTAGAGCGGCACGCCCGCGCCCGCTTCGAGCGCGCCCGCGGCGAACGGTAAGGCCGTCGAGAGCTTTGTCATAACGCGCCCCATGTTAGAAGAAATTGGCCCCCCGAAGCCAGCGAAAAATGGCGCTTGTCGCCGGGCCAATCTTTGCTAGAGTGTCGGTGCTTGACGAGAGAAAAGGAGTCTGACGACAAGATGATCGAGTTGACGCCAACCGAGCGGACGACGCTCAAGCGCCTGCCGAAGCGGGGCGCGTTCGACCGCGAGACAGTGTACGGGATTCTGGACGAAGGGTTCGTCTGCCACGTCGGTTTCGTCGTCGAGGGGCAGCCCTTCGTCATCCCCACGGCCTACGGGCGCGCGGGCGACGAGTTGTTCGTCCACGGCGCGCAGGCGAGCCGGATGCTGAAGACCCTGCGCGCGGGCGTCGAGGTCTGCGTCACCGTGACGCTCGTTGACGGGCTCGTGATGGCGCGCTCGGCCTTTCATCATTCGATGAACTACCGCTCGGTCGTCGTCTTCGGCAGGGCGCGCGTCGTCGAGAGCGACGAAGAGAAACTCTCTGCGCTGCGCGCCTTCACCGAGCACGTCGCGCCCGCGCGCTGGGACGAGGTGCGCCAGCCGAGCCGTCAGGAGTTGAACGCCACACTCGTCCTCGCGCTCCGCCTCGACGAAGCCTCGGCCAAAGTACGCACCGGCCCGCCCGTTGACGACGAGGATGATTACGCGCTCCCCGTCTGGGCCGGAGTCATCCCGCTCACACTGAGCGCGGGCGAAGTCATCCCCGACCCGCGCCTTGCGGCAGGCACGCCCCTCTCTCCTTCGCTCCGAGACTTCGACCCCGCAGCGAGACGCGCGCGCGAACAGACCGCCGCCTGACGACTCGCGGGCCGAAAGTCAGCCGCGCGCCCCGCGTGCTATATTCAAAGCATGAACGAGGGGCACGAGGGGCGAGCGGGTGAGCGGGACGATTCGAGAGAGGCGGCGACGCCTCAAGTCCCGGCGGACGGCGGCGGCGCGAAGAGAGCGCCGGAACAGAAGCTCAGACGAAGTAACTCCCCGTCACTTCGCTTGTCCATCGTCGCGTTGCTCGGCGTCGCGTCCGTCGCTTCTCTCATCTATCTCACTTCCAACCCGGACGCCGCGCGCCGCCTGCGGCAGAGTGCCGAGAACGTCGGCGTTGCCATCACGGGCAAGCCCACGCCGACGCCAGACCCTTACGCCGAGGCCGTCAAGAAACTCGAAGAAGAGCGCGGCGAGCCGACGGGCCGACAGGCCAAAATAGAAATCCCCTCGGAGCTTAAGCAGTACAGCAACTCGCGCCGCTTCCTCGCCATCCAGAAGGCTTCGGCGGACGAGGCGGGCATCCGCTCGCCGCACGACTACGCCGAGTTGGCCGAGATGATCGTCGCGGGCCGAGAGTACGTCGAGATGCCGCAACTCGGTCGCGGCTACGTGCTCTACGGCGTCGGCTATTCGGCGGTCGGCGGCGTTACGCATTACGAAGTGAGGCGCGGCAAGAGCGTGCCGCTCTTCGCCGACGAGGCCGCGTTGGAGGCGCACGAGAAATTCCTCGCCGACGAGCGCACGCGGCTCGAAGCCGAGTTGAAAGACCTCGACGCCAAGCTCAAAGAGACGCCCCGGAAAGAGAGGGAGACGCGCCAGACTCTCGGCAAAGACATCGCCGCGAGGCGCAAAGCCTTGAAGGAGACGAAGGAGCAACAGTCGCTCCTCGTCGGCTCTTACGGCACGCCGCAGAAGAAGGGCGCGCTCTTCGCCGAGTACGCCGTGCTCGCCTCGCTCGCGCGCGACTTCGGAGGCCGAGCCTACGACCTCGCGGACGCAAACTCGTCGAAAGAGTTTCAGGCCCGGCTCCTCACGCACATCCGCCCGGCGGCCCTCGCCGTCGTCCAAGAACTTGGGACTTCGTATCAGGAGAAGTTCAACCGGCCTCTGCCCATCACCTCGCTCGTCAGGACTGAGGAGTACCAGCGGCTCCTGCGCGAATCCGGCAACCCGAACGCGGCGGACGCCGCCCCGCCGCCGCACACCACGGGCCTCGCCTTCGACGTTTACTATCGCTACATGACCGCCGCCGAGCAGGAGTTCGTCATGGCGGAGGTCGCGCGTCTCGAACGCGAAGGCCGCGTCGAAGCGCTCCGCGAACTCCGAGACCATTACCACATCTACGTCTTCCCCGAAGGCCGCCCACCCGCAGCGAAGGCCGTCGAGCGAGTCCTGCAAGGAAAGTCCGTCGCCAAAGCCCCGCAGACCGAGAAGAAGAAGAAGACGGGCGCGAAAGCCCCGAAGAGCGCGAAGAAGACGAACGAGAAAGTCGTCAAGGGCAAAAGGAAGAAGAAGTGATTCGTCACTCGCCTCAAGCAGAGGCGGTTCAGTCAGCAGCCCCTCCATCAACATCCAACGCCTTCGCGTTTGACAGCCCGCGCCCTCGCACTTGATACTCTGACCGATTTTAAACTCCGATCACCGAGCCGCCCCGCAAGCCCCTTTATGCGAGCCATCGCCACGCGCGAAGACATCCGCGACTTGATCCTCGACGCCACCGACCGCCTGCTGGCGCGCTACGGCTACAAGAAGATGACGATGGAAGACCTCGCGCAGGAGGTCGGCATCGGCAAGGGGACGATCTACCTGCACTTCCCCAGCAAGGAAGAGGTCGTCCTCTCGCACGTTGACCGCATCGTCGAACGCCTCAAAGGTCAGCTCTCCACAATCGCACGGCGCGAAACCTCTCCGGCCACGCGCCTGCGCGAGATGCTCCTCGCCCGCGTCCTCTTCCGCTTCGACAGCGTGCAGCACTACACCGAGAGCCTGAGCGACCTTCTGGCTGCGCTCCGGCCCGGCCTGCTCACGCGCCGGCGGCGGCACTTTGAAGAAGAGTCGCAAATCATCGCCGACGTTCTGCGCGAAGGGAGACGCGAAGGGCTCTTCGAGTTGCGCGATGCGGCCTCGACGGCGCGCACGATGCTGACGGCGACCAACGCGCTTTTGCCTTACAGCCTCAGCGCGCGCGAGTTGGGCAAGCGCGAGGACGTGGCGGTCGAGACGGCGCGCGTCGTTGACCTTCTCTTGTACGGATTACTCAAGCCGGACGCGAAGGCCAAGCGGAGTTGAGAGAGATCGAACACGCCGCCCTCGTAAAAGAGAGATGACGAGCGCGGAACGCGGAGCGACGAACTGAGAAGCAAGAAGCACTTGTCTTTCAGTTCATCGCTCCGCGTTCCGCGCTCATCGTCTCTTTAGTCGAGTTGCGCTTGCGCGGCCACGTCGTTGCGGGCGAGGCGGATGGTGAGCCGGTAGGCTCCCGGCTGGCCGCTGACGGGTTGGACGATGGAGGCGGCGCTCCAGCCCTTGCCGTCCTCGTCGTTGAAGCTCCAGCGCGTGCGCGTCGCGTTGGCCGAGGCGTCCTTCGCGGGGACTTTCGTCCAGCCTTCGGCGAGCTTGGCGTCAATCACTTTCAAAAGCTCGGCGGCGGACGCGCCGGTGCGGATTTCCCAGTTCTTCTCCCAACGGTCGTTTGCGCCCTGCTGCCCCGTGACGCTCCAAGCGGTCGCCGAGGGGAGGTCGAAGCCGCGCCGCCCGATGATTTTTCGGAGGTGGCGGTCGGCGAAGCTGGCGCGCGCGTAGGCGAGGTCGGGCTGCCAGTTGTACTCCATGTTGAGCGCGATCTCCTGCGCCTTGCCGCGCCCCGCAATCTTCTCGACGAGGTGGAGCGCGCCGTCAATGCCGGACGAGAGCCCGGCGGTCGTGACGATCTTGCCGTTGTCGGTGAAGCGCTGGTCGGTGACGATGCGCGCCTTCGGCGCGAGCACGCGCAACTCGTCAATCAAGCCGTAATAGGTCGTCGCCGTCAGGCCGTCGAGCAACCCCGCCTTACCGAGATAGAAAGCGCCGTTGCAGACCGACATCACGTACTCGGCCCCGGCGGCGGTCTGCTGCACCCACTTGATGACCGAAGCGTTCTCCAAGTGCGGGTTGACGCCGCCGCCGGGCAGGAGCAGCACGTCCGCCTTCGGCATCGTCTCGAAGGTGTACTTGGGGACGACGGTCATGCCCATCGCGGTCGTGATGGGCGCGGACTTCTCCGCAACGGTGAAGACGTTGAACATGTGCCCGTCTTTCGTGTGCGCCTGCCCGAAGACCTCGAAGGGGCCGGTGTAGTCAATAATCTGCACGCCGTCGAAGATGTAGATGGCGAGGTTGCGCGGGCCGTCCTTCTGCTGCGGCGCGGGCTGTTTCTGAGTTTGCGCCTTCGTCCCGACGGCGGAGGCGCAGCCGACGAGCGCGAAGAGGGCGAGCATCGTGATTGCCGAGAAGGTTTTCTGCATCAGACTTTCTCCTTATCAAATTAACGTGACGTAAGGAGAGCTTACGGCCTTCTCTGCGCTCAGGGTTTTGAATTGCAGTGAGGCGCGGCGGAATTGCAGGGAACGGCGGCGGCGAGTGGGTCAGAGGCGGCCCGTTCCGAGGAGCGTCTGAAGGTGCTCGCGGCGGCTGCGGCTGAGCTTGAGTTCCGTGCCGTCTTGGAGGACGACGACGTAATCGCCGTTGAAGTGCTGGTGGAGTTCTTTCACGCGGTCGAGGTTGACGATGGCCGAGCGGTGGACGCGCATGAACTTCTGCGGGTCGAGCCGCGCTTCGAGGTCGTTCATCGTCTCGCGCAGCAAGTGGCCCTTCGGCCCGACGTGGAGCTTGACGTAGTAATCCTCGGCCCCGATCCAATCAATCTCGTCGGCCTTGAGGAAGAAGACGCGGCCCGCCGACTTTATCAACAATCGCGTGAGGTGCTGCGGGCGCGCGGGCTTCTCGGCGTCGCGCGCGCCGTCGCGGTCTTCGAGCAGCGCGACGAGGCGTTGGCTCAGCTCGCTCACTTCGCGCTGCTCGATCTGCTGCTTCGCGCGGCGCAGAGCCTTCTCGAAGCGCGCGTCGTCGAAGGGCTTTAGTAAGTAGTCGAGCGCATGGACTTCAAAGGCGCGGAGCGCGTACTTGTCATAAGCGGTGACGAAGACGACGGCGGGGATTTGGGCCGCGTCCATTTGGTCGAGCACGTCGAAGCCGGTCATCTCCGGCATCTGAATGTCGAGGAAGACGAGGTCGGGCGAGTGCTCGCGGATGAGCGCGACGGCCTCGCGCCCGCTCCCCGCCTCGCCGACGATCTCGATGTCCGGGTCTGCTTTGAGGAGGATGCGCAGGTTCTGCCGCGCGAGCGGCTCGTCGTCCACGACGAGGGTTCTAATCTTCCTCTTCGCCTTTGCCATCGTCGCTTCGGTCGCCTTTAAGTCTCGGCGGTCGCCAGTCGGAGAGGGATGGCGAGCGTCGCTTCGACGCCGCCGCGCGCGCGGTTGCGCACCGTGAAGCCGTGGCGCACGCCGTAGAGTTGTTCGAGCCGCGCGCGCGTGTTGGCGAGGCCGATGCCGCCGCCCGCCGACTCCGGCGTCGTCCAGTCCTCGCGCAGTCCCGGCCCGTCGTCATAGACCTTGATTCTGAGAAGCCCGTACTCAAGCTCGGCGCTCACGCCGACCGTGCCCGCCGAGGCGCGGCCCGCGACGCCGTGGCGGATGGCGTTCTCGACGAGCGGTTGGAGGATGAGGCTCGGCACGAGCGCGTCGAGCGTCTCCGGCGCGACCTCGATCCGCACGGCGAGGCGGTCGGAGAAGCGCATCTGCTGAATGTCGAGGTAGAGTTCGAGGAAGTCCAACTCCTCGCGCAAAGGAACCTCCTGCCGCCCCGCGTTCTCCAGGGTGTAGCGCAGAAGGTCGCTCAAACCCGCGATCATGTTCACCGCCGCCTTGTTCTTCTGGTCGCGCACCAGCCCCGCGATGCCGTTCAGCGTGTTGAAGAGAAAGTGCGGGTGCAGTTGCATCCGCAAGGCTTGCAACTGCGCCTGCGCGAGCTGCGCTTCGAGCTGCGCGGCGCGCGACTCGCGCTCGCGGTACTTGTCGTAGTAGTCGAAGGCGTAGCCGACGCCGAGCGTGGCGAGGTAGATGAGCAGTTCGAGATGTGATTGATAGGTCAGCCGCCCGACGAACGAATCCCAGAAGGGTCGCTCGTTGGTCATCACGTCGAAGGGCCGAATCATGTTGGTGATGTAGGTGAAGAACGCGAGGTGGACGGCGGTGAAGACGGCGAAGGCGGAGAGGTGCACGAGCACCGCACGCGCCCAGCGCTCGCGCCCAAGCGGGAAGCGGTGGCCGAGCCAGAGTATCGGCGGCGTCAGCAACCCCCAGAAGCACCAGCCGAGCAACTGCCAGACGCAGAAACGAAGGAACGAATGATCCATCCCTTCGGAGCGCGCCCCGATGTAACTCTGCAAGCCGGACACGAAACCGAAGAAGCACCAGAAGCCGAAGACCGCGCACCACTTCAACCAGCGCCCGCGCGGCCAAGTCCTGCCGCCGACCGGGGCGGCTGCTTCGAGGTTTTCGTGACCGTCTGTCATCGGCGAAGGTGTCAGGGCTCGACTCCGAAGGCTTTCTCAATCTCGTCCCGCGAACTCTCCGCACAGTTTAATCCATCTCGGCGCGGCGGCGGCTGAACTTTTAAGGTACGTGCGCGGAAGTTGCAGCGAGCGCGAAGATACGTGCGGCGAACGGCGGGCGTGAGGCGGCGGGGAGGGAAGAGAATCGAGACGGGGCGAGGCCGAGAGACCCTGCCCCGTCTTCAACTCGTCGAGCGCGGAGGCTATTTATTGCCGCCCGCCGCGTTGGTGTTCTGCTTCGACTTCTCGGAGACGCGGTCGAGGTTGGCTTTATAGACGGCGAGGTTCGGGTCGCTGCTCTCGCCGCCGAGGGCGACGGCCTTTTCGTAGTTCGGCCTCGCGAGGTCGAGGCGGCCCGTCTTCTCGAAGGCTTCGGCGAGGCTGTCATAGACGTTCGCCGATTGCGGATAACGCTCGACGTTCGTCTTGAAGGCGGCGATGGCCTCCTCCGTCTTCCCCGCGCCCAGCAAGCGGTAGCCGATCTCGTTAATCAGGTTTTCGGGGACGGCGACGGTGTAGCCGAGCTTCTGCGAGAGCTTCTTGTAGTGCGCCTCGGCCCCGGCCAGTCCGCCCGCGACTTCGCCCGTCGCGGGGTCTCTGGGCAACTGCCAGCCGTCGAAGATTTTGCGCAGGCCCGCGTAGTGGCTCCGCAGCACGACCGAGCCGTGGTCTTCGTCGTCCATCTTCTCGGCGCTCCACTCGAAGCCCTGCGGCTGGACTCGCGCGAGCAGTTCCTTGAAGTGGACGAAGCCCTCGCCGATGCCTCCCGGCTCGTTGCCGAGCGTGAAGAAGAGCGTCTTCTTGAACTCCTTCCGGCTCTTGAAGAACTCCTCGGCGCGCTTCAACATCACTTCGTTGTCCCACTGGAGCGAGGGGCTGACGGCGATGTAGGCGTTGAAGAGGTCGGGGCGCGTGAGCAAGGCGTTGACGGCGAAGAGGCCGCCGAACGAGTGGCCCGCGAAGACGCGGAAGGGCTGCGTCCGGTATTTCGATTCGATCTGCGGAATCAGCTCCGTCTCGATGAACTTGAGGAAGCGGTCGGCCCCGCCGCTCGTCGGGAAGCGCAGCTCGCCCGTCGTCGGTAGCATCATGTTGGCCTTCGTCGGCGTGAGGTCGCGCGTGCGATCCGTGTTCTGGATGGCGACGACGATCATCTCCGGCACGCGACCGTTGCGCGCGAGGAACGAGAGCGTGCTCGCCGTGTGCGCCAGATGCGCCTCGCCGTCCGTCATGTAGATGACGGGGAAGCGGGCCTTCCCGCGCTCGTAACCGGCGGGCGTGCGGACGAGGATCAACCGCTCCTCGCCCATGACCTCGGACTTGATGGTCAGGCGCTGAAGCGTCTCGCCCGCGTTCTGCCCGTAAGCCTGACCGTGGGCCGGGAGGGCGACGACGAGCAGCGCCAGCAATCCGAGCGCGCCGTGGGCGGCGACTCGTCTGAAGGGGCCGATAATTCTTTTCATGTCTTTGTCTCCTGAAAGGACGGTTTCGAGTTGAGGGATGAGAGCCTGAAACGTGCGACGCCCGCCGCGACTTCTCGACGACTGTTTTCGACGCCGGGATTCTACAAGACCCGCGCCCTTAAAGTGCGCGCCCCCGCCGTTTATTTACGAACAATTTACAAGTCATCCGCGTGGATAAAATCCATCTTCCCGGACGCCGCCCTCCGCCCGCACGAACGCCGTGCAAACCTCTTTCGCTTGAAGATGTGAGCAGGGAATCGAAGGTCTGAGCGCGGAGGATAAATTAGATGGTACCGGGGGCGGGACTCGAACCCGCACGGCCTTTCGGCCTACGGATTTTCTTACCACTACGGCTTTCGCCGCCTGCTACTTCAATGCAGTTCGTGGTCTGGGCGATGCCTTCTCCATGCATCCGTGTGGGATGTTTAGGAGGGAGCCGTCTCGTCTCTACACTTTGCCGGTTTAAAAATCCGACCGGCCTTAGCTCGGCGTTGCCATCAGCCTGACCCGTTAAGGTTTCGCCGACTTTGACTCCATTCACGCAAGGGTTTCCCGGCATGCGTGCTCAATTGAATAAGTCCGTTGCGTCTGCCATTTCGCCACCCCGGCACCTGTGGCGAGAAGATAGCACGCGCGCGGGAGTCTCTTCAAATTAGGGCTTCGCGGGGGCGCGGAAGGGTGTGTTAAAATGCGGCCACTGAGAGAAACCTCGTCGGGCGGCAGGTCGGAGGGCAGCAAGGGCGGCGTATGACCGAAGAGAAGGAAATTTTCCACCAGCACATCCAGCGCGCGGGCCTCAAGCGCACGGCGCAGCGCGAGTTGATCTTGGAAGTCTTCCTGCGGACGGAGAAACACCTTTCGAGCGAAGACCTCTATCATCTCGTCAAGGAGGAAGACCCGAACGTCGGGCACACGACCGTCTATCGCACGCTCAAGCTGCTGGTGGACGCGGGGCTCGCGCGCGAGGTGCGCTTCGGCGACGGGCGGACGCGCTACGAGCACAACTACAAGCACCCGCACCACGACCACATGATCTGCGTCGAGTGCGGGCAGACCATCGAGTTCTACTCCGCCGAACTCGAAGCCATCCAGGACGCCATCGTCGCCCGCCACAATTTCAAGCCCACGCAGCACTCCCTGCGCATCTTCGGCGTCTGCTCGCAGTGCCAGCACGGCAAGGGCTTCACTTCCCCCGAAGAGTCCGCCGCCGAGCCCCGCGTCCGCTTCGTCTCCGCGCCGAACACGCACTGAAGAGTGAGTGGTGAGCAGTAAGCAGCTTTCGGATTCGAGTGTTCGAGTATTTGAAATCTCAAATCTGGAATTTGAAATTCTTCCTGCGCACTGCTCACCGCTTCCGGCTTACTTCCGCGTCCCCCCTTGCTTCTCAGAGACGAAGCGTTGTACTTTTCTCTTAATCTTCCCGGAAGACAATTTGGAGACGGCGAAAGCGAGGGGGTGATCTCGGTATGAGCGTCAACGTGGAATGGAAGGTGGGCGAGGAGCGTCACGGCGGGGTCGTCGCCGAGGGGACTTATCTGTGGCAGGCGGCGAAGCGGCTCGGCGTGCGCCTGCCCGCGGAGTGCGACGGGCGCGGCGAGTGCGACACGTGCGCCGTCGTGGTCGAGGAGGGCGCGACTCTGCTGTCGGGGCTGACCGCCGCCGAGCGCGAGCGCCTGAGCCCCGAACGACTCTTGGCGGGCGAGAGGCTCGCGTGTCAGACGAAGATCGAGCGCGGCGGCGACCTCGTGCTGCGGCCCGTCCCCGCGACCGAGCGCGAGGAGACGACCGAAGAGACGGTCAAGGACTTCCGCAAGGGCTTCAAGGAACTGCCGCTCACGCAAAAATTGAGGACGCTCGCCGAGTTCGAGGCCGTCACGGCTTATCAGGCGCTCTCCGCGCTCATTGACATCCCGTTCAACGTCATCGAGAAGGGGCTCGACGTGCTGGCCGGTCGCGGGCGCAAGCTCGGACAGAGCGAGCGCGAGGTGAGCAAGCCCGCCGAGCACCGCGCGAGCGTGACGACGCCCGTTGACGAGACTTCAAAGAAGCCCTCGTAGGAAACCAACGCCACGGGGCCGACATCCTTCAGGCATGAGCCGCCGCCGGGCACAGATTTTTCCGACACGCCGGTCGAGGGGAGGCCGCGTCTTTCGTTTGAAGATGAAGGTCACGCTGATTCGCCTCCTCCTCGTCTGTGCGTGCCTCGCCTGCGCGCTCGACGCGCCGGGAGTGCGGGCGCGGCAGGAGGCGGAAAGGACGCAAGTCGAGCCCGTCGTCTCTTCGACGCGGCGGACGGGCTTCGACGCGTTGCGCGCCTTCGAGCACGTCAGAAAGTTGGTCGAGTTCGGGCCGCGACCGGCGGGCTCGAAAGAGTCGAAGCGGGCGCGCGAGTACATCGTCAAGGAGTTGAAGGCTTCGGGCCTCAAGGTCGAGCGGGACGAGTTCGACGCGCGGACGCCTCTGGGCAAGCGGAAGATGGCGAACGTCTGGGCCGAGTTGCCGGGCGAGACGCGCGAATTGGTGCTGGTCGCCAGCCACTATGATACGAAGCTCTTTGAAGGCGCGCGCTTCGTCGGCGCGAACGACGGCGGCTCCTCGACGGGCGTTCTGCTCGAAGTGGCGCGCGTGCTCGCGGCCTCCGAACGGCGGAACCACTTTACCTATCGCTTCGTCTTCTTCGACGGCGAAGAGTCCTTCTGCCGCGACTGGGACGAGTGCGGCCAGCCGGGTTCGCCCGACAACACCTACGGCAGCCGCCGCTACGTGGAGCGTCTGCGCGAGCGCGGCGAGTTGAAGCGGGTGCGCGCGCTCGTCCTGCTCGATCTGGTCGGGTATAAAGACCTCGACTTGGGCCGCGACACGACGAGTACGAAGTGGCTGGGCGACTTGGTGTGGGAGACGGCGCGCGAGTTGGGCCACGGCCAGCAGTTCACGGAGCGCGCCGAGGAGGTCGGCGGCGACGACCACGTGCCCTTCCTCAGCGCGGGCGTCCCGGCGCTCGACATCATCCAACTCAGCACCTACCCGCACTGGCACACGCCCGAAGACACGCTCGACAAGATTTCCCCCCGCAGCCTCGCCGTCGTCGGCGAAGTCGTCCTCGCGAGCCTGCCCCGGATAGAAGAGAGACTGAAGAGGAAAGGGGAAGAGGGTCAAAGGGTCAAAGGGTAAAGGGGAAGAGCACACCGCTCGGATAGGTTTTGACCTTCGACCCTCTTCCCCCCTTCCCCTTTTACCCTTTGACCCCAAAGCTTTCGGAGGTTGAAGATGCTCAAGGCGACAGACATTCTGGTTCCGGTTGATTTCTCGGCGACCTCTCTGAACGCGGTGCGCGTGGCAGTAGGGCTGGCGTCGCCGGGCGGCGATTTGACTCTGCTCCACGTGATTGACAAGGACTTCGTGGAGGACGCGGTGGCGGCGGGGATGGGCAGCACCGAGGAGATTACGGCGCGGCTGCGCGAGCAGGCCGAGGCCAACTTCGCGAGCGCGCTCGAAGGCTTGGAGGCGAACGACGCCAACGTCGAGCGGATGGTCGTCGTGGGCATCCCCTTCGTCGAGATTCTGAAGATCGCGCGCGACCTCGACCTCCCGATGATCGTCATGGGCACGCGCGGGCGCTCGACGCAGGAGGCCGAAGAACTCCTCTTCGGCTCGACCGCCGAGAAGGTCTTGCGCGGGACGCGCGTCCCCGTGCTCTGCGTGCCGTTTTAAAAGAGACGGCTGTGACGAAAAAGATAAAGTTTGGACTTATCGTGCGCGCGGAGTTGATTCCGCGACGGTTCGACGAATGATGACGGACAAGAAGACGAAAAGAATCGCCGTCGTGCCCGGCGACGGCATCGGCCCGGAAGTGACGCGCGAGGCCGTGCATGTGCTCGAACGCCTGCGCGAGACGCACGGCGTCGAGTTGGAGTTCACGCACTTCGACTGGGGCGCGGACAAGTACTTAAACGAAGGCGTGACGCTGCCCGAAGGCGCGCTCGAAATGCTCTCGCGCGACTTCGACGCGATTCTCTCCGGCGCGTTCGGCGACCCGCGCGTGCCGACGAACCAGCACGCCGAAGACATCCTCATGGGGATGCGGCGCGGCCTCGACCTCTACATCAACCTCCGGCCCGTGCGCCTGCTCCACCCGCGCCTCACGCCTCTGCGCGACCGCGGGACGGAGGACATCAACTTCGTTGTCTTCCGCGAGAACACCGAGGGCGCGTACTGCGGCGCGGGCGGCTTTCTGAAGAAGGGGACGGCGGACGAGGTGGCGACGCAGGAGGAGTACAACACGCGGCGCGGCGTCGAGCGCATCGTCGTCGCGGCCTTCGAGTACGCGAAGGCGCGTGGCCGCAAGCGTGTGACGATGGCCGACAAGTCGAACGTCCAGCGCTTCGGCGGCGACCTCTGGCAGAGGGTCTTCAAAGAGGTCGCGGCGCGTTACGAAGGCATCGAGGCCAACCACCACTACGCCGACGCGATGGCGATGTTCATGGTCTTGAACCCCGCGCAGTACGACGTGGTCGTGACGAATAACCTCTTCGGCGACATCATGACCGACCTCGGCGCGGCGCTTCAGGGCGGGCTCGGCCTCGCCTCTTCGGGCAACATTCATCCCGGCCAAGTCTCTCTGTTCGAGCCCGTCCACGGCAGCGCGCCGCCGCTCGCGGGCAAATCCGTGGCGAATCCGGCAGGTGCTATTCTCAGTGCGGGGTTGATGCTAGAATATCTGGGCTTCGACGAGGCGGCGTCGGCGGTCGAACGGGCCGTCCGCGAATCCATCGCCGACGGCGAGACGACGCGCGACCTCGGCGGCACGCTCTCGACCGAAGAGGCGGGCGAGCGGATACGACAGAGAATCAAAAGACCGTAAATGGTAAATGGTAAATGGTGAATGGTGAAAGATGGCTTTTATCAAACTTCCATTCACTATTTACCATTCACCATTTACCATTCACCATTTAGCTCTTCAAGATATGACGAAGGGACAGGAAACGGCGCAGAGGCTGCTCGCGATCATCGTCATCATGGCGATGCTCGGCGTGATGGGCATCCCGCTGACCGTCATCTTCTTCTTCGCGACGGTCGTGTACTTCGTGTGGCGGGCGGTGCAGCGCTCCGAGCAGCAGGACATCAAGAACGTCTTCGACTTCTACATCGCCGCCAACGAAATCCTGCGCGAGGACGAGAAGCGCTGGTACGGCTTCGAGATTCACAACGTCGTGGCCGAGGGCGAGCGCGTCATGCATCTGATGCCCGACCCGCCGCCGCTCGTCTATTTCACGCTCGGCGCGCTCTATCACCGCGCGGGCGACGACGAGTCGGCGGTCGAACACCTTTCCTACGTCATCGAGAGCGAGCAGGGCGACGAGAACCGCCGCTTTGCGCCTTCGCCCGAACTGCGCCGCTACGTCGAAGTGCTCCGCCGCATCGAGCGCGAGCCGGCGGAAGCGCCGCAGACGATGGCCGCCATGCGCAGCCTCGAACGCGCCCGCCGCACGCGCGCCGCCGCGATGCTCGACGAGAGCCGCGCCCGCCTCCGCGCCGTCGCGCCGCAGCCCGCGCTCAACCACCACACCGCCGCGCAGCCGCACGGCGAAGGGGACGCGGGGCCGCACGCGCTCAACAAGGGCAGCCGCCCGCCGCAGGCGTTCACCCCGACGCCCACTGCGCCGCCGCCCATCGCTGACGTGCTGCGCGACCTCTACGAGGAAGAGAAGAAGACGGCGTAAGAAGTCGAAAGCTAAAAAGGCAAAAGGCAAAAGTGAAGAAGCGTTCTTACTTTTGCCTTTTGCCTTTTTAACTTTCGACTTCTGCTGACGGTCGGGCTTCTGCCGCCTGTCCGTTTCTGCTATAACTGAGCGAAGCGCTCTAAACTCTGTCCGCTTCGAGTTTGCTGGTCGCCGCGCCGGGCCGGGACGGGATGGATTCCACTAAAAGAATCGGCAACTACCTGATCGAAGAGCCCATCGGGCGCGGTGGGATGGGCATCGTTTACCGAGGGCGGCACGAGAAGTTGCAGCGCGTCGTCGCCTTGAAGTCCATCAGCCCGCGCGGGACTCACGACCTCCGCCGGATGCGCCACCGCTTCGAGCGCGAGGCCATCATCCAAGCGCAACTCGACCATCCGGCAATCGTCAAAATCTACGACTACGTCGTCTCCGAGCAGGCGTACTTCATCATCATGGAGTTCGTCGAGGGGCGCTCGCTCGCGCAGCTCATCGCAAGCGAGCAGGGCGCGTTGCCCGTCGAGCGCGCGCTCGACCTCTTCGAGCAGATTCTCGAAGCCGTCGAGTACGCGCACACCTTCGTCTATCGAGACGAGAAGGGCGCGACCCATCGCGGCATCGTCCACCGCGATTTGAAGCCGCCCAACATCCTCGTCACGCCCGGCGACCGCGTGAAGATTACCGACTTCGGCATCGTCAAACTGGTCGGGGCCGAAGCCACCGACACCTCCAACATCGCCTACGGCTCGCCGCGCTACGTCTCGCCCGAACAGGCCGAAGGGTTGCAGCTCGACCAGCGCTCGGACATCTACTCTCTCGGCGTCATCCTCTACGAGATGCTGACGGGCGAGCCGCCTTTCGGCGGGCGCGGCGCGCAGAAGCCGATGGCGCGGAGCGAAATCCTGCGCGCGCACGTCGAGCGGACGCCGCGCGCGCCGCAAGAGCTAAACCCGGAAATCACGGACGCCGTCGAGCGCGTCGTCTGCCGCGCCCTTGAGAAGAAGCCGGAGCGACGCTTCGCCTCCGCCGCCGACTTTCTGCGTGCGCTCCGCCGCGCGCGCGGGCGCGACACGGGCGACATCGCCGTCGCGCCCGGCCTCGACGTGACCTCGCGCGCCGTGGGCGACGTGACGACGGGCTCGGTGGGCGACGTGACCGACGAGGTGGCGGGCGACATTTACCACACGCAGCCCATCAGGACGGCGGCCTGCTCCGTGTGTGGCGAAGAGGCCGCGCCCGAAGACGTGACGTGTCGCGCGTGCGGTCACGACCTCTCTTCGTCGCCCGCGACCTCGGAACTCGCGCGGCAGGACGCGACCGTCCGGCACGGGCGGCACGGCCTGCGGCTCGCCGCCGTCTCGCTCCTGCTCCTCGCGCTCCTCGCCTCCATCGTCTTCCTTATCCGCCGCCACAACTTCGACGCCGCGCGCGAAGAGGCCGCGCTCCAAGCCAACGCGGCGGCGACGCCTTCCGCGTCGCCCGCGCCCGCGCCTTCGTTCGGCCCCGTCTCTCGAATCGAAACGCGCGTGAAGGTTGATTCGAGTTTCGACGGCTACGGGCCGAAGCCCTTGACGGACGGCGTGACGGACGTGAGGCGCATCGGCGCGATGCGTTACAACGAGGGCAACTGGGTCTCGAACGAGAAGCCGGAGGAGCACTGGATCGAGCTTGAGTTCGAGCGCCCGACGCGCGCCACCGCCGTCTATATCTTCTGGGGCTTCGACCGCGAGCGCTACATGCCTTCGCGCACGGTCGAGCTGCGAGCGCCGGACGGCGCGGGCGGCTGGCGCACCGTCTCGAAGCTCGACGCGGGCGAAAACTACGACCGCGCCGCCTTCGAGTTCGAGCCCTTCGTCGCCAAAGCCTTGCGCATCGTCCAGCCGCCGCAGCAGGGGCCTTCCAACCGCCCCTTCGTCATGTGGGTGCGCGAAGTCGAGGTCTTCGGCAACGCGGATGCGAAGCCGTGAAGAGCGAAGAGCGATGAGCTGTCGGCTGTTAGCTTTCAGCTTAAGCAGAAGTCGAAAGCTCTCATCTCAAATTTGAAATCTCGGAACTGAAATCCCAAACCTTCAGGAGCTGAAAGCCAACAGCCGACAGCCAACCGCTAAAAATGCTCACTGCTGAAATCATCGCCGTCGGCTCGGAGTTGCTGACGCCTTTCCGCACGGACACGAATAGCCTTTGGCTGACCGAACAGCTCAACGGCGTCGGCATCGAAATCAAGCTCAAGACCATCGTCGGCGACGACGACGCGCGGCTCGAAGAGGCCATCCGCGACGCCTTGAAGCGCTCGTCGGTCGTCGTCCTGACCGGCGGCTTGGGGCCGACCGAAGACGACATCACGCGCAAGATCGCGGCTCGCGCTCTGGGCCGCAGGCTCGCGCTCGACGACCGCGTGCTCGAAGAGATCAGGGCCAAGTTCCTCCACTTGGGCCGGAAGATGCCGGAGATCAACGCCCGTCAGGCGATGATTATCGAGGGCGCGGAAGTCCTGCCGAACCCGAACGGCACCGCGCCCGGCATGTTCATCGAACACGAAGGGCGCACGGTCGTCCTCCTGCCGGGGCCGCCGCGCGAGATGCGCCCGATGTTCGAGACGTTCGTCGCGCCGAAGATAGCCGCCCGCGCCGGGGACGTGCGAGTCGCGCGCCGCGTGCTGCGCGTCGCGGGGCTCGGCGAGTCGGCGGTGGACGAACGCATCGCGCCCGTCTATACGCAGTACAAGAACCCGCAGACCACCATCCTCTTCAACCGGAGCGAGATTGAAATCCATCTCACCGCGCAGGGCACGACCGACGCCGAGGCCGAACTCCTGCTCGACGGCTTGGCCGGGCAGATTGAGGAAAGGCTCGGCGACTCGATCTTCGCCTTTCGCGGCGAGAAGCTCGAAGAGGTCGTCGGACTCAGGCTCGCCGTGAGCGGCTTCACGCTCGCCGTCGCCGAGAGCTGCACGGGCGGACTCGTCGCGCAACGCCTGACGGAAGTGCCCGGCTCTTCGAGTTACTTCATGGAGGGCGTCGTCACCTACTCGAACGAGGCCAAGACGCGTTTGCTTGGCGTCCCCGCCGAACTGATTGAGGAGCGCGGCGCGGTCAGCGCGGAGGTCGCCGAGGCGATGGCCGAGGGCGTCAAGGAACGCGCCGGGACTGATTTCGGCATCTCGGTCACGGGCGTCGCCGGCCCCGGCGGCGGGACGGAGGAAAAGCCGGTCGGCCTCGTCTATATCGCCCTCGCCGACGACGCGCACACGGAGCACCGTCGGCTCATGCTCCCCGGCGACAGGCATCTGATTCGCTGGCGCTCGTCGCAGGCCGCGCTCGACCTCCTGCGAAGGCGTCTGATTTAAAAGTCGTCTTTCGGGACGCGGAAGCAGCCGAAGCGTCGAGGCGTCCCGTGGTTGATTTATCCACGGGGGCGGCGGATTATCCTTCCTTGTCGCTGGCCCGGCGGCTTGTTATAGTCCTCACAGTTCAGACGTTTCCCTCTTGCCTTGCGGGGCTTGGATGAATGCTTCACGCTCTTCTCGTGCTGCTGGCGTATCTGCTGGGCTCGATTCCCTTCGGCTATCTGATCGTGCGCGTGCGGGGCGGAGGAGACGTGCGCGAGAGCGGTTCGGGCGGGACGGGGGCGACCAACGTCACGCGCCGCGCGGGGAAGTGGGCGGGCGTGCTGACGCTCGTGCTCGACGCGTTGAAGGGGCTTTTGGCGGTCGTCGTCGCGCGTTGGATGGTCGGCGGCGAGGCGGGCGTCAACTGGTGGGTCGTGGCGGCGGCGCTGGCGGCGGTCGCGGGGCACGTCTTCCCGGTGTGGCTCGGTTTCAGGGGCGGGAAGGGAGTCGCCACGGGGCTCGGAGTTTTCTTAGGGCTCGCGCCGCTGGCGGTGCTTTGTGCGGTGCCGGTCTTCGTCGCCGTGGTGTGGGCCACGCGTTACGTCTCGCTCGGCTCGATGACGGCGGCGGCGGTGCTCCCGCTCTGCGTCTGGCTGCTCGGAGCGCGCGCGGGCGGCGACGCGGCGGCGGCGGCCAGTCACGCGCCGCTTCTGACGGCGGCGCTCGCCGGGGCCGCGCTCATCATCCTCAAGCACCGCGCCAACATCGGCAGGCTCGTGCGCGGGGAAGAGAGCAAGTTGAAGTGATAAGTGATAAGTGATGAGTGATAAGAAAGAAGTTGTCTTCTCTTATCACTTATCACTCATTACTTATCACTCTCTTATGAATAGTATTG
>DASTQX010000242.1:0-3987 GCA_035761505.1 Pyrinomonadaceae bacterium
TTCCGCCGCCGACGAGAGCTTTCCCGGACTGATGCCGTCAACGCTCTCGCGCAGCGCGAGTCTGCTCCCGAAGCCGAGCGCGCGGGCCGCCTCGTCAAGAATCTCAAGGCGGGCCGCGCGCAGGTCGTCGCAGCGACGCACCTCTCCGAACCAACGCGCGGCCAACTCGCGTCGGCGCGCGGCGTCCGTCTCGACAGCGATAAGCTCAGGCGCTTCGTCCGAAGAGAGTCTCCGCCCCTGCCAGTCGAACCGCGCCGAATCCTCGCAGCGCCTCAACTCGCCCTCAACTTCAAGCGCGATCTTCTCCGCAAACTTCAAACTCGCCGCCCCCGCGAGTGCGCGCAGCGCGGCGCGTTCCGTCTCGAACTGCGCGGGCGTCTCGTCGAGCCGCAGGCGCAAGCTCTCTATCGCCTCGCGCGTCCAGAGGTCGGCGTATCGTTCCTCGAAGGGCTTCGAGTCGGGCTGCGTGACGAGGCCGGAGTGCTGGCCGAAGCGCTCGCGCTCAAGCGCTGAGCGGTAGGCGGCGTAGTCGCGGCGGTATTCACCGGAATCCATCTCCACGAGAGCATAACCGATGCTCCCTTCAACGTCTAAAAGAAACCGTCGAAGAGTGCTCCGCGCGCGGACGAATTTCGGCGTCGAGTCAGCAGATTAAAGCAGGCGTGAGCCGGGCGGGAGGGCGTAGAAAAAGAACAGGCGCGGCAAACTTGGGGAATGCCGCGCCCGTTCCAATGTGTGGTTACTGTCCTCACCCCAGCAACCACTGAGACGGAGGATCCACCAACCGTCTCTCTTGCCCCGCACTATACATCGCAACGATTGTGCCATGCAAGTAGAACTTCAACACGATTAAAAATAGGCCGTTTTGCTGGGATTTTCACGCCTCGAAGATTTCGCCTGACGCGGACGCCGCAAGCGAGATGTAAGTCTTACACAGCCCGCTACGTATTTTTTTCTCACCTGCGCCTTCGTGAAGCCTCGTGAGGGAAGGCGAGAGGTTTCAAAAAGAGGCGGCTCTTGACGGGCGTCGCCCTAGTGCTTTTTGATCATGCTCCGCCTGCGCTTCCCCTTCGGCTTCCGCATCGCAAGCAGTTTCCGGTGTCTCACGTTGAGCATGGTGATGAGCGACTGGTGACGGATGCCGAGCAGGCGCGCGGCCTTCGTTACGCTGCCGTCGGCCTCTTCCAGAGCCTTCCCGATTAAGTTCGCTTCCAGTTCGTGGACGGCGCTGAAGAGGGTGAAGTTCGGGTCGTCGAACTGGACGCTTGCCAGCCGCCGCATGACGACGCGCGCGCAGGCGCGCAGGCGCGCGATTGTCTCCGCGTCCTGCGTGTCTCGCAACAGCTCGTCGGCGCGGCGGTAGAGGTCGTAGAGGTCGAGCGGCGGCAGGGCACGTCGCAGCCCGTGCTCTTCGATGAGCGTCAGCGCGGCGAGCCCCGCGTTGGGGAGCGCGCCCGCCGCCTCGGCCACGCTCACGGCCCGCCGCAGGATGCTGAAGGAGCGGTCGTGATCCCCAAGCTTCGCGCACGCGAGCCCCTGCGTCGTCAACGCTTCGGCCAGAACGGCGGAACCGCCGCCCTGTTCCAACGTCTCGACGGCGCGCGTGATGACCCGCCCAGCTTCGCGGTACTGCTTCTCGTCAATCAGCAGGCGCGCGCGACTCTCGTCCACCTGTCCCAACAACCCGACATCGCCCAGCCTCACCGAGAGCACGCCCGCGCGGTCAAGGTGCTCGTGCGCCTCCTGATAACGCCCCAGCATGCGGAGCAGGTGGGCGAGGTTGTTTTCGTTGTCGGCGACGTATCGTTCGTGACGCGCCTGCTCGTAGTGGTGGATGGCCTTTGTGTACTCGATGATCGCCCGGTCGAGGTAATCGGGTCGCCTTTCCGACGTGCCCAGGTTCTTGAGGACGAGAGCCAGATGGCTGTGGAAGCCGCCCCTGAGTGTGTGACTCACCCGTTCGTCGAAGAGGTGGGCGTGCTGCCTGAGCAGCACGAGGGCGTCGTGGTATCGGCCCGCCGAGAACTCGACGGTGCTCAGGCGCGTGAGGAGTTCGGCCCTCGATAACGTCTCGGTGACTATCTCGAAAGCGTTCGAGAGGAGGACGCGCGCCTCGTCATACGCTCCCTCGCGCCAGTAACAGAGCGCGAGGTCGCCGCGCGCCTCCGCCGCCCGGTCTAACTCTCCGAGGCTCTCGAAGAGCGACGCGCTTTCGCTGAGAAGGTCTTTCGCCGCCTTCTGCGAGCCCGACACCTGACGGCTCGCGCCGATCCAGCCGGATAGAGCACCGACCTGTAACAGCACCTCCGCGACCGTCTTTTTGTCCAACCCTTCGACGTTCGGGCGCACGCCGATGCCCCGCCAGAGGTCGCCCAGCGCCTCGCTCGCGGGCTCGTACTGGCCCGTGTGGATGAGCCCCGCCGCCGCCTCGCAGCGGCGCAAGACGCGTGCGTCGGCGGGCAACAGAGGGCCATTCGGCTCCTTCAGACGCGTCTCTGCTAATTTCATGTAGTGCCGACCGTTCTCGTTGAGGTCGTGCTGAACCTGCTCGCGCTGCTGGAAGTCGCCCGGCAGGTCTGCGCGGGATAAGCTGCCTCGCGGCGGCTCAGTGTTAATGTGTCTGCGGACGCCGGAGGCGGAGGGACGCTCACTGCATCAAAGATTAACGCCGCATGGGGCAGAACGCAATAAGTTTCGCGGGGAATCCGGTCAGGACGCCCCCAGACTTTGCCGGATGACCGCCGCCAGCCCGTCCGCCAGCCGCTCGATTTCGTCCTGCCTTTGCCCCTCGATCATGACGCGCGCCAGCGGCTCCGTCCCGGAGTAGCGGAGCAGCAGCCGACCGCGCGCGCCGAGTTGCGCCTCGGTCTCGCGCGCGTACCGCGCGATCTCCTCGACCTCCTCGAACGGCAGCTTCTCGCGCACGCGGACGTTGGTGAGCACCTGCGGGTAGCGCTCGAAGCCTTCGACCAGTTCGTGGAGTTGCCGCCCCGTCTCGCGCATCACGCGCAGGAGCGCGATTGCCGTGACGAGGCCGTCGCCCGCCAGACTCAGGCCGGGGAAGATGATGTGGCCCGACTGTTCGCCGCCCACGCTCGCGCCCGTGCGGAGGAGTTCTTCGAGGACGTACTTGTCGCCCACATCCGTCCGCCGAAGCTCGATGCCGCGCGCGCGCAACGCGAGTTCGAGTCCGAGGTTGCTCATCACGGTCGCCACCACGCGGCGGCCTTCGAGCCGCCCTTCCGCCTCCATGTGCTTCGCCAGCACCCACAACGTCGCGTCGCCGTCCACGACCTCGCCGCGCGCATCCACGAAGAGCGCGCGGTCGGCGTCGCCGTCGAAAGCGACGCCGAGTTGCGCGCCCTCTTCGACCACCCGACGCCGCAAGCCCTCCATGTTCAGAGACCCGCAATCGCGGTTGATGTTGCGACCGTCCGGCTCTCGGTTGATGGCCGAGACGCGCGCGCCGAGCCGCCCGAAGAGCGCCGGGGCGAGTTCAAACGCGGCCCCGTTCGCGCAATCGAGGACGAGCCCCACGCCTTCGAGCCTGAGCCCTTTGGCGACCTCCCCGGCGAGGTAGTCAAGATAAAGAGCCCTCAAAGACTCGGCCCGCGCCTCCTCTTCCGCGCGCGCGTCTCGACGCCCGCCAGCAGTTCCTTCATCAACAACCCCCGCCGCCGCGCCCTCGACTCTCCCGGCGTGGATGTCCGCCTCGATGAGCCGCTCGGTGGCGTCGTCGAGCTTGCGGCCCGTGGGCGAGAAAATCTTGATGCCGTTGTCGTGGAAGGGATTGTGAGAGGCGCTGATGACGACGCCCGCGTCCGCCGGGAGCGTGCGCGCGAGGAAGGCCACGCCCGGCGTCGTGATGACGCCCGCCGACTCGCACACGGCCCCCGCCGCGCGCGCGCCCTCGTCGAACGCCCGCTCGATCCACCCGCCCGACTCGCGCGTGTCGCGCCCCGTGACGATGCGCGCCGCGCGCCCCTC
>DASTQX010000243.1:0-9388 GCA_035761505.1 Pyrinomonadaceae bacterium
GATGCACGGCCTCGTAGCTCGAAACGGTCGGCCCCGTCACGTAGAGCCTGTCGTCCGGGCCGAAGGCCAAGTGATAGGCCGCCACCGAGGGTTCGAGCAGCGCCCACACGTCGGCCTCGCCCACGCCGTTGACGCGATGGATGTTGCCCGTCCGGTCGCCGACGTACATCCGCCCCACGCGGTCGAAGGCCAGCCCCGTCGCCACGCCGAGGTTCCGCGCGAAGGGGACGACTTCGTGAAACGGCGTGAAGCGATAGACCGTGCCATCCAAACGGCTCGTGACGAACATCTGACCCAGACGGTCGAAGGCGATGCCGGTCGGGTTGGCGACCTCGCCGTTGAGGCTCATCAGCTCGCCGCCCGACTCGATGCGGAAGATCGAAACCGGCACGCGCTGCCCGCGCGAGCCGGAGCGCGTCACGTAGAGCGAGCCATCGTCCGGGTCAAAGGCCGGGTTAGCGACGATGTGCAAATCCTCCGCGAGCTTCTTCCCGACGACGACCTTCGCAGCGTTGCTCCGCACCCCGTCGGCGCTTTCGAGCACGACTTCCGTCTCGCCGCCCTCCAACTCTTCCGGCACAATCGCCAGCACGCGGCTCGGCCCCACGCCGACCAGACGCGCCTCGATCCCGTCGAACCTCGCGCGGCACTCGCGCAGATTACTCGTGTCGTAATCCGCGCACTCGATGGCTACCTCGCCGCCCGGAATCGCCGCCGCCGGATTAACCCGCATAATCGCCTCTCTCGACATCACACCTCTCCACCAAGTCTCCGCCGCCGCGCACGCCGGGCAAGGATTTGAATCCGAAGTCCCGAACCGAAGACTCCGCATCCACGCTTTTGACTTTCCGGCGACAGTTGAATGCATGATACGACGTGCGTGTTGAGACTGTCTATCAAGTGTCCCGCCGGACGGATGAGATGTTTGGGCTTCCGCGCCGGACTTCGGTGCTTGACGTTGCGGGGGCTGTGCTATAATGCGCGCAAGTTTTTGAGACGTTCGCTGCGCCCGCAAGCGGGGCCGCAGGTGCTCAGGCGATCAAGCCGAAGTGTTCGCGCAGAGAGCAACATCGAAGGGTTCCAGACAGCGTCCGATTCTTACCGCTCGCTTCCCTCTTTCTCTAACTTGAATCCGTAGAACGACGCGCCGGGCAGTCTTCAAAGCTGTCTCCGGCACGTGCTGCCGTGCGGCGCAAAGAGGGCGCGGGCGTTTCGGGAGGGCAAGAACATCAGTCAAGTACACGGAAACACGCAAGGGCTCAAGCCGAATCAGCTCCGCCGCATCGAGAAGCTCTACTCGCGCCGCATCGCGCCGCAGCAGATCGTGACGCCGGAATTCGCCCGCCAGCTCTCGGAGCTTTCGCACGAGACGCGGCGGCAGCTCGGCGCGCTCATTGACCGCAAGGGCTACGTCGAGTTCGTCGTCGTCGGCGACGCGCGCCGCATCGAGTGGCCCGACCTGAAGCGCACGCGCGTCGCCGAAGACCGCTTCCGCGGCCTGCGGGCCGTCCACACGCACCTGCGCGGCGAGGAGTTGACACAGGACGACCTCAACGACCTCGCGCTGCTGCGTCTCGATTTGATGGTCGCCGTGGACGTGGACGACCAGACGGGGATTCCGGGCCGCGTGCGCGCCGCGCACCTTCTGCCCTCGACGCCCGAAGAGACCGAAGGCGAAGAGACGACGCCCTACGCCTTCCTCGAAGCGCCCGTCCCTTCGCAGCTCGACGTTAATTTTCTGGAGCTGATTAATTCGCTCGAAGAGGAGATGGCGCGCACGCGCCGCGCGGGTCGCCGCGCGACCGTCAGAGACCGCGCCATTCTCGTCGGCATCACGACGGGCTCCGTCTCGGAGGCTGAAGAGTCTATGGCCGAGCTGCGAGAGCTGGCGGCTTCAGCCGGAATCGTCGTCCTCAACGAGATTATCCAGCGGCGGCAGGGCGTTGACCCGCGCACGGTGCTCGGCAAAGGCAAGCTCGACGAGTTGCTGGTCCGCGCGCTCCGCGTCGGCGCAGACCTCATCGTCTTCGACCGCGAGCTTTCGCCCGCGCAGGTGCGCTCCATCTCGGAGGCGACCGACCTCAAGGTCATTGACCGCGCGCAGCTCATCCTCGACATCTTCGCGCAGCGCGCGCAGACGAGCGAGGGCAAGATACAGGTCGAACTGGCGCAGCTCCGTTATCTTTTGCCGCGACTCATCGCCGGGCACGACTCGGCCTTCTCGCGTCTCGCGGGCGGCATCGGCGGGCGCGGCCCCGGCGAAACCAAACTCGAAACCGACCGCCGCCGCGTGCGCGACCGCATCAACCGGCTCGAAAAAGAGATCGAGTCGCAGCGCCAGCGACGACAGCAGCGGCGGAAAGGGCGCGCGCGCCGCGAGTTGCCAATTATCTCCATCGTCGGCTACACGAACGCGGGCAAATCAACGCTCCTCAACACGCTCACTTCGAGCGAGGTGCTGGCCGAGCAGAGGATGTTCGCCACGCTCGACCCGACCTCGCGCCGCCTGCGCCTGCCGCGCGAGCAGGAAGTCATCATCAACGACACGGTCGGCTTTATCCGCGACCTGCCGCCCGATTTGATTGCCGCCTTCCGCGCGACGCTCGAAGAGATTGACGACAGCGACGTGCTCATCCATCTCGTTGACGCCTCGAACCCGCGCTGGCAGCAGCAGCTCGAATCGGTCGAGAGGATTCTGAACGACCTCGGCCACACCGACATTCCGCGCCTCGTCGTCTTCAACAAGTCAGACCTCCTCGCGCCCGAAGACCTCGACTTCCTCCTGCGGCAGACGACGCAGGGAGGCGCGCGCGAAGCCCTCGCCGTCTCGGCGCTCGACCCTTCGACCTTGCGCCCGCTCATCGAGCGCGTCGGCGAAATCCTCGCGCGCGATTTGATGGAGCCCGACGCGCGCGAGCAGACGGACGCCGAGGCCGAGGCGGAAGCTGAAGCGAGCCCCGACGACGGGCGCGACGCGGAGGCCGCGACGGTCGCGCGCTGAACCCTCAACACGATGAACCAACACGGACGACGCCCCCGCTTCTCCTCCCCGCTCGCCGTCGCGCGCAAGCAACTCGCGCGCGACGTGGCGCGTCGCTTCCGATGGTTCCGCCCGACCACGCGCTTCCTCATCGGCTTCTTCGTGCTCGCTCTTTTGAGCACGCTCCTGCTCGCGCGGACGCGCTCGGCGACGCCCGCCGCCGAAGCCTATCAGGAAGGCGACGTGGTGCGCGCCGACGTGATTGCGCCCGCCGACATCACCGCCGACGACGCGAGCGAGACCGAGCAACGGCGCGCGACGGCGCGCAACGCCACGCCGCCCGTCTGGGACTTCGACCCGGCGCAGGCCGAGAGCGTCGCGCAGAGTTTTCGCGCCTCCTGGGCCACGCTCAAGCAGCAGGCCGAGGCGCGCGGCGCGAACGCCTCGAACGTGAACGGCAACGTGCAGGGCGAGCGGGGCGAGTTGGTCTGGCCGGGCGCGGGGGCTGACCGGCAGGCGGTCGCGCGCACCGTCGTCGCCCACCACTTCGACCCCGGCGCACTCGAAGCCTTCACGCGGATGCTGCGCGAGTACGGCGGCGGCTACGTCTTCGACGCGCGCGACGAGTCGCACCTGGGGCCGCCCGAACAGGTCGTCGAAGTGCGTCGCGGCCCACAGTCGGAGCAACAAGTCGCGCTCAGGAACTTCTCTTCGCTCTCCGAGGCGCGCGAGAATCTCCGCCGCAGAATCCTCCAAGTCCCCGGCTGGCGTCAGTCCGAGTTGGAGTCTATGGCCTCGGCGATGCTCCCGCTCGTCAGGCCGACCGTCGCCTTCAACCCCGGAGCGACCGAAGCCGCGCGCGCGGCGGCGGCGCGGGCCGTCCCCTCTGCTATCGTCGTCCTCAAGCGCAACCAGACGGTCGCGCGCGAAGGCGACACCGTGACGCCGCAGATGCTCCGGCAGTTCGCGGCGGTGCGCGAGTACAGCCACACCGAGCGGCGACCGCAGCTCTACCTCGGCATCTTCCTCTTCGTCTGTGCCATCTACTGGGCCGCGTGGCGCTTCACCGAGTACCGGAGCACGATTACGACGCTGCCGCTCTCGCCCGCGCGCGGCTTCACGCTCGTCGGCATCTCGGCGCTCGTCGAGCTGGTGCTCCTGCGCGTCGGCTTCGCCGTCGCCGAAGGCATCGCCGCGCAATCCACGCAAGCGCCGACGAACGACGCGGGACTGTGGAGTTTCGCCATCCCCTTCGCCGCCGCGGCGCTGCTGGTCACGCTGCTGGTGGATACGCAACTGGCGCTCATCACGGCTGTCCTGACGGCCATCTTCGCGGGGCTGCTTGCGCCGAACGGGATGCTCACGACCTGCTTCTCGCTCGTCTCTTCTTCGGCGGCGATCTACGGCATCGGTCGCTACCGCGAGCGGCAATCGGTGACGAAGGCGGGGCTCGTCGTCGGGCTCGTCAACGTCGGGCTCGCCCTCGCCGTCATGCTCGCGGCGCAGAAGCCCTTGACCCTGAACGCGATCCTTTTGGCGGCGGCGTGCGGGCTCGCCGGGGGACTCCTCACGGTCGTCTTCACGGCGGGGCTGTTGCCCGTCAACGAGTCCTTCTTCGGCATCCTGACGGACGTGAAGCTGCTTGAGCTGTCGAACGCAGACCTCCCCGTCCTCGGTCAACTCGCGCTGCGCGCGCCCGGCACGAACCAGCACTCGCACGCCGTCGGGCAACTCGCCGAAGAGGCTTGCCGCGCCATCGGCGCTAACTCATTGCTCGCGCGCATCGGGGCGCTCTATCACGACATCGGGAAGCTGGCCGCGCCTGAGATGTTCGTCGAGAACCAGTCGGGCCACAACCCACACGACCGGCTGCGGCCCACGCAGAGCGCGAAGATCATCACGAGCCACGTCACCTACGGCCTCAAGCTCGCGCAGGAGATCGGCCTCCCGCGCCAGATCGCCGACTTCATCCCGCAGCACCACGGCACGCGCACGCTCCACTTCTTTCTGCGCAAGGCGCAGGCCGAGGCGCGCGAGGGCGAAGAGGTTGACGACTCCGACTTCCGCTACCCCGGCCCGAAGCCGCAGTTCAAGGAGGCCGCCATCATGATGCTCGCCGACTCGTGCGAGGCGGCGGCGCGCTCGCTCTCACGGCCCGACCCGGAAAACATCCGCTCCATCGTCGGCAAAATCTTCGACGCCATCGTCAGCGACGGCCAACTCGACGAGTGCGACCTCTCCCTGCGCGAGCTGACCAAAATCCGCGAGACCATCACCTCCTCCCTCATCGCCATCTACCACGCGCGCATTGACTATCCCGGCTTCAACCCGCCATCACTCGACCCCTCTCAACCCACGCTCCCCCGCCCCGAACTCGACAGCGAAGAGCGCGGCATCAGCTACACGCGCCCCTCCGAAGTCCCCATCAGCAAAGGCGGCGAAGTCGAAGACGAAGCGCTGACCGGCAAAGGCAAAGGCTAGTGCCTCGCCTCACACGCCGGTTCGCCGGGTGAGCTTGGGGTTTAGAATCTTCCCTTTAATTTATCGTAGGTCGCCCGAAGGTCTTCGGGCAGGACGCGGGTTTCGGCGATGGTGGTCATGAAGTTGGAGTCGCCCGACCAGCGCGGGAGGACATGAAGGTGGAGGTGGTCGGCGACGCCCGCGCCGGCGGCTTGGCCGAGATTGATGCCGAGGTTGAAGCCGTGCGGGCGGTAGATTTCGCGCAGGACGGCTTGCGCTTGTTTGGCTAAGTCCATCAGTTCGTCGGAGGTCGCTTTGGGGAGGTCGGTGAGTTCGGCGGCGTGCTCGTTGGGGACGATCATGAGGTGGCCGCTGGTGTAGGGGTAGATGTTGAGGACGACGAAGTTATAGAGGGCTCGCCGGAGGATGAAGGTCTGCTCGTCTTCGTCGCGGCGGTCGCGGATGGTGCAGAAGACGCAGCCCGTGCCGTGCCCGGTCTTCTCGCCGCTCGCTCCCTTGATGTAATCGTACCGCCACGGTGTATAGAGCCTGTCCACGTTCTTCCCTGCCCGCCCCTGCTTGCGCTGTCCGCCCTACATCAAAGGCGGGGTCGAGCCGCCGCCCGCCTCGCCGTCGCCGCTCGACGAAGGTCTAAAGTCTAACTCCGGCGTCTCCGAGGCGTTCGAGGAGGAAGCGCCGCCCGGCTCTTCGTTGATGAGTTCTTTGAGTTCCTTGCCGGGCTTGAAGTAGGGCACGCGTTTGGCGGGGATGTCCACGGGGTCGCCGGTCTTGGGGTTGCGCCCGCGCCGCGCGCCGCGCTCGCGGACGCGGAAGGAACCGAAGCCGCGCAACTCAATCTTCTCGCCCTGATTGAGCGTGTCAATGATGCTCTCGAAGACGATCTCGACCAGCCGCTCGGCGTCCTTCTTGGTCAGCTCGGCGGCGCGCGCAACGTCCTCCACCAGTTCTGCTTTCGTCATGTGGCTCTCACCTCTTCGGGCTCAGGGTAAAAAGGCTCCCGCCGGTACGTCGGGGCAGGTCAGGATTTTAGGGCGACAGACGGACAGGCTTTAAGGTAGCAGAAATGGCGAACGCGCCGCAAGGGTAAAACGCCGCGCGGCCAACAGTTTAGCGGCGACCGGGGGGCGCGGGCGGGGACAAAAAAGCGCCCGACACGATTCTCGATGCCGTGCCGGGCGCGTCGCTTTCGTCTCCCTGACGGAGAGCCTTTTAGGCGTTGTTGCTTTCGCCCTCGGACTCGCCGGGAATCTGGCCGGAACCCGATTCCGAAGGTTCGCCGGAGGGTTCGCTGGCGGAACCGCCGGAGGCTTCGGCAACAGGCTCGCCCGTGGATTCGCCGGAAGCCTCGCCGGATGGTTCGGCGGTGGATTCTGCGGCGGACTCGCCTTCGGGCTCGACGGCGGATTCAGTCGCGGTCGAGCTTGCGGACTCGGCGGCGGGCGGGCCGCCGGACGGCTCTTCAGACCTTCTGGTGAAGAAGTCCGCCAGTTCACCTAAAGAAGCCATGCCGCCGCCCACGTCGCTGGTGTAGCTCTTCGCGTCCATGACGGGCTCGTCGTGCTTGGCGGCGCGGGCCGAGAGGCCGATCTTCTTCGACTCCTGCTCGATGCGCAGTATCCGAAAGTCCATCTCCTGCCCGATCTGCGCGGCGTCTTCGGGCTTGTCCACGCGGTCGTCGGAAAGCTCCGAGACGTGGCACAAGCCTTCGAGCCCTTCGGCCAACTCGACGAACGCGCCGAAGTTGGCGAAGCGGGTGACGCGACCGTGAACGATGTCGCCCGGCTTGTGCTCGTTGATGAACTTGTCCCAAGCGCTCGGCTCGGTGTCCTTGATCGAGAGCGAGAGACGGCGGTTCTCCGTGTCAATGTTGGTGATGACGGCGTTGATCTCTTGGCCCTTCTTCAAGACCTCGCCGGGGTGCTTGATGCGTTTGTTCCAAGAGATGTCCGAGACGTGGACGAGGCCGTCCACGCCGTCTTCGACCTCGACGAACGCGCCGAAGTCGGTCAGGTTGCGGACGCGGCCCGAGACGTGGTCGCCGATGTGGTAGCGCTCGCGCAGAGACTCCCAAGGGTTCGGCTGCGTCTGCTTCATGCCGAGGCTGATGCGCCGCGCCTTCGGGTCAACGCCGAGAACTTCCACGTCCACCGTGTCGCCCACGTTGACGATCTTGCTGGGGTGCTTCATCCGCTTCGACCAAGTCATTTCGGAGACGTGGACGAGCCCTTCGACGCCCGGCTCCAACTCGATGAACGCGCCGTAGTCCGTGACCGAGGCAATCTTGCCCTGAAGGCGCATCCCGTTCGGGTAGCGCTCCTCGACCGACTCCCAAGGGTCGGGCTGAAGCTGCTTGTAGCCGAGGCTGACGCGCTCGCGGTCTTTGTCGAACTTCAAGACTTTGACCTGCACGTTCTCGCCGACGCGGAACAGCTCCGCCGGGTTCTGCAAGCGGCCCCAGCTCATGTCCGTGACGTGGAGCAGGCCGTCAATGCCGCCGAGGTCGACGAACGCGCCGTAGTCGGTCAGGTTCTTAATCTGGCCCTCGACGATGATGCTCTCTTCGAGTTGATTCAAGGTCTCGCCCTTGCGCCCCTCGTTGGCCTCTTCGAGGATGGCCTTGCGCGAGAGCACGACGTTCGAGCGCTTGCGGTTGAGCTTGATGACCTTCGCCTCGATCTCCTGATTGCGGAGCGCTTCGAGGTTACGCACGGGCCGGATGTCCACCTGCGAGCCGGGCAGGAACGCCGCCACGCCGTCCACGTCCACGCGCAGGCCGCCCTTGACGCGCTCGACGATGCGGCCCTTGACGGGTGTGCCATCGCGGTAGGCTTGCTCCAACACGTCCCACGCGCGCATCCGCACCGCGTCGGCGCGCGAGAGGATGGGCACGCCTTCCTGCGACTCCATTGCCTTGATGAGCACCTCGACCTCGTCGCCGCGCTTGACAGTCAGCTCGCCCGCGTCGGTGAACTCTTCGAGCGGGACGATGCCTTCGGACTTGAAGCCGAAGTCAATGACGACGGCGCGCTCGTTGACGCCGACCACGGTGCCGCGCACGACCGAGCCTTCCTGAAAGGCGGCCTGCTCCTGCTCGTACTGGTCGAGCATCGCGCCGAAGTCGAAGTCGCCCCCGCCGCGCGAGCCTTCGTCGTCGTCGTCATCGTCGTCCACGGATGCCGACGCCGCCGCACGGGGCGGGGCGCTCGGCGCGGGCGGCGAAGCGCCCGGCAGCGTGCCGAACCCTGTCGAATCTTCGGTTGAGTTGCTGGCGGGCGCGGTGGCCGTCGAAGCGCCCGACGGGGCGCTGTTTGAAGGGGCGGCGGACGTGTTGCCTGCCGCCGCGTCGCCGCGCTCGGACGCTTCGCCCGGCGCGGCTTCGGGCGCCGTTTGTTCGTTGGTGGTTTCGCCGTTCGACGGCTTGGTCTCTTCAGTTGACATGCGAACTCCTGTCGGACTCCTGCTGGAATTTTTGGCGCTCTGCTGCTCCGCGCCTCCCCGGCGGTAAACCCTCGACGTGTGGCGCGGGCGAAGTCACTTTGCGCGCGAGCGTTCGTCGGAGGCTACTGCGACGTGGCTTGTGAGTGATTGACGGAGCCGGTAGATTTGAGGCGGGGGATGCGAGCCGACGAAATTCAGAGATAAAGAGGCTACTGAAAATTTTCGAGTTTTCCTCATGCCCGTGGATCACCCGCGTGATCCGCCAATCACCTGCCGTTCTGCCAGGTAGGCGAGCAATTTACACAGCCTGACAACCGCGTGTCAAGGCGTCGGCGCGCGAAAATGGGAAAAAAATGAGGCAAGGGGCCGGAGGCCGGGGACTTGTCGAAAGTAGCTTTCTTAACAAGTCTCCGGCCTCCGGCCCCTTGCCTCTCACTCTTCTTACTGGCTCGCGGCTGAGGCCGCGCCGCCCGCGTCGCGGCGCGCGAC
>DASTQX010000244.1:0-6918 GCA_035761505.1 Pyrinomonadaceae bacterium
GAAGCAGCGCGAGGCCCGAACCGGCGGCGAGTTCGTTCTGAGACTCGACCCAGTCGGGCGGCGGCGCAGAGGTGTGTGCTCGCTGGGCAGCACGCTCTGGGGCAGGGGCGGTGTTGTCCATTAACTGTCGTGGCAACTGGATGTCGGAAACCCGAAATGCGGTAGCAGGGGCAAGTCGGCCCGGAGAGTCCGTGGCGCGCGAGGGCCGCCGAAACGTTCCCCGAACTGAGCGGACGAAGCCCAGAGGAAGCCGCCGCCCTTCAACCGCAAGTATAGGTTCCCGCACGCAATTAAACAAGAGTTTCAGGCCCCTTCGGCCCGGCTCCTGCACGCGGCGGGGGCCGCGGGCGGCCCCTTCAACCTATTTAATATATCGAATCGGGGGAAACTTTCACTGAGCGATGACGCGCCCCGGATTCTTCAGCCCCGGCGCGTCGCCCGGCGCGACCTTTTCGATGTGCGGCTGGTCGGGACTGATGCGAATGCAGGCCGCGAAATGGTTCGGCTTGATCTCGGCGAGCGGGGGGACGACCTCTTTGCACGCCTGAATCGCGAAGGGACAGCGAGTGTGGAAGCGGCAGCCCGGCGGCGGGTTGATCGGCGAGGGCACGTCGCCCTGCAAGACCATCCGGCGGCGCGTCGCTTCGAGTTCCGGGTCGGGGACGGGGACGGCAGAAATGAGCGCCTTCGTGTAGGGCATCAAAGGGTCGTCATAGATGACCTTCGCGTCGGCGATCTCGACGAGCTTGCCCAGATACATCACGGCCACGCGGTCGGAGACGTGGCGGATGGCCCGCAGGTCGTGCGAGATGAAAAGATAAGTCAACTCCCTCTCTCTTTGGAGCCGCTCCATCAGATTCATGATCTGCGCCTGAATCGAAACGTCGAGCGCGGAGATGGGTTCGTCCGCGACGATAAAGTCGGGGTTGGCGGCGAGTGCCCGCGCGATGCCGATGCGCTGGCGCTGCCCGCCCGAAAACTCGTGCGGGTAGCGCTTGATAAAGCGCGGGCTCAGTCCGACGGTCGCCATCAACTCGCGGATGCGTGGGTTCCGCTCCTGCCCGCGCGCGTGGCCGAAGGTGTCGAGTGGCTCGCCGATGATCTGCCCGACCGTCATGCGCGGGTTGAGCGAAGCGTAAGGGTCTTGAAAGATCATCTGAAGGTGGCGACGCTGCTTCTGCATCTGCGCGCGCGAGAGCCGCGCGAGGTCGTTGCCCCGGAAGAGCACCTGCCCGCCCGTCGGCTCGGTGAGACGGAGGAGGGCGCGGCCCAGAGTTGACTTGCCGCAGCCGGACTCGCCGACGAGCCCCAAAGTCTCGCCGGGGAAGATGTCAATCGAGACGCCGTCGACGGCCTTGACGACGCGCCGCACCTTCGACCCGCCGACCATCTTGTCCCAGGCCGTGCCGCCGCCGAGGTCGAAGTGCACCTTCAGACCGCGAATCGCAATCAGAGGCTCCTGCCCTTCGGCGGGCGTCAGGGTCGGCGGCATCTGATCCGCGCCGCCCGCGCTTCGGATTCCCCCCGTCGTACTCATCGGCTCCCCTCCCCCTGCGTCTGCGTCGAACCGCCAGCCGCGTCTATCTGCGGCGCGTCGGCAATGCCCTGCGGCGTCTCTTCCCGCGCAGCCTCGCGCGCCGCGCGCTCGTCGCGCGACTGGGCGAAGACCTCCTCGGCGAAGTGGCAGAGCGAGAAGTGCTCCGCGTTCAACTGGACGAAGGGCGGGAACTGGCGGCGGCAGATGTCCTCGGCGCGGTAGCAGCGCGGCGCGAACGGGCACTGTTCGGGCGGCAGGTGTGCCACGTCGGGCGGGAGGCCCGGAATCTGGTACAACTCAGTCCCGGCCTCGTGCGCGGGGTCGGGGACTGACTTGAGCAAGCCCTTCGTGTAGGGGTTGCCGGGCGTGGCGAACAGCTCGCGCGTCGGGGCTTGCTCGAAGACCTTGCCCGCGTACATGACGATGATGTGGTCGGTCATCCCGGCGACCACGCCGAGGTCGTGCGTAATGAGGATGACGCTCGTCCCCGTCTCCTCCCTGAGCTTCTTGATGAGTTCGAGAATCTGCGCCTGAATCGTCACGTCGAGCGCGGTGGTCGGCTCGTCCGCGATTAAGAGCTTCGGCTCGCACGAGAGCGCCATCGCGATCATCACGCGCTGGCGCATGCCGCCCGAAAACTCGTGCGGGTAGCTGTCCACGCGCGAGCGCGCTTCGGGGATGCCGACCATCTCCAGCATCTTGACGGCGTGCTCGTAAGCCTGATCCTTCGAGTAGCCACGGTGTAGTTGCGTGATCTCCATCAACTGCTTCGAAATGCGCATGAAGGGGTTGAGGGAGGTCATCGGGTCTTGGAAGATCATGGCGATGTCGTTGCCGCGAATCTTCCGCACCTCGTCGGGCGCGAGCGCGAGGATGTCCTGCCCCTCGAAGACGACTTCGCCGGAGACGATCTTGCCCGGCGGCTCAGGGATGAGGCGGATAATGGAGAGGTTCGTCACCGACTTCCCCGACCCCGACTCGCCGACGATTCCCAGAGTCTCGCCCCGCTCCAAGTCGAAGCTGATGCCGTCCACGGCCCTGACCGTCCCGTCCTCCGTCTGGAAGTACGTCCGCAGGTCTTTGACCGAGAGAAGATTGCCGTTGTGGCTCATAATTTTTAAAGTGACAGGTGATGAGTGATAAGTGTTAAGTGAACCCGGTTGCCTTTTCTCATCGCTTATCACTCATCACTGATCACGGCCTTTAGAACTTCCTCATCTGCGGGTCGAGCGCGTCGCGCAGGCCGTCGCCGAGGAAGTTCAGAGAGAAGAGCGTCAGCGCCATCGTCACGCCGGGAAAGATGAGCTGCCACGGGAAGATGGCGATGTTCTGGATGCCTTCGGACGCCAGACTCCCCCACGACGCGAGCGGCGCTTGGACGCCGAGGCCGAGGAAGGACAGGAACGCTTCCTGCAACATCACCGAAGGGATGGTCAGCGTCGCATAGACGATGACCGGCCCCAGCGCGTTCGGGACGAGGTGCTTGAAAATAATCTTCGCCGTCGAGACGCCCGTCGCCCTCGCCGCCAGAACGAACTCCTGATTCTTCAGCGAAATCACCTGCCCGCGCACGATGCGCGCCATCGTCAGCCAGGAGACCGCGCCGAGCGCGATGAAGAGCAGGACGAGTTGACCCATCGGCGAGCGCCCGCCGAAGAAGGCCAAGAGCACGATGATAATCATCATGTACGGCAGCGAGTAGAGCACGTCCACGATGCGCATCAGCACGGCGTCAACCTTACCGCCGAGGTAGCCCGCGGTCGCGCCGTAGGTGACGCCGATGATGAGCGAGACGATGGTCGAGATGATGCCGACCATCAGAGAGATGCGCCCGCCGATGAGGACGCGCGCGAGGAGGTCGCGGCCCGCAGCGTCCGTCCCCATCGGGTGCGTCCAGGAGAAGTTGCCCTGCGGGTCTTGGAACGGCGCGAACGCCTTGTTGAGCGCGGTATCGGGCGGGATGAAGTCGTAAGTGTAGCCGGTTGTCCAGCGGATGATGGGCGGCCCCAGCAGCGAAGCGAGGATGATGAAGCCGACGACGACCATCCCGAAGACCGCCAGCTTGTTCCGCAGGAGCCGCTTCCACGCGTCCTTCCAGAGCGACGTTCCGGCCAGTATCTCGTCGTCGCCTCCCTCCGCGCCGCGCACGTCGCCCTCGCCCACGGCCAGTTCCGGCGAGGTGTGCAGGATGTCGCCCGCGCGCGGGCGCACCGGCGGCTCAGGCGGCGTGCCGAGCGGCGTCACCGCCGGCTCGGTGCCGGAAGTCTCTCGATCAGAAACCGGGCGTTCTTCGTTCATAAGCTTCAGTACCTGATGCGCGGGTCAATGAACCCGTAGGCGATGTCCACCAACAGGTTGAAGATCAGAATGATGATCGAGATGAACGCGACGATGCCGATAATCAAAGGCTCGTCGCGCGCGAAGTTGGCGTTGATGAAGTAGTTGCCCAGGCCCGGCAGCGCGAAGATGCGCTCCACGACGACCGTCCCCGTAATCAGGATGGCGAGCGCCGGGCCGGTGAACGAGACGACGGGCAGAAGCCCCCCGCGCAGGACGTGACGGAAGACCACCTGCCGCTCGTTCAAGCCCTTCGCGCGCGCCGTCCGCACGTAGTCGGCGCGCAGGACTTCGAGCATCCCGGCGCGCGTCAGCCGCGCGATGTAAGCCATGTAGATCGCCGAGAGCGTGATGACGGGCAAGATGATGTTGACGCTGGGGAACGTGCCCCAGCGCGCGGGCGGGAGCCAGTAGAGCGAGAGCGAGAAGACGAGCACGAGCAGCGGGCCGAGGACGAAGTTCGGCAGCGAGATGCCGAGCATCGCTATCGCCATCGAGGCGTAGTCGTACTTCGAGTTCTGGCGCAGCGCCGCAATCGTTCCCGTCGTCACGCCGACGATTAAGGCCAGCAGGTAGGCCAGAATACCGAGCGTCGCCGAGACGGGGAGCGTGCGCGCGAGGATGCTGTTGACCGACTGGCCCGGATAGGTCAGCGAGTCGCCGAAGTCGCCCCGCAACACGTTCCCGATCATCCGCCCGTACTGGACGTACCACGGCTGGTCGAGCCCGTACTTGGCGCGGATGTTCTTCTCGATGGCCGGGGGCAGGCGCTTCTCGCCCGTGTAGAAGTTGCCGGGCGCAAGACGGATGAGCCCCCACGTCAGCGTCACCACGATGAGCACCATCGGGATGAGGATGAGCAGACGCCGGATGATGAATTTAAACATACCACTCCATTTCGGATTTTAGATTTCGGATTTTGGATTTGGCGTGCTTCTCAACCCCGGAGCATGATTTTGAACCGCCCGGCCTCGGTCGCCGACTCAATCCAAAATCTAAAATCCAAAATCCAAAGTCGCCTCAGTCGTTCATGTTCGAGGCGCTCGGATCCCACTTCGCGCGGTCGTACTCGATATAGACGTACTTCCAAGCATGGAGCGTCCCCGGATTGGGCTCCAAGCCCTTGACGTAGGGCTTCTTCATCCCGTTGACGGCGTTCGTGTAGAGCGGGATGACCGGCTGGTGTTCGAGCATGAAAGCCTCGGCCTTCGCCAGCAGCTTGTAGCGCTCCACCGGGTCGAGCGTGGCGTTCGCCTGCTTGAGCATCTTCTCGAATTCCGGATGCGTCCAGCCTGAGCCGCTCTCGCCGCCCTCGGCGAAGAGGCCGAGGAAGGTGAACGGGTCCATGTAGTCGCCGACCCAACCCGAACGCGCGATGCCCTTGTACTGAAGGCGCGCGCGCGAGGTCAGGAACGTCCTGAACTCGACGCTCTTCAAGGGGATGGTGATGCCGAGGTTCTGCTTCCACTGCGCCTGCATGTACTCGGCGACCTGCGCGTTTGCGCCGTCCGGGTTGTAGGTCAACTCGACCTCGCTCGTCGGGAACTTCGACGGGTCGAAGTTGCCCGCCGCGTCCTTGAAGCCCGCCTCGGCGAGCAGCTTTTTCGCCCCTACCGGGTCGAACTGGTCGCCCTTCGGCTGCGGGTAGCCGGGGAAGATGCCTTCGGGCGTGAAGGCCGTCAGGGGCTTGACGATGCGCCGCCACTTGGCCGCCGCCACCTTGTCAATCGCCATGTTGAGCGCCTTGCGGACGCGCTTGTCGGCGGTCGGCCCCTTCTGCGTGTTGAAGGCGTAGAACTCAATCGCCACTTCGGGCGAGTCCATGTAGTCGCGCAAGGGCTGAATCACGTCGAGCCACGGAATCGGAACCGTGTGGTTCGAGAGCGCGTCCACCTCGCCCGCCTTGTACATGTTCATCTTCGTCGAGTTGTCTTGACGCGGGTAGAAGGCGATGTTGTTGAGGCGGACAACCCCGGCGTCCCAGTACTTGTGGTTCTTCATGACGACGATCTCGTTGTAGGGCCGCCACGCTTCGAGCGTGAAGGGGCCGCTGACGACGATGTTCTGCGGCTGCGTCCACTGCGCCCCGTGCTTTTTGATTGTGCCTTCGTGGAGGACGCGGAAGAACTGGTGCGGCAGCAGGCCGAGGAAGAACGGCGCGGACTGGGTGAGCGTGATGCGGAAGGTGTAGTCGTCCACGGCCTCGACGCCGATGTGCTCGGCCTCGACGGGGACGAACTCCTTGCCCGCGACGAGCGCCTTGAGCTTCGGGTCGGCGTCGAGCTTCTTGGCGCGCGCCGCCTCATCCGAGGGCACGACGAGCCGGAGCGGGGCTTTGATGAATTTATGGAATTCGGTGTCGGCGACCTGCGGCGGCGCGGGCGCGGCCCCTTCGGTCGCGGCGGGCTGCGGGGCGGCGTTCGCCGGAGCAACGGAGTCGGCGGCCTCGCCTTGCGCGGGCGCGGCGGCGGCCACTTCGATGGGCTCGGTGTGCTCGGCCTCGCTCTTCGCCACTTCGGGGTCTGCGTCGCGCGCGAGCAGGAACTCGCCGGTGCGCGGGTCGCGGACGAACGAGTCGCCCTCGTTGAAGGCTTGCCCGTACTTGACATAGTAAGAGAGGTAAGCGTTACGCGAGGCGAGTTCGGGCGTCAGGCCGCGGCGGAAGGTATAGACGAAATCCTTCGCCGTGATCGGGTCGCCGTTCGAGAACTTCGCGCCCTTGCGGAGGAAGAAGGTGAACTCGGTCGAGTCCTTGTTGATGTTCCAGTGCTCGGCGAGCGCCGGAATCGGCTCCATCGTCTTCGGGTGGTACTCGACCAGCCCCTCGTAGAGCGCGATGTCGAGCCGCGCCTCAGGCTGCCCCGAACTCATCTGCGGGTCGAGCGACTCAGGCTCCGACCCGGAGATGTAGCGCAGCGTCTGACCCTCAGGCGGTTCGAGCTGCCCGAAGTATTCGTTGCTCATGTCCCGCCGGGCGCAGCCGGCGGCGAGGAGAGCGGCGGCGAGGGCCAGTGTCAAAAGGCGCGAAGTCCTGGTTCCAGTCA
>DASTQX010000245.1:0-1768 GCA_035761505.1 Pyrinomonadaceae bacterium
GCGCGTCCGCAGACCTTACTCGTATCTCCACACGGTCAACGCGTTCCCCAGAGAGGTCGAGGTCTGGGACAGGAGTGGGAAGGTCTTGTACAAGCTGGCGAGTTTGCCGCTCGCCGACGAGGTGCCGATTGAGGGCGTGCCGAAGGGGCCGCGCGGTTACGAGTGGCACGCGACCGAGGGCGCGGCGCTGGTGTGGGTCGAGGCGCTCGACGAAGGCGACCCGAAGAAGAAAGTCTCGCACCGCGACCGCATCCTGATGTTGAAAGCGCCGTTCAAGAGCGAGCCCGTCGAGCTTTTCAAGACCGAGCACCGTTACCGGAGCATGCAGTGGGGCGAGCGCGGCGAGCTTCTCTTCGTGCGCGACTTCGACCGCGACCGTCGCTGGATTCGGACGCAGTTGGTCGAGGCGGGGAAGGATTCCGCGCCGCGCGTCCTCTTCAGCCACAGCTCGAACGAGCGCTACAACAACCCCGGCACGCTCCTGACGCGCGAGCTGCCGAACGGCCAGCGCGTCGTGCTGCGCCACGGCGACTTCGTGTACCTCGCGGGCGCGGGCGCGACGCCGGAAGGCGACCGGCCCTTCCTCGACCGCCTGAACCTCCAGACGCTCAAGACCGAGAGGCTCTTCCGCAGCGACGAGCAGAGCTACGAGACGGTCGTCGGCTTAATCACGGACGACGCCCGACAGATCATCACGCGCCGCGAGCGGCCCGTCGAGCCGTCGAACTATTACGTCCGCACGCTCAACGTCGGCGCGGCGGGCGGAGGGACGAACGGCGGCGCGGACGACGCTTCAAACCTGAGGGCGCTGACGCGGATTCCCGACGCGACGCCGCAGTTGCGCGACATCAAGAAACAGCTCGTGACCTACAAGCGGGCCGACGGCGTTGACCTTTCATTCACACTCTATCTGCCGCCCGGCTACAAGGAGGGAACGCGCCTGCCGACGGTCGTGTGGGCGTACCCGCTCGAATTCACAGACCCGACCACCGCCGGTCAGGTGACGGGCTCGACGCAGCGCTACACGTCCATCACGGGCTCTTCGCACCTCTTCTTCCTGCTCGCGGGCTACGCCGTCCTTGATAACGCGACGATGCCGATTGTCGGCGACCCGGAGACGATGAACAACACCTACGTCGAGCAGATTACGGCGAGCGCGAAGGCGGCGATTGACAAGGCCGCCGCGATGGGCGTCACCGACCCGGAGCGCGTCGGCGTCGGCGGCCACTCTTACGGCGCGTTCATGACGGCCAACATGCTCGCGCACACAGACCTCTTCCGCGCGGGCATCGCGCGCAGCGGCGCGTACAACCGCACGCTCACGCCCTTCGGCTTCCAGAGCGAGCGGCGCACCATCTGGGAAGCGCCGGAGCTGTACATCAAAGTCTCGCCCTTCATGAACGCGCACCGCATCAACGAGCCGCTCCTCTTGATTCACGGCGAGGCCGACAACAACTCCGGCACTTTCCCCATCCAGTCCGAGCGCATGTATCAGGCCATGCGCGGGACGGGCGGGACAGTCCGCTACGTCACGCTCCCCCTCGAATCACACGGCTACGCCGCGCGCGAGTCCACCGAGCACACGCTCTACGAGATGATTAGCTGGTTCGACAAGCACGTAAAGAACGCCCCGCCGCGCAAGCCGAGGGAAGAGAAGGCGAAGAACTAACGCGGAACGCGGAACGGCGAGGAGGAGTCAGGAGTCAGGAGTCAGAATCCGGGAGCCAGAAGAAAGAGGCGTCGTCTCTTTCTTCTGGCTCCCGGATTC
>DASTQX010000246.1:0-7936 GCA_035761505.1 Pyrinomonadaceae bacterium
TCTACGCGACCCGTCTGAGCACCGCGAAGCACTGGGTCTTGCACGAGCATCGCCTCTACGGAAGCGGCGTCATGCCGGGCACGGGCTTTCTGGAATTAGTCCGGGCGGCCTTCGAGCAGCAGGCGGGCGTCGCCCCCGTCACCCTCTCGAAGGTCGTCTTCCTGTCGCCGCTGGCGGTCGCCGACGGCGAGGTCAAAGAGGCCCGCGTCGTCTTCACGAAGAACGACGACCACTCCGAGTTCAAAATCATGAGCCGCGCGGGCGACGTTTGGCAGGAGCACGTCAAGGGGAGGATTGCGCGCGCCGCCGACCGCCCGCCGCCACGGCGCAACCTCGCCGAGTTGCTGGAAAGGCTCCGCCCTCAAGAGGTGAGGGCGGTCGAAGGCGAGGGCCGTCACGCCGCCCCGGCTGACGGTTCGACCGCGCAGGCGCTAAACTTCGGCGCGCGTTGGACGGCGCTGCGCAAGCGCGTCGGGTTCGCCGAAGGCGAAGGCGTCGCGCGCATCGAATTGCCCGCGCAGTTCGCCGACGACCTGAAGAGCTTTCAACTCCACCCCTCGCTGCTCGACGCCGCGACCGGCTTCGTGCAACTGGTCGCCGACGGCGCGTATCTCCCTCTGACCTACGAGTCGGTGATGATTAAGGGCGCGCTGCCCTCGATCCTCTACAGCCACGCGCGCTTCCTTCAGCCGCACTCGACCAACAACGAAGTGCTCTCCTGCGACCTCTTCATCACGGACGAGGCGGGCAACGAGTTGGTCGAAATCGAGGGCTACACGTTGAGGAGAGTCAGCAGCCCCGACAACATCCGCGCGGCGACCGAGCGGGGGCGCGGTGTGACGCCGCCCGTCGAGGCGGAAGCGGTCGCCGACCCCGCGCGCGCCGAGACCGAGGGCGCGTGGAGCCACCACCTGAGCGAGGGCATCCTGCCGTCCGAAGGTGCGGAGGTCTTCGGGCGCATCCTCGCCAGCGGCCTGCGCATCCCGCGTCTGGCCGTGGCGACGCGCGACCTCCAGCACCTCATCGAACAGAGCCGCGCCTTCACCGAGAAGCGGATTCTGGAAGAGTTGGGCAGGCTGCGCCCGCGCGGGCGGCGGCACCCGCGCCCGAACTTGCAAGTTACTTACGTGGCCCCCAGAAACGAGACCGAAGGGAAACTGGCCGCCATCTGGCAGGAGATTCTCAACGTCGGCGAAGTCGGCATCCACGACAACTTCTTCGACCTCGGCGGCGACTCGCTCTTAGCCACGCAACTCATCGCCCGCCTCGACGACGGCTTCGGCGTCGACCTCTCGCTCCGCACTTTGTTTGAAGCGCCGACCGTGGCCGAGTTGGTCGTCTCCGTCGTGCAGAAGCAGGCCGAGCGGGTTGACGCCGAGCGGATGGCGGAACTGCTGTCGAAGATAAAAAGTCTCTCGCCGGACGAACTACAGGCGCGGCTCGACGCCGAGCCGGACGAGGGCGGTTTGTAACAAGCATGTCTGACATCTCCAAACTCATCGCGGAACTCACGCCCGAACAACTTGAACTCCTTCGGCGGAGCATGGGCCAGACCGCCGACAGCGCGAAGGAGGAGAAGCGCCCGCCGCTCGTCGCGCGGACGGGGAGCGAGGACACCTTCCCGCTCTCGTTCGCGCAGCAGCGCTTCTGGTTCCTGCATCAGTTGGCCCCGGAGACTTCGGCCTTTAACATCCCTTTCGCCGTGCGCCTCAAAGGCGCGCTCGACGCCGGCGCGCTCGAACGCGCCTTCGCCGAAATCGTCCGGCGGCACAAGGTCTTGAACACGTCCTTCCGCAGCGCGGACGGGCAGCCCGTGCAGGTCATCCACGCGGACGTGCCGTCGCCGCTCGTCGTGCGCCGAGACCTTGCCGCGCTCGACGCCGACGCGCGCGAGGCCGAAGCGCTGTGCCTCGTGCGCGAAGCGTTGCGCGAGCCGTTTGACCTCACGCGCCACCCTCTGTTGCGCGTTCGGCTGCTGCGGCTCGGCGCGGCAGAGCACGTGCTCGCGCTCGCCGTTGACCACATCGCCACGGACGCGTGGTCTGCCGGAGTGCTGCTGCACGAACTCGTCGTCCTCTATCAAGCGTTCTCGGCGGGCCGACCTTCGCCGCTCGAAGAGTTGCCGGTGCAGTACGCCGACTTCGCCGTCTGGCAGCGCGAGTGGTTGCAGGGCGAGGCGCTTGAGTCTCAGTTGGCTTACTGGCGGCGGCAACTCGACGGCGTGCCCGCCGAACTCGATTTGCCGACCGACCTGCCGCGCCGTTCCGGTCAACAGTTCCGCACCGCGAATCACTCCTTCCGGCTCGGACGAGAGCGGCTCGCCGCCGTCCACGAGTTGAGCCGCAGGGAAGACGCCACGCTCTTTATGACGCTCTTCGCGGCCTTCTGCGCGCTGCTCCACCGCTACACGGGCCGCGACGACATCCTCGTCGGCACGCCCGTCTCGAACCGCAGCCGACCGGAGCTTCAAGGGCTCCTCGGATGCTTCGTCAATCACGTCGTCATGCGGGGCCGCGTCGCGCCGGGGATGACCTTCCGCGAACTGCTCGCGCAGGCCCGCGTGACGACGCTCGACGCGCACGCGCATCAAGACCTGCCCTTCGAGAAGCTGGTCGAAGAGTTGCAACCGGGACGCGCGCCCGGCCAAGCCCCCTTCCTCCGCGTCGTGTTCAATCTCTACGAGTCGCGCCCGCCGGAACTCACGCTGCCGGGCTTAGAGGTCGAGCCGTTCGAGTTCAAACTCGGAACGACGAGCGACCTCGACCTGATGCTGGTCGGGGCCGAGCACGATCTCAACGGCTCGCTACGTTACAACGCCGCGCTCTTCGACGCCGAGACGGTCGAACGACTGGCCGATGCTTTCGTCACCTTCGTCGAGCGTTGCGCGCGGACGCCCGACACGCGGCTCGCCGACCTCGCTCTGGACGAGGCGCTCGCCGCGCGCGCCGCCGCCGCCCGCACGCGCGAGCGGAAGATGACGATTGCCGTCGCGGCGACCTTCACGGCGGAGCCGTTGGAAGAATCGCTCGCCTTCTGGGCAGAGGAACTCGACACGCCTGCGCGCGTCGAGTTCGCCCCTTACAATCAAGTCTTCCAGCAACTCCTCGGCGGCGGCGAGCTACTGTCGCGCAACGAAGAGGGCGTCAACGTCGTGCTCGTCCGTTTTGAAGACTGGGAGGGACGCGCGGGCGAAGACGGCGAAGAGGGTGAAGACGGCGCGGACGAAGCCGCCGCCCACGTCGAGCGGAACGCGCGTGACTTCGTGCACGCGCTCAAGGCCGCCGCGTCGCGCACGCCCGCGCCCTTCCTCGTTGCCGTCTGCCCGGCCTCGCCTGAGGCGGCGGCAGATGCCGCGCGCGGGGCCGCGTTCAGCCGCGCGGAGGAGGAGTTGAGGGCGGGGCTGGCGGGCGCGTCGGGCGTCTCTCTGCTGACGCCCGACGAGTTGTCGGAAATCTACCCGGTCGCTTCCTACTTCGACGCGCAACGCAACGCGCTCGGTCACGTCCCCTATCGTCCTGAGTTCTTCGCCGCCCTCGGCACGATGCTCGCGCGGCGCATCCACGCCCTCCAAAGGCCACCCGCCAAAGTGCTCGTGCTCGACTGTGACCAGACGCTCTGGCGCGGCGTCCTCGGCGAAGAAGGCGTCATGGGCGTCGAAGTGGACGCGCCGCGCCGCGCCTTGCAGGAGTTCGTCGTGCGGCAGCACGAGGCCGGGATGCTCGTCTGTCTGTGCAGCAAGAACAACGAAGAGGATGTCGCCGAACTCTTCCGCCGTCGCCCGGAGATGCCCCTGCGGCGCGAGCACGTCGTCGCGTGGCGCGTCAACTGGAAACCGAAGTCCGAGAACATCAAGTCGCTGGCCGAAGAACTTGGGCTCGGTCTGGAAAGTTTCATCTTCCTCGACGACGACCCGGTGGAGTGCGCCGAGGTCGAGGCCAACTGCCCGCAGGTCTTGACGCTGTGCTTGCCGCGTCAGGCCGAAACGATTCCGCGCTTCCTCAAACACGTCTGGGCCTTCGACCGCCTTGGCGTGACGGCGGAGGACAGAAACCGCACCGCGCTCTACCGGCAGAACGCCGAGCGCGAGCGCTTCCGCCACACCGCGCCGACCTTCCGCGACTTCATCTCCGGGCTTGAGTTGAAGGTCGAGATTTCTCCAATCGAGCCGCCGGACTTCGCGCGGGCCGCCCAACTCACCGGGCGCACCAACCAATTCAACACGACGACCGTAAGGCGCTCCGAAGCCGACCTGCGTCGGCTCTGCGCGTCCGGGGAGATGCGCTCTTACGCCGTGCGCGTCCGCGACCGCTTCGGCGATTACGGCCTCGTCGGCCTGCTCGTCGCCCGCCTCGGCGCGGACTCGGTCGTGCTCGACTCTTTCCTCCTCAGTTGCCGCGTGCTCGGTCGCGGCGTCGAGCACCAGATGTTGTTGAGGGCGGCGGAACTGGCGCAGGAGGTCGGCCTCGCGCGCGTGGACGTGCCTTTCATCCCGACGGAGAAGAACCGTCCGGCGCTCAACTTCCTCGAAGCCGTCGGCTCGCCGTTCAAAGAGCGGACGGACGAGGGCTTCGTCTTTAAGCTGCCCGTGGAGGTGGCCGCCGCGCTGAGCTTCGGCGTCGAAGACGAAGCCGCGCCCACCGCGCCGGAAGTAAAGTCCGTTGGCCGCCGACTGTCGGCTGCCGCGCACGCCCCCGCGTCGCGGGCCGGGTCGGCGCGCGCTCGCCGCGTCGCCGAAGAGTTGTTCGACCCGCAGCAGGTCGTAGAGGAGATTGCGGAGCGGCGGCGTCGCCTGTCGGACGCCGAGGCGCGGCCCTACGTCGCCCCGCGCACGCCGGTCGAGGAGAAACTGGCCGACATCTTCCGCCGCGTGCTCGGCGTCGAACGCGTCGGTCTCCACGACAACTTTTTCAAACTCGGCGGCCACTCGCTGCTCGGCACGCTCCTCATGTCGCGCGTGCGCGACGCCTTTGAAGTCGAACTCTCGCTGCTCACACTGTTCGACTCGCCGACGGTGGAGGCGCTGGCGGAAGCCGTCAGGCTCGGACAGGTGGAACAACTCGGCGTCGAAGAGATTGACCGGATGATGGAGGAACTCGACGGGCTGACGGACGAAGAGGTGCGCGCGTTGCTCGCCGAGGAAGAGGACTGACGGGCGGCGCGGGGGAAGAGAGGTCGCGGGGCGTGAAAATCTTACTGGCCCAGAACATGATCTACGTGCCCACGCTCGGCGGCGCGAACAAGGCAAACCGCCTGCTGTTGGAGCGTCTGGCCGAGCGCGGGCACGAGTGCCGCGTGGTCGTCCCGGCCACGGGGGCGAAAGTCTCGGTCAACTCGCGCGGGCAGTTTTTGGAGGAACTGTCGAAGCGCGGCATCGCTTCCGCGCCCGCGCCCGGCGCGGACGTGTTCAGCTTCCACGGCGTCCGAGTTCGCGCCGTCACGAACAGTCTCGAACTGCGCGCCCACGTCGTCCGAGAGGTCAGGGAGTTTGAACCAGACTGGGTGCTTGTCACGTCGGAAGACCCGGAGCAGTTGATGCTCGACGCCGCCCTCGAAGCCAGCCCTTCGCGGGTCGTCTATCTCGTCCACACGCCGTTGATGCTCCCGTTCGGGCCGGTCGCCTTTCTGGCGGACGAGCGGCGGGCCGAGCAGTTCAGGCGCGCAGCGGGCGTCATCACGGTCAGCGAATACGTCCGGGAGTACGTCCGCCGTTGGGGGCGCGTCGAATCGGCGGTCATCCCGTTCCCGGTTTACGAGGGCGCGACGCCGCCGAATCACGGATGTTTTGAACGGGGCTTCGTCACGCTCGTCAACCCGTGCGCGTATAAAGGTCTGCCGATTTTTCTGGAGGTCGTGGCGAGGTTCCCCGAAGTCGGCTTCGCCGCCGTGCCGACGTGGGGCACGACCAGCGCCGACCGTGCGGCCCTCGCGGCCTTCCCCAACGTCACCCTGCTCGACCCGGCTGACGACATTGACGAGATTTTCGCGCGCACGCGCGTCCTCCTCATGCCGTCGCTGTGGACGGAAGCCTTCCCTCTGCTCCCGGTCGAGGCGATGCTGCGCGGCGTCCCCGTCGTCGCCAGCGACGCGGGCGGCCTGCCGGAGGCGAAACTCGGCGTCGAGTACGTGCTGCCGGTGCGCGCCATCGAGCGTTACGAGGAGCGGCTGGACGAACTAGGCAACCCCGTGGCCGTCATCCCGCCGCAGGACATCGCCCCGTGGGAGAGCGCGCTCCGGCGGCTGCTCACGGAGCGTGCGCACTACGAGGAACTATCGCGGGCCTCGCGCGAAGCGGCCTTGAGCTTCGTCGCGCGCGCCGGGGCGGAGCCCTTCGAGCAATCCCTCTCGGCCCTGTCTCCGGCGAGCGCGCACGCCGACGCCGTCGGGCAGTCGCCGGAGAGCGGCGCGCGCGCCGACGCGCGAGCCCTCGTCGGTAAACTTTCTCCCGAACGTCTCGAATTGCTCGCCCGCCGCTTGCGGAAGAAGGCCGCCGGGCGGGAGGATTAGGACGCGCGAGACGGCGCGACCGCACCGACGCGGACGGTCGCCACAGTCCCGCACGCCAAAGGTCAATCTAAGGGGTGATTTATGGATGACGGTATTTTGTCGGCCATCGGAAATACGCCGCTCGTCAAACTGTCGCGCACGTTCAAAGACCACGGCTTTCAGGTCTTCGCCAAGTTGGAGGCGCTCAACCCCGGCGGCAGCATGAAAGACCGTCCGGCCCTGAACATCATCCGCCACGCGCTGGCGACCGGGGCGTTGAGCCCGGAGTCGGTCGTCATCGAATCCAGTTCCGGCAACATGGGCATCGGGCTGGCGCAGGCTTGCGCCTACTACGGGCTGCGCTTCGTCTGCATCGTGGATGCGAAGACGACCGAGCAGAACGTGCGCGTGCTCAAGGCATACGGGGCGGAGGTGCACGTCATCTCCGAACCCGACCCGGAGACGGGCGAGTTCCTGCCCGCGCGCATCAACCACGTCAAGGCGCTCGTCGAAGCCACCGAGAAAAGTTTCTGGGTCAACCAGTACGCCAACGAGTACAACGCGCTGGCGCATCACCGGACGATGCACGAGATCGTCACGGCGCTCGACGGCAAGGTGGACTACCTGTTCTGCGCCACGAGCACCTGCGGCACGCTCCGGGGCTGCCGCGAGTACGTTCAGGCGCACGAAGTCAAGTGTAAGATTTACGGCGTCGACGCCGTGGGCAGCGTCGTCTTCGGCCAGCCGAGGTCGAAGCGCCTGCTGCCCGGCCACGGCTCGGCCTTCCGCCCCGAACTTTTCCGCAACGGGCTCGCCGACGCCTTCGTCCACGTCACGGACATGGAGTGCGTCGTCGGCTGCCGCCGTCTGGCGCGGCACGAGGCGATTCTGGCGGGCGGCTCGTCGGGCGGCATCCTGATGGCGCTCGAACGCGTCAGGCACGAACTCGAACCGGGCTCCAACTGTGTCCTCATCCTCCCCGACCGCGGGGAGCGATACCTCGACACGGTCTATTCGGACGCGTGGGTCGCCGGGCACTTCGGCGACATCTCGCACCTCTGGGCGGGGCGCGGAGAGGCCGTGCCGGAACTGCCCGTCCCGTCAACGGCGTGAGCGTAACGCCCGCTCCGCCCGCCGCGTGCGCGGACGGCGGACGCGGCCCGCGACCTTCTGCCGGGGCCGACTCAAGATGAAACTGTTCTCCTTCCTGTTCCGTTATTCGCCGCGCAACGTGCTGCTCGCCGTCGCCATCAGCGCCGTCAGCGGCGCGAGCAACGCCGCGCTGCTCGCCCTGCTCAACGCGCGCTTGCAGGGGAGTTCGTGGTCGGCCTCGGCCATCTTCTGGTGCTTCGTCGGCCTCTGCGTCTTCCTCCCGCTCACGAGATTCACGACCGAAATCTTCCTCACGCGCGTCGCGCAGGACGCGCTCTTCGACATGCGGATGCAGATCAGC
>DASTQX010000247.1:0-1216 GCA_035761505.1 Pyrinomonadaceae bacterium
AAGGGTCGTCGGCGAGCATGGCGAGCGCGCGCGCCGCGCATTCGAAGCGATGCTCGACGCGGTGAGCGCCCAGGACCAAGCAGGAAACGGCACGAAGCCCGTCGGCGTGGCGTGACGTCGAGGCGTCCGTCGCCGAGTCGAGGCGAAGGCCACTCGAAGTGGTGCGTCGCCAGAGAGCGCACTGCGAACGTTCGCAGTAGCCGCGCGGGGGGGGCGCGCCAATCGCCCGCCTCAGTGCGCAGCGACGTCTTTCACTATGTCAGCAGGCGCAGCGCAGCGCGGATGACTTCTTCCGGCGAGGTCGTCGACGAACCGAGCTCTCCCGCGACCTTCGCGAGCGCAGCGCGCACGTCCTTCGGGGCGAACTCGAAGTCTCCCACGAGGCCGCGCTCGGCGGTCTCGAACGCGGGTGAGCGCTTTGCTTGGCGCTTCGAACGTTCGCAGCGAATGCGCTCCTCGACGTGCTCGCGACCGAAGACCTTCTCGGCGTCGTGGCGATTGTGCGGACGACAACGCACCGTGAGGTTTTCGACCGTGTCCGGTCCGCCGAGCGCCTTGGAAACGAGGTGATGGATCTCGAGGCAGCCGCGCTCCTCGCAGCGTCGTCCTTGGTCGTCGACGAAGGTGCATTGCGCGCCGTCCCGCTCGAAGACCTCACGGCGAACGGCACTGGTGACGTAGCCAGGTCGCGTGCTTGCCTTGGCGAACTTCCTCGGGCGCGACGTCTTCGCATAACGCTCCTTCTGAAGCTTGTCGCGAAGATCGCGAAGCGCGGCTTCGAGGATGACCTCCAGGTCGCGCGTCGGATTGCGATGGGCCATGAGGTCCTTGATCTCCTCGACGATGCCCTTCGTCTCGGCAGAAACCGTGACTTCGAGCCGGTAGCGAGTGGCCGAGAGCGGCTCCATCTTCGGGCGCGGAGAGACTTCCGGCGGCGCATTCGATGACCCACCGATCGCCAGCGAAGGCAGCGATGTCTGCGGCGCGACGGGCTCGATGCTCGCCGCGACGTCGGGCTTCGGTGCACGCGCGGCGATCATCTCTCTCAGTGCGCGCGTGCTCTTGCCGGATGCCTCTCGCAGGAGCGCTTCGTGATTCTCGGGCGTCAGGACCCGACGAAGCTCGGTCAGACCGCAGAGATGAATGTCGCCCCGCGCGAGAAATTCGAGCGCCAGAGGGAAGTCCCTCACCACCCGCGCCGCCGCGAGGCGCGTGG
>DASTQX010000248.1:0-6392 GCA_035761505.1 Pyrinomonadaceae bacterium
GGTCTGCGCGCCCGACAAATGCTCTTGCAGGAAGGAGTTGATGCGCGCGAGCTTCGTCCGCACCAGATCGTAGCCGCGCCGCGCGTTACCACGAAACCACGTCGTCGCCGCGAACAGCAGCGGCACGGTGACGAGCGCGACCAAAGTCAGACGCCAGTCCATCCAGAACATGATGCCCGCGATGGCGAGCACCATGATGACATCGCCCAAGCCTTCGATGACGCCCGACGTGAACAACTCGTTCAGCGAATCAACGTCCGAAGTGAGCCGCGTCATCACTCGTCCCACGGGGTTTCGGTCGAAGTAGGCGACCTCCTGTCGCTGCAACTTCTCGTAGAGTTCGGCGCGCAGGTCGTACATGACGTGCTGGCCGACCGATTGCAGCAGCACCGTCTGCAAGTAGGAGATGACGAACTGCAAGAGCTTGAGGCCCGTGAAGACGAGCGCGAGCCAGTGGAGCCCGGCCAACTGCGCCGGGATGATGTACCAATCAATCGCGTACTCGAAGAACTTCGGCTCCAAGACGGCGAGCGCGTTGACGGCGAGCGTCAACACGAGCGCGGGCAGGATGAGCCACTTGTACGGGCGCAGGTAGCGCAAAAGACGCCGCGCGCTGCCCGGATCGGTGTGCTTGCCGAGCGCCTCTTCCTCGTGAAACTGTGTGACCGCCGTTGACATTCGTTTGAGCCCGAAACTCTCTCTTAGTTAATCCCCAACCCGAATCCCGTCTCGCCGCCGGAGGCCGCGACCACATCTTCGCGGCGCGGGAAGTGGAGCACAATCCCGGCGGCGGAGACGACGAAGAGCAGGTACGCGAGCGGGTTCCCGTCAATGAAAAGGCCGATGAAGCCGAAGAGCCCCGCCATCTCGCAGAGCGCGACCGCGATGATAAGGCCGGTCTGGAGAACCGCCGGGCTCTGCTCCCTCACGGCCTTCTTCGCGTAAGCCTGCTTGATGAGAAACGAGGCCGCGACCGTGCTCAGGCCGAGCGCGAAGAAGAAGAGGAGCAGCACGGAAATCCCTCCGGCGGACGCCCCGATGCCGCCAAGCGGGTCGCCGTCCCGGACGGACGCCGCGCCGGGTTCTTGTGGGGCGACCAAGTACGCTATCAGCGCGTAGAGGCCGACCGTCGTGAGGAAGACCGCCCAGAGGATGCGCATCGTGCGCAGGCGCGTCTCCGTGTCAACGTGCGGGTTGGGGCTGCTCATAAGTTTCTCTCCTTTCCGTCCGGCGCGGGACGCGGAAACGCGCCCGGCATTAACTCGCGGCCAACTCTTCCTCAAGCAACTGCCGCTCGTAGAGGTCGGCGTACTCGCCGCCGTGCGCGAGCAGTTCTTCGTGCGTGCCGCGCTCGACGAGGCGGCCCTCTTCGAGGACGCAGATCAAGTCGGCGTCGCGCACGGTCGAGATGCGGTGCGAGACGATTAAGCTGGTGCGCTCGCGCATCACGCCGCGCAACTGCGCGAGGATTTTCTCTTCGGTGTAAGTGTCAACCGCCGAGAGCGCGTCGTCGAGGATGAGAATGCGCGGCTGGCGCATGACGGCGCGCGCAATCGCCGTGCGCTGCTTCTGCCCGCCGGAGAGCGTGATGCCGCGCTCGCCGACGAGCGTGTCGAAGCCTTCCGGAAACGAGCGCACGTCTTCGGCGAGCCCCGCGATCTCCGCCGCCCACTCGACCTCGGCGCGCTCCGAGCGCTCGACGCCGAAGGCGATGTTCTCGGCCAGAGTCTCGCTGAAGAGAAAAGTCTCCTGCGGGACGTAGCCGATGGCCGAGCGCAACTGCGCGAGCGGGTAGTCGCGCACGTCCACGCCGTCCACGAAGACCGTGCCCGGCGGCGCTTCCATGACGCGCGGGATGAGGTTCATCAGAGTGGACTTGCCCGAACCCGTGCGGCCCACGAAGGCGACGGTCTGACCGGCCTCGATGGTCAGGTTGATGTCGCGCAAAACCGGAGGGCTGTGCTCGTTGTAAGCGAAGGTCAGGCCGCGGAACTCGATGCGGCCTCGCACCTCCGGCTGCTCGCGCACGCCGGGCCGGTCGGCAATCGCGGGCTCGACGGCAAAGACGGCGTTCATCCGCTTTAAGCTGGCCTTGCCGCGCTGGTACAGGTTCGCCACGTAGCCGAGCGCGATGAGCGGCCAGATGAGCCGCATCAGGTAGAGGTTCAGCTCGACGAACTCGCCGGGCGAAATCTGACCGCTGATGGCGAGCAAGCCCCCGTACCAGAGAATCAAGACCTGTCCGAGCCCGATGAGGAACTGGATGAGAGGCCGCATCACCGCCGAGATGCGGACGAGATGAAGGTTGCGGTCGGCGTACTCGCGGTTCAGTTGCTTGAAGGCGGCGACCTCCGCTCCCTCCTGCGCGTAGGCGCGCACGACGCGGACGCCCGAAAAATTCTCCTGTGCGCGCGCCGAGATGCGCGAGAAGAACTCCTGAATCTTCTCGAAGCGGACGTGCACCTGCTGGCCCAAGAATTTGACCGAGAGGGAGACGAGCGGCATCGTCACGAAGAGCAGCAGAGTCAGCCGCACGCTGATTCTCAGCATGAGCGGCAGGACGAGCAAGACGACGAAGATGGTCTGGAGCGTGTACATGACCATCGGCCCGGCGAGTTGCCGCACGGCGGCGAGGTCGTTGGTCGCGCGCGCCATCAAATCGCCCGTCCGGTTTTCGTGGAAGAAAGAGGCCGGGAGTTTTTGGAGGTGCGCGAAGAAGTCTTGCCGGAGGTCGTACTCGATGTGCCGCGACATGCCGATGAGGACGCGCCTTTGGAGGAAGAGGAAGACGCCACTGATGACGCTCACGACGAGGATGGTCAGGGCATAGCCCGTAATCTTGCGCCACGTCACGTCCGCGCGCAGGTCGTCCACCGCCCGCCCGACGTAGAGCGGGACGAGCAGGCCGAAGACGACCGACAGGAGGATGCAGAGGATGCCGACCGCGAGGGACTTTTTGTAGGGGCGGAAGTACCGCGCGAATTTTCGCAAATCGTCCATAAAAACAGTGCTGACCGGGCCGCAAACTCCGCGCCGTCGAACAGGGAAACGTGCTCCGTCTATGATGCGTGATTCGCCGCCCAAAGCCAAACGCGCGCGCCCTTCGGAGACGAAAAGAGCGCTTGAGAGTCGAAACTCTCAAGCGCTCTTTTCATCTTTCGCGGTTCGTGTCGCGCGCGGCGGCGGCTTTAGACGCTCGGCGGCGTGGCGGCTTCCTGCGGCTCCAAAGTCTCCGGCGCGGCCTCGGCGTCTCCGGCGAGTTCGTCGCCCGTCTCGACGCTGGCGAAGGCGTCTCCCGCTTCGGCGTTAATGAAAGTGTCGCTCACTTCAGTCTCGTAGGCGGCTTCGGCCACGGGCTCGTGCGTCTCTTCAAATTCCGGCAGGTCGAGCGGCGAGCAGACGCGGTTGCGGCCCGTGCGCTTGGCTTGATAGAGGGCGCGGTCGGCGGTCGTTACCAGAAGCTCGCGCGAGGAGGCGTGCTGCGGGAAGGTGGCGACGCCGAAAGAGGCCGTGATGGGGCCGATGCCCGGCACCTCCGTCTTCTCGATGCGCGCGCGCAGGCGCTCGGCGACGAGGAGCGCGCCTTCCAGGTTGGCCTGCGGCAGGATGACGGCGAACTCCTCGCCGCCGTAGCGCGCCGCCGTGTCCACGCCCCGCACCTCTTCGCGCAGAGCGCCCGCGATGATGCGCAACGCCACGTCGCCCGCGTCGTGCCCGTGCGTGTCGTTGACGAGCTTGAAGCGGTCAACGTCGAGCATGATGAGCGAGACGGGCTGGCGCATCCGCGTCGCGAGATGCAGATCGCGTTCGAGTTGAATCTCAAAGAACCGGCGGTTGAAGCAGCCGGTGAGCCCGTCGGTCAAAGCCTGCTGCTGCATCTGCTGGAAGAGGCGCGCGTGGTTGACGGCCACCGCCACCTGATCCGAGACCGTCCGCATGAGCAGGATTTCGTTCTCCTGCCAGACGCGCTGCGGCTCGTCGGAGCTGACCATCAAAACGCCCATCGTCCGCTCGCGGTAGATGACCGGCACGGCGGCGACGGGCCGCGTGTTCGGGTCGTTCGCGTCCGTCGTCCCGTCCTGCACGTAAGCCTTCATCCGCCCGCGCAGCCGCACCCCGTAGGCGTGCATGTCGCTGACGAGTTCGTCGCGGCTGCTGTCGTCCTGCGCGCCGTCGCGGAAGTAGCAGGTCGTGAGCGACGGCTGGCCGTGCTCGCCCTCGACGCTCAGGGCGCTGTACTGCGCGCCGAGCGCGCGGCCCACTTCGTCCACGGTCGTTTGCAGGATGCTCGGCAGTTCAAGCGAGCTGCGGATGGCCGTCGCGATGCGGTTGACGGCGAGTTCGCGCACGGCCTGCTCCTGCAAGAGCCGCGCGAGCTTGGTCGTCACCGAGACGGTCAGTTGCAGAGAGGTCGTCTTCGGGACGCAGGTGCGCACCGCCCTTGAGAAGGCCGCCGCCTGAAAGGGAATCTCGGCGGTCACGCGCGCCATCAGGTATTCGAGCGCCGAGTAAACGATGTCGGGCTCGAAAGACCAGATGACTTCATCGCCTTCGGCGGCGTCGCCCTCGCGGTTGCGCACCGAAGCCAGCAGTGCCGAGAAGCGCGCGTCGGCGATGACCACGAAACGCTCGTCGAAGGCGGCCTGCGCCGTCTTCTTCATCAAGACCGGCTTCTCGTCGGAGGGCTCGTCGCTCAAGGGCACGGTCGTCAAAGCGTCGTCGGGCGCGACGAAGAAGAAGCCGTAGCGCGCCGCCTCGCCGACCTCGCGGACGCGCGCCATGTCGCGCAGCGAGCGCTGAGATTCGGGCAGCAGGCTCTCGACGACGAGGGCCGCCAAGTTGTTCTCCAGCACGACATCCTCGAAGTAGCGATGCAACTGAGCAATCGTCTGCTCTGCGCAACGCACCGGGGTCAGTTGTCGCGGATGCTGTGCTAGGAGGGCGCTGTAGAGTGAGAGCATTTAGGTCGCAGCCGACATTCGATAGAAGAGGCGCGGAGGTTCGGGATAAGAAAGGACATCATGGCCTTTTGGAGACCATGCCGAGGCAAAAACATTTTGACATAAGCCAAACACGTTTGTCTATGACTTTTTAACACGCCGGAAAGCCGCGCTCGGAGGGCTTCGGGCGGCTGAAGCGGGCGGAGATAAAATCAGCCCTGTTTGAGGTAAGTCGTCGTCGCGGTTGCGGTAAGGACGCCGGTCGAGTCCGTCACTTCGACCGTGAGGATGACGACTCTCCGGCCTTCGCGGATGATGCGGGCGCGAGCTTCGACCCGGCCAGCGGTGACGGGGCGGAGAAAATGGATGGTCAAATCAACCGTGACTGTACGCTTTTCGGGCTCTAAAACGGTGTGGACGGCGAAGGCCGCCGCCGTGTCGAGCAGGGAGGCGACGGCCCCGCCGTGGAGCAATCCGCCCATCCGCGTCAGTTCTTCGCGCACTTCGAGGGCGAAGGTGGCCGCGCCGCGCTCCGCCGAGACGAACTCGATGCCGAGCAGCCGCACGTAGGGGATGAGCGCGAACGCCTCGTCGAGTCGCGCGCGTTCCTCGGCACTTAGCTCCGTCCCTTTCATGAACCGTAAATCCCCGCCCCGTCCAGCGGCTCGACGACGACCGCCGTGCCATAGGCGAGGACTTCCGAAGCGCCGCTCGCCACCTCGGTCGCGTCGTAGCGCGCGCCGATGATGGCGTTCGCGCCGAGTTCGGTGGCGTGCTGAACCATAATCTCGAAGGCGTCCTTGCGCGTCGTCTCGCAGAGGTTCGTCCAGGCCGTGATGTTGCCGCCGACCATCGCGTTGAAGACCGCGCCGATGTTGACCAAGAGGTTGCGCGAGCGGACGACGATGCCGCGCACCACTCCGAGGTTCTGGCGGATGCGGTAGCCGGGAAGCTCGAAGGCGGTCGTGACCATCTGCGCAGAGACGGAGTAGCGCGGCTCGCTGATCTCGTAGGGGGCGCGGGGTTGCAGTGATTCGTTCTTCATCGGGGGTTTCTCTCGCGGTTCGTTTAGTCGCTGAAGAGGCTCGGCTGCGGCGGCTCGTCCGCTTCGCGCCCGTCGGCGAACTCTTCGGGCGTCCAGCGATACTGGCCGAGGTCGCAACGCTCGCGCGCGTCGAAGCGGACGCCCTCGGCTTCGAGCATCCGCTGCTGCTTGTCCGGCGGGAGCAGGACGCGCCCGGTCGAGCACTTGCCCTGCGCGTTGATGACGCGGTGCCACGGGTCGCCCTCGTCCGCCGAGTGCATGACGAAGCCGACGGTGCGCGCCGTGTACCCTTGTCCGAGGATTTCGGCGAGCTGGCCGTAGGTCATCACGCGCCCGCTGGGGATGCGGCGCACTATCTCAAAGACGCGCTCGCGGTATCCGCGCGAGTTGACGTCCACGGCCTCCGC
>DASTQX010000249.1:0-19721 GCA_035761505.1 Pyrinomonadaceae bacterium
GGTAAGACTAAGCGGGGTAAGGGCACGAAACTCATGGTGGTGGCAGACAATGCTAGTCTTCCACTCGCCGTCCACGCGGCGCCTGCTAGCCCGCATGAAGTCACCCTTGTCGGAGAGACTCTCCTTCAAAGTTTTACCGCCGAGCGACCCGAACGCCTGATCGGCGACAAGGCTTATGACTCCGACCCGCTCGACGCTGAACTCGCCGAGCGCGGCGTCGAGCTGATCGCGCCGCACCGGGCGAACCGGAAGAAGCCGGCGACGCAGGACGGGCGCAAGCTCCGGCGCTACAAGAGACGGTGGAAGGTCGAGCGGCTGAACGCGTGGCTCCAGAACTTCCGCCGGGTGGCGACGCGCTTCGATTACCACGTCGAGAATTTCCTCGGCTTCGTCCACCTCGGCTGCATCAAGATTCTGCTGAGGTGCTATTTATGAGACCGCTTCTAGATAATCTCGTGGGGATATTGCGCCTGAGTAGATTTCCGCTTCGTAGAAAATTCCCCGCTCCCTTAATAGGTCCAACGCCTTCTTTTCAATGCCCAAATCGCTGACGAGCTGAAAGACGTTTGCTATTTTCCCCGCAGCCGGGCTGTTAAAAACGCTAGGGTCTAAGTGTTTGAGTACGTCATATTCCCCAACAATGACTCTCTCGTTCAGTGCTACCAATTCAAGGAAGTTCAGGTATTCCAGTAGGTAATGAGAGTTGAGCTTGGCGGTGTTGTTACGAACCACACGAATGCTGTCCGCATGTGGAACTGATAGGGAAGATACTAATATGTCGCCTCTTTGCGGCTGGATTATTTGTTCGGGTGGGGGATTAAAGCGTTCTTGACGGATATTTTTCTCAGAAGGCGAATTTTCTGCACTCATTTCTTATCGCCTTTCTTACTCATGCGCTTCCTCGACACACGCCCAGATTTTAGGACCTTCTCTTGAAGCCTCTTGATTTTGTCATCAAGTATCTCAGTTCGTGTCCTCCTTTTGGCCTTCAGCCCCGGCAGGCTTATGTCGCGTCTTACAACATCAACGATTGATTCATCTATTTCTATTTCTGGCGCGAACGACGATACCAAATCCTCGACAGTAGGCGGCCTGCCCAGATGATCTTTAAGCGAGCGTAGGGTGGAGCGACGCAGGGCGGGGCTGGCGTTTTTATCCGGTTTCCGTTTCGGCGTTAGCGCCGCCTGCGCCGCGGCGAGCAGCACTCTGAGGTAAATCCCCCAAAGTAAGTTAATCCGAACTTCAGCCTCGCCGATGAATCCATGTTCACGCTGCCCATGTTTTTCGATGATTCGCTCCAAAGACTCCCGCTGCTCGGCAGTCATACGTGAAGCGCCGCTTTGTTCTTCCAACTCGTTCATTCCTTAGCCCCTACATTGCCCCCTATCATGTAAGGGTTTTCTCCTAAGCTACATTTTCCTGCAACATCCGCTTGCGCTCTGGCCCCGCTTCAAGCGCTTCGTTGAATTTGCGCGTCGCCTTGTCGGAAAGCAATGGCACTATCAGGCGCAGTTGTCGGCGGAGATCACCTTCATCCTTGAAGTACCACCACTCCTCACCAGTATCTTCCCCTATCTCCCCGCTGCTGAGCAGAACGCTATGGCCGAAATCAACTAAGATTTGAACATACAGGAGATGGCGTGAGGCCCACCAACTCTCACCCTCTGCGCTACCAGCCGTCTCATCCACGGCATCGCCGCTGCCGGAGCGCGCCTCTTCCTCGCTATAGATACGGCGTCCGAACTGCACCCTTTCCTCCTGTGCTCCACGTTTTCGGAGGTAAGACACAAGATTATCCTTGTCAGAGGGCGAGGCTGGCTCGCGCCGAAAGCCGTGCGCCGCCAGCGGCGCTGTCACCTCCTCCTCCACAATCCGCTCAAACGGGAGCGGCTCGCTACCGGCTATGGCTAACATCGCTTGCTGTCCTCCTAAACCTCTAGGATCACTCGCACTCGTTTCTTCTTCCCGAAGACTGGCACACGGTTGTCCCTGTCGAAATCACTTTTGAGTTGCTTGTTATTTGTGTAGATATAGTATTCATACTCAACGGGCGCTTCGCCGAACGTCGCGGTCACAAGTTTTTGCGCGCCTTCAAACTGTCTGCCTAACTCTGACCGTTTTTTGCTCTCCGTTGTGATCTCAATGATCTCTGCTATGTATCCACCCTTTATGAGTCTGCGCCCGACATAATCCGCGGCCTGCTGGCCCGTGATGCCTAATTGCTTTTGAACCTCTTCAGGTCTGAACCCCTCTTCATACTGACTTTTAACCTTTAGCAATATCCTGCGTTCATAACTACCGCCGCGCCCTCTACCCTGTCCCGACTTATCCTTAACCAAGGTGTGAGACCTCTCCGGCAAGATTGATCCCTCACCCCTAAGAAAACCGACTGCTACCGCAAGGGAGGAGAGTGGTTGCCCGAACAACCTGCTCTCTATGATATTGACAAAATGCGTACCAAGACAACCTTTGTGAGCGGACCGTCGCGGAGAATTTGCGGACGCTACTGCTCGCTTGCAGCGTATTTTGTCGTCAGCCAAAAAATCGTTATCAATAAATGCCCGAAAACTTGTTTAATTTTTCATCTTTTGCTCGACACTCTTATCAGTAATTGCTCGAATCCTATCCGTAACTTGTTGACCGCTCGTCGTCTCTCTTTCTATTTATGCCCGACCTCACAACCGGCGCAAGTCCCTCTCCACGCGCCGAGGGCCGGACGACGCGACTGTTTCGGTCATCCGGCCCCCGGCGTGTTCTCGGACTTCAAACGCTCGCCGCCGGAGAATGCGGGCGGCTGGCGCGTCCGTCAGTTTAGTGAGTGATCGCTTGCCGATGATTGTTCATCTGGAAGACGCTCGGCAGGTTGACGAGTTGGTCAAGGTCGAGCGCGCGCCGCTCGAACTCGTTGAAGGTGCGGGTCGGCGTGCCGTCGACCGGGTCGACCACGGTGATCCCGGTCATGAAGCCGGAGAGCGGGGCCGCCGTGCCGAAAGGAGCGGGTTTGACGTGCGTGAAGGTCGTCCCCGTCTCGGTCGAGTGGCACGCGTTGCAGGTGTTGAGCGAGAACTTGTGGCGTGCCTCGCGGTTGGTGATTGTGACGGTCGGCCCGTCCCGCCAAGCGTTGTCGTCGGGCGGGAAGGAGTTGGACAGGTTAATCACGTCGGAGAAGCCGCCGAGGAAGTTCATCCCCTCCCAAATCTCCGGAACGGTGTGCCGCTCCTGAAGGATGAGTTGGGTCTTGTGGTTGATGAAGCGCGCGGTGGTGTCGGCCACGCGCCGCGTAGTGTCCGGCGTGAGCTTGACCGTCACCATGCGGAGTTGACCGTCGTCGGGCGCGCCTTCGTCGAAGAGGCGGAACTCGCGCAACTGCCAGTCGTCGTCCGGCGAGGCGTTGGCGAGGGCGATCTCGTTGGTGCGGAGCTGGTTGAGCGCGCTGCCGTTCGGCTTGTCGGGCGCGACCCCCGCCGCCGCGAACTGCTCGGTGATGGCTTGGAGGGCGGCGTTGAACTGCGGCCCGAAGCTCATCGAGCTGAGGTTGTACCACTGCTGCGCCCAGTTGCGGACGGCGTTGCCCTGCTTGTCAATCCCGTACTCAAAGATCACCGTAAACTGGAGCGTGCCGCACCCGCCGTTCCGCCGGTCAATCGCGCTGAAGACGAAGCGGCCTTCGCCCGCGTCCCTCCCGCCGAAGCCGTTGTTGCGGCGCAGGTCAATGCGGTTGACGATGGAGAGCAGGCGGAACGGAGCCTTCGACAAGTCGAGCGGCTGCCCCGGCCCGCCGCTGGCGGCCTCCCACGGAGCGATGATGATGTCCTGCATCTTCTGCCGGACGGTGGGCGTGAACCCGTTGACCGTCGGCGGCGTGAGCCACTTGTTCAGCATGTTGCGCGTGAAGACGCGCGGGTCAATCCCGGTCTGTGACTGGTTGGCAAGCTGCGTCATCAGATAGCCGAACGTCCACTTGCCCATCGGCGTCCCCGTGTTGGTGCACGGGTTGAACGTGCGCGAAGCGTCCTGCACCACGCTCAGGTCGCGGATGACGAGCGACTTCTCCGGGTCAATGGAGCTGGTCGTGCCGATGCGGTAGAGCGGCACCACGTCGCCGGGTTTGAGGTTGTTGTAGTTGACCTTCTGATAGCGCTTCTGACCGCCCAGAGCGCGCGACCTGAAGGCGGGCACGTCAACGGTAGAACTCGTCGAACTGCCGCCCGCGGCGGCGCTGCTCAACGTGTCGAGTGAGCCGTCCGTGCCGGACGTGGTTGAGACGGGCTCCGGCTCAGGCTCGCCCGGCGGCTCCTCTTCGGACGGCACGTATTCGCCGCCGCCGCCGGACTCATCTTCGATGACGAGGGATTCGGTGCTCGACACGCTCATCGAATCGAAGGAGTCATGCGACCCTGAGTTCTTCGTCACGCGGTTCTGGTTGTCGGCGAGTTGATTGAAGTCGAGATTGATGATCCCGGTATATTTTCCGTCGCCGCTTGAGGTGTCGCCGCCCTGCCCGTCGTCGCGCAGAATCACGTTGCTGTCGTCAATGACGACGGTGACCTGCGAGCCCAAGTTCGAGCCCGTCGCGAACCTGACGAACAGTTTCGCGTTACCCTGCGCGGTGGGCGCGCTCAGCGGGGTCGCCGACAGGGAGGTGATCTCCGGCGGATTATCGCTCAGGTCAGTGGCGGTTTGCGCTCTGGTGCTGCGTTCGCCGGGGAATTCGGAGCCGCTGAGCAGGCCGACGAGGAGTAGCGCGACCGACGTGACAACGGCGAATACTTTGAGGGTGATTGTTTTGTTGAGTTTCATCTTGTCTCCTTCATAGGTGGTGAGACCTCACTGCCGGGGACAGCGCCCGCCCCTTCCGGAGCCGGCGGGAGCGCGAGTCCCTAAGGGCGTGTGACGTGCGCGGACACGATGCGAGCGGCTCGCCCCTGGCGATAGCAAGGCACGCGAGGATGAGGTTTACTTCAAGGGGTAAGAAATGCGCGCCCACTTCCGCGCGGGCGCGCGACAGCACGTTAGCGATAGACTTCGCCCATGATGACGCCCGTGTGCTCGTAGTTAAGGTCGGAGTGATGCGAGGTAAATGGAGTGTTCAGAGTGCCCGCCACGGCAGAGAAGCACCGCAAGCACCGCCGGACGGCGGTCGGGTGGCGAACGGTCTGATTTCACACCGAAAGTTACGTGTCGGCGACGCGCGATGAGTTCACGCCGGTGCTTTTTGGGGACGCGCCGATAATATCCTCATCCGGTTGGATGTCAAGTTCTATCTTTATTGCATTACGGCGACAATCGGCCCCGTGGCCGGACGCCTCAATTTGCCCAAACGGGGCGGGAAGCAGATAATCTTTCCCGACATCATCCTTAAAAGTTAAAGGGGGCGGCCTTAATGTCGGAGCACAAGCACACGAACCGTTTGAGCGGGGAGTCGAGTCCCTATCTCTTGCAACACGCGCACAACCCCGTCGAGTGGTATCCGTGGGGGCCGGAGGCTCTGGCGCGCGCGCGCGCAGAGAACAAGCCCATCCTGCTCAGCATCGGCTACTCGGCTTGCCACTGGTGCCACGTCATGGAGCGCGAGTCGTTCGAGAACGAGAGCATCGCCGCCTTGATGAACGAGCACTTCGTCAACATCAAGGTTGACCGCGAGGAGCGGCCCGACCTCGACCAGATTTACATGAACGCCGTGCAGTTGATGACGCGCCACGGCGGCTGGCCGCTCACGGTCTTCCTCACGCCCGAACTCGTCCCCTTCTACGGCGGCATCTACTTCCCGCCCGAAGACCGCCACGGGATGCCCGGCTTCCCGCGCGTCCTCACGGGCGTCTCGGACGCCTTCCGCACGCGCCCCGACGAAATCGCACAGTCCGCGCGGGAGATACTCGCCGAACTGGCGCGCATGAATCCCGTGGGGGAATCGCGCCTCAACGTCCCGGCGGATTTACTCGACCGTTCGTACCAATCGCTCGCGCGCAACTACGACGAGCGCAACGGCGGCTTCGGCGGCGCGCCGAAATTCCCCGCCGCCATGAACCTCGAATTCCTTCTCCGCACGCACCAGCGAACCGGCGACGCGAAGCCTTTGCAGTTGGTCGAGCACTCCTGCCGCAAGATGGCCGAGGGCGGGCTCTACGACCATCTCGGCGGCGGCTTTCATCGTTACTCGACCGACGCGCGCTGGCTCGTCCCACACTTCGAGAAGATGCTCTACGACAACGCGCTGCTTTCGCGCCTCTACCTGCACGCCTTTCAGGCGACGGGCGAGGAGTTCTACCGCCGCGTCGTCGAAGAGACGCTCGACTACGTTGTCCGTGAGATGACGGACGCGGGCGGCGGCTTCTACTCGACGCAGGACGCGGACTCGGAAGGCGTCGAAGGCAAGTTCTTCGTCTGGGAGAAGGCAGAGATTGAAGAGCTTCTGGGGCCGGACGACGCTGCGCTCTTCTGCGCTTACTACAACGTCACAGAGGACGGGAACTTCGAGGAGAAGAACATCCTCAACGTCACGCGCCCGACGCATGCGGTCGCGGCGGAGTTGGAAGTCTCGCCGGAACGTCTCGCGGAAGCACTCGCGCGCGGTCGCCGCGTGCTGTTCGAGGCGCGCGAGGCGCGCGTCAAGCCGGGGCGCGACGAAAAAATCCTGACGGCTTGGAACGGCTTGATGCTCGAAAGCTTCGCCGAAGCCGCCGCCGTCCTCAGGCGCGAAGACTACCGCGCCATCGCCGAGCGAAATGCCGAGTTTATCCTCGACACTCTGAAACGTGACGTGCTGCTCCACTTCTTCAAAGACGGTCAGGCCAAGCACGCCGGATTTCTCGACGACTACGCCTTCTACATCTCCGGCCTCGTCACGCTCTACGAAACGACCGGCACTGTGCGCTGGCTGCGTGAAGCCGTGTCGCTGACCGAGAAGATGCTCGCGGAATTCTGGGACGAAGAGGGCGGCGGCTTCTTCTACACGGGCGAGAGCGGCGAACAGCTCATCGTCCGCTCGAAAGACTTCTTCGACAACGCGACGCCTTCGGGAAATTCCGTCGCCGCCGAAGTCCTGCTCCGCCTCTCCGTCCTCACCGGCAACGAGACTTACAGGCGGCGGGCCGTGAACGTCCTCCGGCTCGTCCACGAATCGGTCGCGCGTTATCCTTCGGCCTTCGGCTACACGCTCGGCGCGATTGATTTCTACTTCTCGACGCCGAAGGAGATCGTCGTCGTCTCGCCGCGCGGCGCGGAGGATGAAGCACGAACTTTGACGCGCGAGGTCTGGACTAGATACTTGCCGAACAAGGTCGTCGTGCAGGCCGTGGAAGGGTTCGAGGAAGAGACGTTAGAGCTTGTGCCGCTGCTGCGCGAAAGACGCGCCGAAGGCGGGAGGCCGACCGCCTACGTCTGCGAGAATTATTCTTGCCGCCTCCCCGTCTCGACGCCCGAACAGCTCGCCGCACAGCTCGAAGGAGGCTTATCCGAGGGCGCGGGCTCGGCCTGAGCCAGGCACGTCAAAAAAACTGTCGGGGCAGAGATAATCTCTGCCCCGACAAAAACGTTAAGCGCCGGATGTTCTATCAGGCGCTCGCTCATTCACTCCGGGGCTCACAGTTCGCCGCCTCGCGCAGCGCACTCAGCAACTCTTCGCCGAAGCTCTCAATCTTCGACTGGCCGAGACCGTAAATCGTCGCCAGCGCTTCGAGCGTTTCGGGCAGCTCACGCGCGAGGTGTTCCAGCGTGCGGTCGGAACAGACCATGTAAGCGGGCTTGCGCAGGCTGTTGGCACGCGCAAGCCTCCAACGCTTCAATCCCGTCACAATCCTCTTCTCTTCCGGCGTCAGGATGAGCGCTGCGGTCGGCGCTCTCTTGCGGCGCGGTCTGCTCGGCCCCGTCCGCTCCGAAGGCGTCAGCTCGGCGGCCCGCATCGCCAGTTCGAGCACGCCGCGCTGCTCGAAGATTTTCCGTAGCTCGACGTAGGCGCGCATCGTGACGCGCGCGTCCGCGGCGGCGTAGAGAAGCTGCGCGCGCGTCAGAGGTCGCCGCCGCCAGTTCGACTTCTGCAAGGTCTTGTCGAGCGGCACGCCGAACAGGTGCTCGGTGACGGAGGCGAGGCTGTACGAGCCGAGGCTCAGGGCGTCGCGCGCCATCTGGAGCGTGTCTATGAAGCCGCGCGGCTCAATGCCCGCCTGACGCAGCACGCCCTCGTCGAAACGCGCGTTGTGCGCGACCATCCTGACCTCCGGTGATTCGAGCAGGGGCCGGAGCGTCTCCACGCCCGTCGCGAGCACGTCAATCACCAGCACCTCGCCCTCCGGCGGGGCGATCTGCACGAGCGCGACGTGCGAGCGCCGGGCCGCCGCGTCCCAGTACGTCTCCGTGTCCAGAGAGATGACGGGCAGTTCGAGGAGCGTGTTGACCGCCTCTCGCAGCGGCTCCGGTTCGGAGATGTAGCGCCATTCGATGCCGTCTATGAAATGGTCTTCGCTCACGGGTTAAAAGATTAGCACCGCGCGTCCCGCCTCGGCGGAGTCCGAGAATCAAAAAGGCGCGCCCGGAATGCAGCGCGCCTTCAACCACTTAGTTGCGTGTGGGAACTGATTACATGTTCCGGTTCGCAGCCGAGTTGGTATTCGTGTTGCCATTACGATTCATGTTCATGTTGCCGTTCATGTTGCCGTTCATGTTGCCCGACGTGGTGCTGTTCGTATTGCCGGTCGTGCTGTTCACGTTCGAGGTCGAGTTCATGTTTGAAGTCGAGTTCATGTTTGAAGCCGAGTTCAAGTTGCTCATGTTGGTGTTGCTCGCGTTGGCGTTGTTGGTGTTCTCCGCCGGTGAGCAGGCCGTCCAAACGCTGGCAACGGCAAGCAAGGCCAGAAGTCCTAAGGTTCTACGCATCGAATTTCCTCCTGTACCCCTTTGAGGGTCAGATTGTTGGGGAGCTGCACGGGCTTTCGCGCGCGGTTCCGCTGGAGCGTTTCCGCAACAGCTCGGGGTCAATGGTTTAGGTTACAGATGCCCTCCCTCGTCGTGAGCCTAGAGCCGCCCCGAAGAGAGCGCATCTAAAGAGCATGCTATTACCGGAATTGGTCTGACGCCCCTGAGTCGCGCGTCAGACCGTAACTGTCATGGCAGCCTCCGCTTCAGCGCTGCCACTTCAAATAACAGCTGCGCGCTAACTTGGCGACCGTCGAGCGTCCATCTCCTCATCGAAAGTTCGGACAAGGGACGCCGGGCTCTCTACCACCTCTACGCCCAACGGGAGCGCGCTGCTCAAACCTTACGATGGCCGCGCGAACTTCCCCAACGGATTGCGCCTTCTGTCTTGCGGCGCGCGCAATGTAACACAAGAACAGCCGGAAATACACGATTTTTTTTCACACGTCAAGGCCGCTCATCTTGTCAGATAAGGGTTGACGAATGAGTTTGAGTCGTACCGGACAGTCCGATGTCAGCCAAAAGCTGAAAACGGTCGGTGAGTATAGCACAGGGGAGCGGCAACTGTTCAAGCGGAGCGGGCATTTTCCCGCCAAACGGGCCGCCTGAAGACTCAAACCACGCGCCGCGGAGCCCTCGCCCTGCGCGCCGAAAACCGTCTTTAGCCGGGCGGCATTCCGTCCCACTCCCGGCGCACCCGAACGGCCACGACCTCCGCCCGGACGCGATTTCCTTTTCCCCTCGCGCGCGTTCCGGCGGATTCGGGTTTAAATCATTATTTCCTTGACTTAGGGGCGCAAAAGTCGCTATTTTTGAATGGGCCAACAATGTTGGCACAAACGCGACTCATCTGACCTGCCACTCTTTGAAGAGACGGTTTGAGCCGAACTCCCGCAGTAATTCTCTCCGGCTTTTACTAAACTCGAAAAAGTATATTTCGTCCATGCCCAAAGGAATCTGGAAAAAGGCCGCGCTGTTAGCGACTTGCGCCGTTTTGAGCGGCCTCGTGCTGCTTTTTTCGCTGCTCTGGCTCTCGCCCGCCGCGCGGGGCGAAGGACTCTCGACCTACGGGCTCGTCATCCTCGCCGTGGCGGCTGGCATGTCCGCCCTCGCCTACTCGCTGCGGCGGCAAAACGAGTCGCGCCTCGAAGAGCTGCGGCGGGACGGCGAGGAGCAGTTAAGGCAGGCGCGCGCGCTGGCAGACCTGCACATGAGCACCATCGAGTCGCTCGCGATGGCGATTGACGCGAAGGATCAGACGACGCACGGGCACGTGCGCCGGACGAAGTTGTACGCGGTCGAACTCGGAAAGCTTCTGGGCGTGAGCGCGGCGGAGTTGGAGGCGCTGAAGGCGGGCGCACTGCTGCACGACATCGGCAAGCTCGCCGTGCCGGAGTACATCCTGAACAAGCCGGGGAAGCTGACGGCGGCTGAGTTCGAGAGGATGAAGGTACACACGGTCGTCGGCGGCGACATCATCCGGCGGGTCAACTTCCCTTGCCCGGTCGAAGACATCATCCGCCACCACCACGAGAAGTGGGACGGCACGGGCTACCCTTCGGGCCTTCGCGGCGAGCAAATCCCGCTCGTGGCGCGCGTCCTCGCGGTGGTGGACTTTTACGACTCCACGCGCTGCGACCGGCCCTACCGCGCGGGCATGAGGCGCGAAGACTCTCTGGCGCAACTACGGCGCATGAGCGGCTCTTCGTTCGACCCGCGCGTGGTCGAAGTGTTCATCGAAAACATAGACCGCCTCGACGCGCTGATTGCTCCGCAGGACAGACAGGAACAGGTTCAAGAGGAAGGGCGCGCTGAGATTGCCGCGTCGGCGCATGAAGCCGAACTCTCCCAAGACTCTTCTAACCAGCACGACCACGCGTCCGGCTTCCGCTCCATCTCCGAGGCGCAGCGTGAGGTCTTCGCACTGCACGAGATCGCGCGCACCATCGGCGCGTCGCTCAACCTGAGCGACACGGCGACGCTCGTCACGAGCAAGCTGCGCAGCATCACGCCCTTCGACACCTGCATCATCTACGTCGTGGACGAGTTGACGGGTAAGGCGCACGCCGCGCACGTCGCGGGCGCGCACGCCGAGTTCTACGCGCACCGGCGCGTCGCTTTCGGCGAAGGCATCACGGGATGGGTCGTCGCCAACGGGCGTTCGATGTGCAGCGTCTCGCCGGAACTCGATCTCGTCGGCGTGCCGGAAGAGATCGCCTCCCAAGTCGGGAGCGTGCTCGCCGCGCCGCTCCTCCGCGAGGAAGGAGCCTTCGGCGCGATTACGCTCTACGCGGGGTCGCACGCGCCTTACACGAACGAGCACGCGCGGCTCCTCGAATCGGTCGCGCTCCACGCTTCGAGCGCGCTCAACAACGCCCTGATGTTCGAGAAGACGAAGGAGCGAGCGCTCACCGACCCGCTCACCGAACTCCCGAACGCGCGCGCCCTGCACCTCATGCTCGAACAGCGCGTCGCCGAGTGCCAGCGCGCCAACCGCGAGCCGCTCGCCGTGCTCAGCCTCGACGTGGACGACTTCAAGGAGATAAATAAGAAGTACGGCCACGGCGTCGGCGACCGCCTGCTGGCGAGCGTCGCGCACCAGATTAAGAAGCAACTGCGACAGATGGACGTGCTCGCGCGCTACTCGGCGGACGAATTCATCGCCGTCATGCCGACGGCGACGCCGGAGGTCGCGGTGCTGGTCATCGAGCGCGTCCGCGCGGCGGTCGAGTCACATCAGTATCGAGTGCGGACGGGCCACACGACGCAGGTCGGCATCAGCATCGGCGTCGGCTGCTTCCCGCGCGACGGCGAGACCGCCGAAGAGCTTCAACGCGCCGCCGCCGCCGACATGCAGCGCGACAAGCGCGCGCGCAAGGCTTCGCCCTTACCCTCGAACCCCGACCCGGTCGTCTCGCTCGACGCTTATCGTTAAATCTCCGACTCTTCAAATATGAAAGGCGCGCTCATCATCTTCATGTTGAGCGCGCTTTTTCTCTTCGCGGCCACCCTTTTTGCGCGCGGGCTATGACCTCGCGTATAATTCGGGCACGTTCTACCCGAACAACTGAGACGCGGAAGTTCGTGTCCCGCAAGACGAGCGCCGGGCTCATCTGCTTCACCGACGAAACGGCCCGCGCCGACGAGAATTATTCGCCATGAGTGAACTCAAAGTTACTCCGATGAAGCCCCGCACGCAGCCGGAGCCGGGCGGCGGCGCTTCGGCCACCGGCGTCGCCGAGGGCGCGGACAAAGACCGCATCAACCCCGACGAGCTGCACGAAGAGCATCAGCAGCGGAGCGAAGGACAGAAGGAGCGCATCGAAGGCGTTGACCGTGAGACGCTGCTCAAGATGCTCTACCAGATGGTGCTTATCCGCCGCTTCGAGGAGAAGGCGGCGGAAGCCTACACGCTCGGCAAGATCGGCGGCTTCTGCCATCTCTACATCGGGCAGGAGGCCGTCGCCGTCGGCTCGCTCTCGGCGCTTCGGCCCGACGACTACGCGATGACGAGTTACCGCGACCACGGCCACGCGCTCGTCATGGGCATCTCGGCGGACGAGGTGATGGCCGAGTTGTTCGGCAAGGCGGGCGGCTGCTCGGCGGGCAAGGGCGGCTCGATGCATCTGTTCGACGCCGACAACCATTTCCTCGGCGGCCACGGCATCGTCGGCGGGCAGATTCCGCTCGCGACCGGAGTGGCCTTCGCGTCGAAGTACAGGGGGACGGATCAGGTGACGCTCTGTTATTTCGGCGAAGCGGCGGTCAATCAGGGCGCGTTCCACGAGTCTTTGAACATGGCGCAGCTCTGGAAGCTGCCCTGCATCTACATCTGCGAGAACAACCAGTACGGCATGGGCACTTCGCTGGCGCGCGCGATGTCTATCAGCGACGTTTCGCGCAAGGCGGTCGGCTACGACATGGCCTCGGAGTTCGTGGACGGGATGGACGTGCTCGCCGTCCGCGAGGCGACGCAGCGCGCCGTCGAGCGCGCGCGCAAGGATTCCGCCCCTTCGCTCATCGAGGTGCGGACGTATCGCTTCATGGGCCACTCGATGTCCGACCCCGGCCATTACCGCACGCGCGCCGAGATCGAGAAGTATCAGGAGCGCGACCCCATCAAGGTCTTCAGCGACAACCTGCGCGCGCAGGGCGTGCTCGACGACGGCGGCCTCAAGGAGATCGAAGACCGCGTCCGCGAAGAGGTCGAGCGCTCCGTCAAGTTCGCCGACGAGAGCCCGGAGCCCAAGCCCGAAGAGCTTTTCACGGACATCTACGCGACACCGATAAAGAAGTGATCAGTGACGAGTGATAAGAGATGAGAGAAGACAACTGCTTTTTCTTATCACTTGTCACTCATCTCTTATCACGCAAACCGGAGGTTTGAATGGCTGTCATCACGATGCGCGAGGCGCTGAATCAGGCGATGCGGGAGGAGATGCGTCGCGACGAGGGCGTCTTCCTGATGGGCGAAGAGGTCGCGGAGTATCAGGGCGCTTACAAGGTTTCAAAGGGCTTGCTCGAAGAGTTCGGCGCGCGGCGGGTGATTGACTCGCCGATTACGGAACTCGGCTTCGCGGGCCTCGGCGTCGGCGCGGCGATGGTGGGCTTGCGGCCCGTCATCGAGTTCATGACCTTCAACTTCTCCATCCTCGCCACCGACCAGATTATCAACTCCGCCGCCAAGATGCGTTACATGTCGGGCGGGCAGTTCAACATTCCGATTGTCTTTCGCGGCCCGAACGGCTCGGCCTTTCAGGTCTCGTCGCAGCACTCGCAGGCGCTCGAATCTTGGTACGCGCACTTCCCCGGCCTCAAGGTCGTGATGCCCTCGACGCCGGCGGACGCGAAGGGCTTGTTGAAGAGCGCCATCCGCGACGACGACCCGGTCATCTTCCTCGAACAGGAGCGGATGTACGGCAACAAGGGCGAGGTTCCCGAAGGCGACGACTTCATCATCCCGCTCGGCGTCGCCGACGTAAAGCGCGAGGGCAAGGACGCGACCATCGTGGCGCGCTCGCTGATGGTTCCCTTCGCGCTCAAGGCCGCCGAGGAGTTGGAGAAAGAGGGCGTCTCGGTCGAGGTCGTTGACCCGCGCACCATCAAGCCGCTCGACATCGGAACCATCGTCAACTCGGTGAAGAAGACCAACCGCGTCGTCGTCGCCGAAGAGTCGCACGCCTTCTGCGGCGTCGGGGCCGAAATCAGCGCGCAGATTATGGAGCACGCCTTCGACTATCTCGACGCGCCCGTCGTCCGCGACTCCGGCGCGGACGCGCCGATGCCCTACGCGAAGAACCTCGAAAAACTGGCGCTCCCCGATGTCGCCCGTCTGATTCAGGCCGTCCGACAGGTGTCGTACTTAGATTGAAACGGGTAAATGGTCAATGGTCAATGGTGAATGGAAGAATCGTCTTCCCACCATTTACTATTCACCATTTACCATTTACCAGGAGATAGAATGGCAACGCAGGTCGTAATGCCGAAGCTCTCGCCGACGATGGAAGAGGGGCAGTTGTCGCGTTGGCTCAAGAAGGAGGGCGACAAGGTGAGCGTCGGCGAGCCGCTCGCCGAGGTGGACACCGACAAGGCGACGATGGAGGCGCAGGCGCTCGCCACCGGCGTCTTGCGAAAGATTCTCGTCCCCGAAGGCTCGACCGTCCCGCTCGGAGCCATCATCGCCATCATCGGCGAGCCGGACGAAGACATCTCCGGCCTCGTCTCGGAAGCCGCCGCGACTGGGGCACAGGCCGAGAAAAAGGAGAGCGCCGAAGAACCGACGCAGGGCCGCGCCGAAGGCTCTCCCGAAAAGGCGCAGGCCGAGACGGGCGGCGAGCGGACGCAGGCGAGCGCGCAAGGCGAGCCGGTCAAAGGCGATGAGGGCGGCCAGCCTTCGGGCGCGGCGGTCGCGGGCGGAGGACAGCAGCAGCAATCAACGCCACCTCCGGCGAGCGGCGGCGGAGCGCAGGCGCAGGGCAACGGTCGCGGCGGTCAGGCGGGCGGGCGACTCATCGTCTCGCCGATTGCCGCGCGGATGGCGGCGGAAGCGGGCCTCAACCTCCAGACCGTTGCGGGGAGCGGCCCCGGCGGTCGCATCGTCAAACGCGACGTGGAGCAGGCCATCAGCCGCGCGGGCGAGCAACCCGCAGCCGCGCCGCCAGCCGCGCCCGCGCCGCAGGCCGAGCAGCCGCGCGAAGCAGCAGCGACTCAAGCGCCACAGGCTTACACCGCCCCGGCCATCGAAGGCGCTTCCGCTTACCGCGACGAACCCTTGACGACGATGCGCGCCACCATCGCGAAGCGCCTCGTCACTTCCATCGGCCCCGTCCCGCACTTCTTCCTGACGACCGAAATCGAGATGGATCGCGCCGCCGACCTCAGGCGGCAACTGAACGAACTCGACCCGGAGACAAAGGTCAGCATCAACGACCTCATCATCAAGGTGGTTGCCGCCGCGCTCGTCCAGCACCCGGCGGTCAACGCCTCTTTTCAGGAGAAAGCGATTCGCTATTACGAGCGCGCGGACATCGGCGTCGCCGTCGCGGTCGAGGACGGTTTAATCACGCCCGTGGTTCGCTCGGCGAACACGAAGTCGGTCGGTCAAATCAGCCGCGAGGTGCGAGAGCTTGCCGAGCGGGCGCGCGCGCGGAGGCTGAAGCCCGAAGAGTACACGGGCGCAACCTTCTCGGTCAGCAACCTCGGCATGTTCGGCATAGACGAGTTCACCGCCGTCATCAACCCGCCGGAGGGCGCTATCCTCGCCGTCGGCGCGATGCAGCCGAAGCCGGTCGTGCGCGAAGGCGAAATCGTCGTCCGCCAGTTGATGCGCGTCACGATGTCCTGCGACCACCGCGTCATTGACGGCGCGACGGGCGCGAAGTTCCTCCAGACCTTCAAGAAGATTATGGAGAACCCTCTGTACCTCATCGCTTGAAATCAAATTCGACTTCGTAAGGGAGAGACGAGATGAGCGAACAAGACGAGACGACGCAGGAGACGCCCATCCAGACCGACGCCGAGAGTCAGGAGACCGGCGCGCTCCACGGGCAGAACGCCGAGGGCGAGGAGACCGGCTCGTCCGGCGCGATGACCGCCACGGGCGAGGACGTGCCGCCCGATAAGGACGACCAGAGCGGCGAGGGCACGGGCGCGGCGGCGGGCGAGTACAGTTAGCGGCTCTCAACATCAAGGGGCGACGGTTTTAAGTTGACCGAGGCCATCTCGAATCGAAGGGCCGGGGTGCAGCCGCATCTGGCGCTCATCGCCGTGCAGCTCATGTTCGGGACGTGGCCCATCGTCGGCAAGATCGCGCTCCGCGCCGTGCCGGGTATGGGGCTCGTCGCCTTGCGCGTCGCGGGCGCGGGCGTGGCCTTCCTCCTCCTGCTCAGACTCGCCGGGCGCTTCCACGTCCCGCGCCGCGCAGACCTCGCGCGCTTCGCCCTCTACGCCTTCCTCGGCGTCGTCGTCAACCAATTCCTCTTCGTCCGTGGGCTCGAACTCTCGACCGTCATCAACGCCACGCTCCTGAGCACGGCGATTCCCGTCTTTACGCTCGTCTTCGGCGTCCTGCTTGGGCTCGAAAAACTCTCTCTCCGCGCCGCGTTCGGGACACTCGTCGCGGCCTCCGGCGTCATCTTCCTGATAGACCCGTTACGCGCCGACTTCTCCGGCGACAAGACGCTCGGCAATCTCCTGCTCGTCGCCAACACCGCCGCCTACGGCGCATACATCTCGCTCTCGCAGGACGTGTTCCGACGCTACGGCGCTTTGACGGCGATGGCTTGGGTCTTCACCTTCGGCTGCGTCTTCGCCGTCCCGCTCGGCGGCTGGCAGTTCGCGCAAGTCGGGCCGCTCCAACTCGACCGCACGACCGTGCTCGCCATCGGCTACATCATCCTCTTCCCGACCATCGCGGCCTACTACCTGAATGCGTGGGCGCTCGAACGCGTCTCGCCGAGCACGGTGGCGGTTTACATCTACCTCCAACCGCTCATCGCCTTCGCCGTCGCGCCGCTCGTGCTCGGCGCTGAAGAGCAGTGGACGTGGCGGACGACCGTCTCCGCCGCGCTCATCTTCGCGGGCGTCGCCGTCGTCACGCTGGGCGCGCGCAACCGCGTGATGGAGGAAGTCTCCGAGCACCCGGACGCGCTCGGCCACTGATTTGTTAGAATGGTCGCGCCGACGTTTCCTTTATGCCAGCCGACGCCACACAGCACGGACGACACACGCTCCAACCGGAAGAGCTGCGCCTCAAGAATCAGGCGGCGCGGCTCTCGGTCTGGGCGGCGGCCTTCCTGATTATGCTGAAGACGGCGACGGGATTCTACACCGGCTCGATCAGCGTGTGGGCGTCTCTGCTCGACTCGGCGATGGACATCTTCGCCTCGACCATCAACTACTTCGCCGTCCGCGCCGCGTCGCGCCCGCCCGACGAAGACCACGCCTACGGGCACGGCAAGGCCGAATCGCTGGCCGGACTTTTTCAGGCCGCCGTCATCACGCTCTCCGGCCTCTTCCTCATCCGCGAGGCCGTGCGCCGACTCCTCGAACCGCGCGCTACGAGCCTCGAATGGCTCGGCGTCGGGACGATGTTCGTGGCGGCTTTAGTGAGCGTCATGCTCGTCAGGAAACTCCGAGGCGTCGCGCGCTCGACCGACTCGCCCGCGCTCAGCGCCGATGCCGTCCACTACGCCTCGGACGTTTACACGAACGCAACGGCGCTCGTCGCCCTGCTCGTCGTCGCGCTCACGGGATGGCAAGAGGCTGACCCCGTGGCCTCCATCGCCATCTCGGCCTACATCCTCTGGTCGGCGGTCGGCGTGGCGCGCGAGTCCGTTGACGTGCTGATGGATAGGCGTCTGCCGCCCGAAGTTGACGAGACGGTGGCGAAGGTCGTCGAGAGTTTCCGGCCCGAAGGTGTCGTCGGCTTTCACGACCTGCGGACGCGCCGCTCCGGCTCCTTCAAGTTCATAGACCTCCACCTCGAAGTCGAGCGCGACCGGAGCCTCGTCGAAGCGCACGACCTGACGGTCAAAGTCCTGCGCGGCATCGAGGCCGAGATACCGCGCTCGAAGGTGCAGATTCACACCGACCCTTCCTAAACACCTCTAAGCTGACTTCAGCGCCTTGAGGCTCTTCTCACCCGCGCCCTCCGCCGTCCGCTTCAACTCGAAGAGTTTCATCAGAGCCTCGACGGGCGAGAGCGAGTTCACGTCCGTCTCAAGCAACTCTTGGACGAGACGCGCGCCACGGTTCCAGACGGCGCTGTCGAAGTGTTCGAGCGCCTCCGCTTCTTCCGCGTCCACGGCGTCGCCTCCGCCTTCGTACTCGCGCAGGAGTTCTTCGGCGCGGCTGACGACGGGGCGCGGGAGCCCCGCGAGCTTGGCGGCATAGACGCCGTAACTCTTTTCGGCGATGCCGGGAACGACGCGGTAGAGGAAGACGAGATCGCTCCCGCGCTCGGCGATTTCGACGTGGAGGTTCTGCATCCGGGGCAGCGTCTCGGCCAACTCGGTCAGCTCGTGGTAGTGCGTCGCAAACAGCGTCTTCGAGCGAAGGCGCGGGTGGTTGTGGATGTATTCGAGGACGGCGCGCGCGACGGCGAGCCCGTCGTAGGTGGAAGTGCCACGGCCCAACTCGTCGAGCAGGACGAGCGAGCGCGGGCTGGCGTGATGGAGGATGTGCGCGGTCTCGACCATCTCGGTCATGAAGGTGGACTCGCCGCTGCCGATGCGGTCGTAGAGGCCGATGCGCGTGTAAATCCTGTCGGTCAGCCCGACGGTGGCGGCGCTCGCGGGCACGAAGCTTCCGGCCTGCGCCATGAGGACGATGAGCGCCGCCTGACGCAAGTAAGTTGACTTGCCCGACATGTTCGGCCCCGTGATGAGGGCAATCTCCGGCTCGCCTGCGCCGCCGATTTCGAGGTCGTTGGAGACGAAGGCTTCGTGCTCCGAGAGCCTTTCGAGGACGGGATGGCGACCCGCCTTGATGCTCAGAGTTTTCTCGTCGAGGACGCGCGGGCAGACGTAATCCCAGCGCGCGGCGCTCTCGGCGAAGGCGGCCATCACGTCGAGGTGCGCGATGGTCGCGGCGGCGGCCAGAATCTCCTCGCGCGCCTTGCCGACCTCGGCGCAGACGCGGCGAAAGAGGCTCTGCTCCAACTCGCCGATGCGTTCCTGCGCATTGAGGACGAGCGATTCATACTCCTTCAATTCGAGCGTGATGAAGCGCTCGGACTGTGCGAGCGTCTGCTTGCGCGTGTAGTCGCCGGGGACGAGATGGAGGTTCGGGCGCGTGACTTCGATGAAGTAGCCGAAGACCTTGTTGTAGCCGACGCGCAGGCTCCGCACGCCCGTCCGCGCGCGCTCGCGCTGCTCCATCTCGGCCAGAAAGCTCTTGCCGTTGCGCAGCAGAGTGCGGAGCGAGTCGAGTTCTTCCGAGTAGCCTTCGCGGATGACGCCGACGCCCTCGTTGCGGCTCGGCAACTCGTCGTTGACGGCGGAGCGGATGAGTTTGAGCGTCGCTTCGCACGCGGGCAGAGCGGCGAGCAGAGGGCCGAAGCGGCTCGCATCGCGTTGGAGGACTGAGCACACGCGCGGGATGGTTTCGAGGCTCTGGCGGATGGCGAGCGTTTCGGGCGGCGTGGCGATGCCGGTGCGCGCGCGCCCCGCGAGGCGTTCGAGGTCGTGGACGGTTTCGAGCGCGGCGAAAAGCTCGGCGCGATCCTTCGAGCGCGCGGCGAACCAAGAGACGTGCTCTTGACGGCGCGTAATCTCGGCCACGTCGAGCAGAGGTTGCCGGAGCCAACGCCT
>DASTQX010000250.1:0-4795 GCA_035761505.1 Pyrinomonadaceae bacterium
TTGCCGCCGGAACTGCGCAGTTCCGGCGGCGTTGTCGTGTATGTCAGGAATCTGACACGGGCAAAGAAAGGCTTACCTCACATGACTTTAGCAGATAGCCTCTTGAAGCAACTAGATAACCCTTCACTCCCCGCGAACGAGCGCACCTTACTGCGTTGCCGTGTCGCGGCTGACTTCATCCACACGGGGCAATATGAAGCCGCGCGCGAGGGTTTAGGGGAACTGTGGCAGGGCGTCGGGCAGAGTCCAGACGTGAAGAAACTGCCGCCCGTGATAGCTGCCGAAGTCTTGCTCCAATGCGGCGTACTGACAGGCTGGCTCGGCAGCGCGCGGAAGGTGTCAGATGCACAGGAGCAGGCGAAAGATTTACTCTCCGAAGCCCTCCGCGAGTTCCAGTCCCAAGGCCAGTATAAAAAGGCGTCTGAGGCTCAATACGAACTCGGCATCTGCTACTGGCGTCTCGGCGCTTACGATGAAGCCCGCGTCGTGATGGGCGAGGCGCTAAGGGCGCTCAAGGAATCGGACGTAGAGTTAAAAGCCAAAATCCTCGTCAGACGCACGCTGGTCGAGGTAAGCGAGAACAGGTATTCCGACGCCCTCAACATACTGAAGGAGGCGGAGCCGATCTTCGAGTCCGCGAGCGACGCGCTCAAGGGCAGGTGGCACGGTCAAAAGGGTTTGGTTCTCAGGAGGCTCGCCACGGCGGAGGGTCGTTCAGACTACGCCGACAGGGCAATCATAGAGTTCACCGCCGCGATTTATCATTACGAACAGGCGAAGCATGAAAGGTACTGCGCGACTAATCTTAACAACCTCGCCATGCTGCTTTACAAGCTAAAGCGTTTTAAGGACGCGCACGAACACTTAGACCGCGCGGGCGTAGTTCTGGTCAGGCTGAACGATGCTGGATTACTGGCACAGGTTGATGAGACGCGGGCGCGGGTGTTGGTCGCGGAGAAGAATTACCGTGAAGCGAACCGCATCATTGCAGGTGTTATCAAGACGCTCGAAAAGAACGGGGAGACGGCTTTACTCGCCGACGCGCTGACGGTGCAGGGCGTGATATGGGCGAGGCTCAGAGCCAACGAAAACTCCATCAACATTCTGCGCCATGCCGTGGACGTAGCGGAAGCGGGCGGCGCTCTCACTAACGCGGGGCTGGCCGCACTCGCGTTGATAGAAGAGCACGGGGCGACGCGGCGGCTGACTGAGGGCGAACTTTACAAGACATACCTCCGCGCCGACCGTCTGCTTAAAGACACGCAAGACGCCGAAGATATAATGAGGCTGCGGGCGTGCTCGCGTATCGTACTGCGGCGGCTGGTCGGCACACCTCTACGCGACAGGGACTTCAGCTTTTTCAGCGCCGTCCATGAGTTAGAAGCAAAGCTGATAGAACAGGCTTTAAACGAAGCGGAGGGGAGTGTAACGGGCGCTGCCAAGTTGCTTGGCTTGAAACATCAATCCCTTATCTTCATGCTGAAAACGCGGCATAAGGGGTTACAGAAGAAGCGGAGGCCAGCGGAGAAGCGCAAGCGGAGCATCGTTAAAAACCTAGAACGCCCCAAATCCTAGCAACGCACTATTTAGGACACTACCAGGCGGACGGACTGAGGAAGGCCCGATTTGAAATTTCAGAGGCGCGATTTCAAATCCGAGATTTCAAACAGCGGCCCCTTCATCAACGCTTTGCGAGCGCGGCGACGAAGAAGCCGTCCACGCCGTCGCGTTGGGGCCAGGTGCGGGCCGCGCCCGTTTCGGTCAGCAGAGCTTCGTGCGCGGGGCGGGCCTCGACTTGTCTGAAATCGTCGTGCGCGGCGAGGAAGGAGGCGACGACCTCTTCGTTCTCTTCCCTCTCGACCGAGCACGTCGAGTAGATGAGCCGCCCGCCGGGGCCGAGGACGCGCGCGGCCTCTTCAATTATCCGCCGCTGCTTCGACGCCAGTTCCAAGATGTCGCCGGGTGTGATGCGCCAGCGAATTTCGGGGTTGTGCCTGAGCGTCCCCGTGCCCGTGCACGGCGCATCCACGAGCACGCGCTCGAAAGTCCCTCCGGCGAAAGGCAGAGTCGCTTCCGCGTCGAGGACGACTGTGCTGATGCTCTTCAACCCCTGCCGCTCCGCCGCCTCGTTGACCAGACGCAAGCGGTGCTCGTACACGTCGCCCGCGACGACGAGCGCCGCGTCGCCCGCGAGCGTGGCGAGGTGCGTCGTCTTGCTGCCCGGCGCAGCGCAGGCGTCGAGCACGCGCTCGCCCGCGCGCGCGCCGAGGACGTGCGCGACCAACTGCGAAGCCTCGTCCTGCAAGTAGATGTGCCCTTCGCCCGTGAGCGTGCGCAAAAGAGTCGCCGCGATGCCGCCCCGGCCTTCCGCCACGCGCCACGCGCCGGGCGCGACGCGCGAAGCCGAGACTTCGACGCCCGCCTCGCGCAGCCGCTCGAAGACTTCGGACTCCGCCGCGCACAGGCGGTTAACGCGGAAGGCCGTCGGCGCGGAGAAGTTGTTCGCGCGCGCGAAGGCGGCGGCCTCGTCCGAGTCCAACTGTTCGGCCCAACGCTTGACGAGCCAGAGCGGGTGCGAAGTCTCGACGGAGATTCTTTGGAGCGGTTCCGTGAGACCGGCGGCGGGGTCGAAGTCCGGCTCGCGCACGGCGCGGCGGAGCACGGCGTTGATGAAGGGCGCGGCGGAGCGCAGGCGTGCGGCGCGCGCGAGGTTGACCGACTCGTTGACCGCCGCCCGCGCCGGGACGCGCGCGAGAAAGCGCAGTTGATAGAGTCCGAGGCGCAAGGCACGGCGGACGGGCGCGTCCAACTTCTCGCTCGGTCGCGCGGCGTAATGCGACGCCAGCGCGTCGAGCCACAACTGCCAGCGCAGCACGCCGAGCACCAGCTCATAACAGAGCGCGCGGTCTTCCGGCGTCAACTCGAACGGCCCGCCCGCCAGAAGCGGCGCGGCGAAAGAACCCTCATCTTCCACGCGCCGCAGAATCTCGAACGCCGCGAGCCGCGCGGGCGAGACGGGCTGCCCGCCGCCCCCGCGCACGCTCTCCTTCTTCATCACACCCGAACGCGTCGCCATCCGACCCCCGGAAAAATTCGTAGCCGAAAGAAAACGGGCAGGGACAAACCCTGCCGCTACGACATGAACTGTGCCTCGTGCTTCCTTTGAAACTCTTAATCCCCGAATCGCGCGCCCGCTTCAACACGCATCCCGTTGATGAAGTCGCGCGCCTTCATGCGTTGCTTGCCTTCGGGCTGCAACTCCGAGACGCGGAGCGCCGTTCCTTTGCCGCAGGCGACGGCCAACTCGTCGCCGCGCGCTTCGACGACGGTTCCGGGGCTCGGCTCGACGGGCGCTCTCTCTTGGTCGTCGTTGATGTTGAAAGGCTCGGCGCTCCACAGGATGAGACGGCGACCGCCGTGCGTGGTGTGCGCGTTGGGCCACGGCTGAAAGCCGCGCACGCGGCGCTCGATTTCGGACGCATCGTGCGTCCAGTCAATCAGCCCGTCTTCGCGCCGGAGCATGGGCGCGTGCGTCGCGTCCTCTGCGCGCTGCGGGCGCGGCTCCAACTCTCCGAGCCGCGCGAGCGTTTCGCTCAGAAGCTCCGCGCCCGTGTGCGAGAGACGCGCGAGCAGTTCGGGCGCGGTCTCTCGCTCGCCGATGGGCGTCGCGCGCTGCAAGAGCAGAGGGCCGGTGTCGAGCCCTTCGTCCATCAGCATCGTCGTCACGCCCGTCTCTTGCTCGCCGCGCACGACGGCCCAGTTGACGGGCGCTGCCCCACGATATTTCGGGAGCAGGGAGAAGTGGACGTTGATGCAACCCACGCGCGGCGCGCGCAAGTAAGTGGCCGGGAGGATGCGCCCGTAGGCGACGACCACCGCCGCGTCCGCGCCGTGCGACTCGAAGAGCGCGAGCGCCTCTTCCGTCTTCAACTTCGGAGGCTGTCGGACGGCGAGCCCCTTCGACAGCGCGTACTCTTTGACGGGCGAGGCGTGAAGGCGTCCCCCGCGCCCCGCCGGGCGATCCGGCTGCGTCCACACAGCCACGACCTCGTGCCCGTCCTCCACGCACCGCTTCAGAGTCGGCACCGCCGTCTCAGGCGTGCCCATGAAGACAAGTCGCATAAAAACTTTGGGGGTCAAAGGGTAAAAGGGAAAGAGGGTCAAAGGAAGAAGCGACGCTTGAGAGGTTCGCTCTTCCCCTTTTAACCTTTGACCCTCTTCCCCTGTTCCTTATATCGCTTCGCGCTTCTCCTTCGGCGTGGAGCCGGGGCGGATTTTTTCGGAGACAACTTTGGCCTGCATGAAGAGGCCGAGATAGTCGCGCCCGCCCGCCTTCGAGTCCGTACCCGACATGTTGAAGCCGCCGAAGGGATGGACGCCGACAAGCGCGCCCGTGCACTTGCGGTTGAGGTAGAGGTTCCCGGCGTGGAACTCGCGCCGCGCGCGTTCGAGTTTTTCGGGGTCGTTCGTATAGACCGCGCCCGTCAGCCCGTACTCGGTGTCGTTGGCGATCTCAAGGGCTTGGTCGAAGCTCTCGGCGGGGATGACGGCCAAGACGGGGCCGAAGATTTCCTCCTGCTCGATGCGCGCGCCCGGCTTCACGTCGGCGATGACGGTCGGCTCGATGAAGAAGCCCTGCTCGTCTTCGTGGCCGCCACCCGCGACGAGGCGACCGCCGTCCTCCTGCCCCCACTCGACGTACTGGTTAATCGTCTTGAAAGCCTTCTGGTTGATGACGGCGCTCATGTTCGTCGTCGGGTCGGTCGGGTCTCCGACCTTCAGCTTCGCGGTGCGC
>DASTQX010000251.1:0-7604 GCA_035761505.1 Pyrinomonadaceae bacterium
GGCGCAATCCCGCAAGAACGCTCCGTCCCGCCACAGCGCTTCGTCGAAGAGTTGGCGGCGCGCAACATCAACATCAACGAAAGTCAGGAGCCCGGAGTCTAGAGTCGAGAGTCAAAACAAAGACTCTCTCATCTTCCTTGACTCCGGACTCCAGGCCATTAAATCGGAGGTTCGGGCTTGAGTCTGACCCTGCTCGCAATCGGATTCTTGCTGGCGCTCGTGGCGGCGTACCGCCTCTACGGCGGTTGGGTGGCGCGGCAGTTCGCTTTGGACGACACGCGGCGGACGCCCGCGCAGGAGGTGAACGACGGCGTGGACTTCGTGCCGACGCGCCCGTTCTACCTCTTCGGCCAGCACTTCTCGGCGATTGCCGCCGCCGGGCCGATTGCCGGGCCGATTCTCGCTTGTCAGGCGTTCGGCTGGCTCCCGTGTCTGCTCTGGATAGGCTTCGGCGTGGTGCTCATCGGGGCCGTCCACGACTTCGCGAGCCTCGCCGCGTCGGTGCGTCACGGCGCGACCTCGATTGCGGAGATTACGCGCGAGCATTTAGGGAACAAGGCGGGGCGCGCGATGATGGGCTTCATCTGGATCGCGCTCATCTACGTCATCGTCGCTTTCGCGGACATCACCGCCGGGACTTTCGTCGGCGGGTCGGAAGAGCTTCGGGCCGCTCTGGTCAACTTCAACCCCGGCGGCGCGGTGGCGGCGGCGAGCGTCATGTACCTTCTGCTCTCGGTCGTGCTCGGACTCGTCGAGAGATACTTGAAGCCGCCGCTCTGGCTGACGACCGTCGTCTTCGTCCCGGCGGCCTTCGCCGCCTCGTGGGCCGGGACTTACGTCTCGACGCTGTTCGTGCTCGACCATAAGACCTGGGGCTTGCTCATCCTCGCCTACTGCTGCGTCGCCTCTCTGGTTCCGGTGTGGGCGCTCTTGCAGCCGCGCGGCTACCTCGGCGGCTTCATCCTCTACGCGGCGATTGCGCTCGGCGTCGTCGGCGTCTTCTTCGGCGGCTACGAGATTCAGCAGCCCGCCTTCAAGTCTTGGGACGTGGGCGGGATGACGGGGACGCTCTTCCCCTTCCTCTTCGTGACGATTGCGTGCGGCGCGTGCTCCGGCTTCCACGGGCTGGTCTGTTCGGGGACGACCTCAAAGCAGGTCGAGCGCGAGTCGCACATCAAGCCCGTCGGCTACGGCGGGATGCTGGCGGAAGGCTTCGTCGCTTTGATCGCGCTGGTGACGATCATGATCGTCGTGCCGGGGTCGCTCGCCAGAGGAACCGCGCCGGGGACGATTTACGGCAACGGCATCGGGCAGTTCCTCACGCTCATCATCGGCGAGTCGCATCTGGCCTTCGCCACGACCTTCGGCGCGATGGCCTTCTCGACCTTCGTCTTCGACACGCTCGACGTTTCGATGCGCCTGGGCCGCTACATCGTGCAGGAGCTTTTCGGTTGGAGGGGGCAGCGCGGTGCGCTCGCCGGGACGCTCTTGACCGTGGCGCTCCCGCTCTACTTCATCACGTTCGCGCCGCCGAACTCGTGGACGAAGTTCTGGACGCTCTTCGGCGCGTCGAACCAACTGCTTGCGGCGCTGACGCTGCTTTCGATCACGGCTTGGCTCTATCAGGCACGCCGCCGCATCGCCTTCACGCTCGTCCCGATGGTCTTCGTCCTCTCCATCACGCTCTGGGCGCTCGTCGCCCTCGTCGCCGGGAACCTGCGCGCGACGAAGATCACCGCAGGGCAACTCGACGTGGAACTCGTCAACGCCGTCGCCTCCGCCGCGCTCGTCGTCCTCGCGCTCTATCTCGCCGTCCTCGCCCTCTTCAAGCTGCGCGGCGACCGTCGCGGCGGCACGCTCGCCGCCCCGCACCCGGCGACGAGTCTGGAATGAAGGCGGCGCGGCGCGAGAAGACGCGAAGTTAAAAGAGCGAAGTTAAAAGAGAGAAGGCGGTCAGGGCTTCAACCCTCGACCGCCTTTCTCACGTCTCAACTCCCCCGCGCCTCAGCCGAGCACCGCGTCCACTTCGAGCGCGAGCCCCGCGACGTTCTCCGAGTTAACAGTCTCGCCGCGCCCGGCACGTCTCACGAGTTGATAAGCGCCGCCGGAGGGACGCGCGTATATCTCAATCTCGTTGTCTTGCAGATTGACGACCCACAGTTCTTCTATTCCCTCGCGCGCGTAGAGCGGCATTTTGACTTGCCTATCGAATTTAAGTGTAGCGTCCGAGACTTCGACGAGGAGCAGCACGTCCGAGGGCTCCGGCGTCGCCTGCGCATAGAAATCATCGCGCCGTTTAAGCAGGACGACATCCGGCTGTGGTCGGGAATGAGGGCCAAGAACAATCGGGTTCTGCACCCACAAGATTGCCCTGCGCGCCAGCTTGTCGCTCAACAAATCGGTCAGCCTCGCGACACATGCGGCATGGCGGTTGCCAATCGATGACATCTCGACGATCTCCCCTTCGATAAGCTCGACGCGGTCGTACTTCGTCAGGATGCCGGTCTCAATCATCCGCTCGTACTGCTCGGCGGTGAACAGGTGCTTGGCGATTTCGACTGACATGGCTTTTCTCACTCCTCGCGGTCGGCGCATCAGGCGGGATGCTCGTTGCGGCGAATGATAGCACGAAAGCGGGGCGCGGTTTGAGCGGCGCGAGCGTCCGGCAAAGTGCGTTTGCGGGTGGACAGTGCGGGCGCGAATCGGCGATAATGCCCGCTTTTAGCGAGACTTAAAAACGGGCCTCCCGCGGACTGTGAGCGCGTCCTCCCTGTGCGGCGTCGTTTGTCCGCAGGCCGAAAGGCCGCAGGCCCGCGCCTTACCGAAGGGCGTTTTAACTCACCACTGATTTAGAAGAACAGAAAGGAACCGTTTCACCTTGTCTACCGCATTGCTGCTGATCTCCGTCGCGGGTCTGTTGTTGGTCGCCCTCCGACGCTTCCCGTCGCTCTCGTCGCGCGCCCGGCGCGGCGCTTTGGCACTCGCCGCCGGCGCGGCCCTTCTGTCCGTCGTCTCGACGGCTGCGCTGGCGCAGCCCGACACGCACGCGCCGAGGGGCGACCGCGGCGCGACCGCCTCGCAGGCGGGCGAGCACCGCCCCGGCGGCGAGGCGAACCTCGTGCTCCCAGACCTTGAGCGCGTCGAATTCCTCGGCGACACGAGCGGGCGGACGCTTCTCATGATCGGGCTCGCCGTCTGCGCGCTGGGGCTGCTGTTCGGGCTGCTGATCTACATGAACCTGAAGCAGTTGCCCGTCCATCGCTCGATGCGGGAGATTTCCGAACTCATCTACGAGACGTGTAAGACTTACCTCATCACGCAGGGGAAATTCATCCTCATCCTCGAAGCCTTCATCGCCGTCATCATCATTCTCTACTTCGGCGTCCTCCTGGACTTCGAGGCGACGCGCGTCATCGTCATCCTGCTCTTCAGTCTGGTCGGCATCGCGGGCTCTTACGGCGTGGCGTGGTTCGGCATCCGCGTCAACACGTTCGCCAACTCGCGCACGGCCTTCGCCTCTCTGGGCGGCAAGCCCTACCCGATTTACGCGATCCCCCTGCGCGCGGGGATGAGCATCGGGATGCTGCTCATCTCGGTCGAACTGCTCATCATGCTCTGCATCCTGCTCTTCATCCCGCGCGAGTACGCCGGGCCGTGCTTCATCGGCTTCGCCATCGGCGAGTCCCTCGGCGCGGCGGCGTTGAGAATCGCGGGCGGCATCTTCACGAAGATCGCCGACATCGGTTCGGACTTGATGAAGATCGTCTTCAAGATTAAAGAGGACGACGCGCGCAACCCCGGCGTAATCGCCGACTGTACGGGCGACAACGCGGGCGACTCGGTCGGCCCCTCGGCGGACGGCTTCGAGACCTATGGCGTGACGGGCGTGGCGCTCATCACCTTCATCCTGCTCGGCGTGCCGGACGCGACCGTGCAGGTGCAGCTTCTCGTGTGGCTCTTCGTGATGCGCATCATGATGATTATCGCGAGCGCGCTCTCCTACTTCGTCAACGAGGCGGTGGCGAAGTCGCGCTACCAGAACGCCGACCGGATGAACTTCGAGGCTCCGCTCACGTCGCTCGTCTGGATTACCTCTATCGTCTCGGTCGCGCTCACCTACCTCGTCTCGTACCTCATCATCCCGACCATCGGCGGCGACTCGTCGTTGTGGTGGAAGCTGGCGACGATTATCTCGTGCGGGACGCTCGCCGGGGCCATCATCCCGGAGTTGGTCAAGGTCTTCACCTCGACCGAGTCGGGCCACGTCAAGGAGGTCGTCACCTCCTCGGACGAGGGCGGTGCGTCGCTCAACATCCTTTCGGGGTTGATTGCGGGCAACTTCTCGGCCTACTGGCTCGGCATCGCCATCGTCGTTTTGATGGGCATCGCCTACCTCTTCAGCCTCGGCGGGCTCGAAGCCTTGATGCTCGCCCCGGCGGTCTTCGCCTTCGGGCTCGTGGCCTTCGGCTTCCTCGGCATGGGGCCGGTGACGATTGCCGTGGACTCCTACGGCCCGGTGACGGACAACGCACAGTCGGTCTATGAGCTGTCGCTGATCGAGCAGGTGCCGAACGTCGAGGCCGACGTGAAGAAGGACTACGGCGTGACGGTCAACTTCGAGCGCGCCAAGCACCTCCTCGAAGAGAACGACGGCGCGGGCAACACCTTCAAGGCGACCGCGAAACCCGTGCTCATCGGGACGGCGGTCGTGGGCGCGACGACGATGATCTTCTCGATCATCATGGCGCTGACAGCCGTGGACGGTCGCTTCGTCGCCGAGCGCGTGCAGAACCTCTCGCTCCTGCACGCGCCCTTCGTGCTCGGATTGATTACGGGCGGCGCGGTCATCTACTGGTTCACGGGCGCTTCGATGCAGGCCGTGACGACGGGCGCGTACCGCGCCGTCGAGTTCATCAAGGCGAACATCAAACTCGAAGGCGTGGAGAAGGCTTCGGTCGAGGACTCGAAGAAGGTGGTGGAAATCTGCACGCAGTACGCGCAGAAGGGGATGTTCAATATCTTCCTCACCGTCTTCTTCTCGGCGCTCGCCTTCGCCTTCGTCGAGCCGTTCTTCTTCATCGGCTACCTCATCTCCATCGCGGTCTTCGGCCTCTACCAAGCCATCTTCATGGCGAACGCGGGCGGCGCGTGGGACAACGCGAAGAAGATCGTCGAGGTCGAGTTGAAGGCGAAGGGCACGCCCCTGCACGACGCGTGCGTGGTCGGCGACACGGTGGGCGACCCCTACAAGGACACCTCTTCGGTGGCCTTGAACCCGGTCATCAAGTTCACGACGCTCTTTGGCCTGCTGGCGGTCGAGTTGGCGGTTGAGATGACGAGGACGCAAGGCGCGAACTTCACGCGCATCCTCGCCGCCGTCTTCTTCGCCGTCTCGGCCTTCTTCGTCTGGCGCTCGTTCTACGGGATGCGCATCGGCACGGGCCGCGTCCACGTGAAGGAGATGGGGACGGACAGGGAAGGTTTGACCCAGCCGAGATAAGAGACGACGAACGCGGGACGATGAACCGAACAGCGACCTGTCTTTAGTTCATCGTTCCGCATTCATCGTTCATCGTTTCCCTTAATCGAGATTCAGAGGGTTGAAGCCGTGAACACTTACGCCAAAGCCGAAACGCTCTCCGGCGCTTTTCTCGCGCCGCTGGATTGGGCGCGCTCCGCCGCGCTCGTCGTGGCCTTCAGCCTCCTGACGGCGCTCGCCGCACAGGTCGTCGTCCCGCTGACTTTCACGCCCGTCCCGTTGACGGGGCAGACCTTCGCCGTGCTCCTGACGGGCGCGCTCCTCGGCTCAAGACTCGGCGCGCTGGCGATGGCCCTCTACCTCTTCGAGGGCGCAATCGGGCTCCCCTTCTTCCGCGCGGGCGCGGGCGGCTTCGCCCACTTTTCGGGCTTGACGGCGGGCTACCTGCTGGCCTTCCCGGCGGCGGCCTTCGTCACCGGCTGGCTCGCCGAGCGCGGTTGGGACAGGCGGTTCCTGACGGCGGCGGCGGCGATGGCGCTCGGCTCGCTCGTCATCCTCGCGGGCGGCTGGGCTTGGCTCACGCTCTTCTTCAGGACGGCGGGCGAAGCCTTCCGCCTCGGCGTCGTGCCGTTCCTTCCGGGCGACGTAATCAAGATCGTGCTCGCCGCCTCGGCGCTCCCCGCCGGTTGGGCGCTCGTTCGACGCAAAAACGCGCGCTAAGAATTTCGACTCGACAGGCGCGGCCTCTTCGACGGAGGGCTCACGGACTGAGAAGTTCGTGAGCCCTTCTCCTTTTTCCGGCCAACGTCAGCCCCGACACGCTCGAAAAGAGGCCCGTGAAAATTTCTCTTGACCCGTCTCCGACAGTTGTAGTAGGTTCAACCTCAGTCGTAGTACGAAGCTTTTTTTTAAGCGGGAGGCGAGATGGCGAAGGAACCCGGCGTGAGGCTGACGAAGTTCGAGTTGGAGATCATGGAAGCCCTGTGGGCGCTCGGCAGCGCTTCGGTGCGCGAGATACAGGAGCGGCTGCCGGAGCGCAAGCGACCGGCCTACACGACTGTCCAGACGATCATCTACCGGCTCGAAGAGAAGGGCGCTCTCCGGCGCGTCAAGAAGGTCGGGAACGCGCACGTCTTCGAGCCGGTCGTGACGCGCAAGGCGGCGCACCGGCGCGTGGTGGATGAACTGCTCGCCTTCTTCGGCGGCTCGCCTCGCTCTCTGATGGCGCAGTTCGTCGAGGCCGGGCGGCTGACGCTCGACGACCTGCGGGAGATGGAGGAAGTGCTCGCGCGCATCGAGGCCGAGAAGGGCGGAGCCGCCGGGAGTTCCGAGAAGGCCGAGGGCGACGCGACGACGCGCGGCGGCGCGGGCCGCGAGAGGAGGCGCAAGTGAACGCGTTACACGAAGCTTTCGCGCGCTCTTCGGAGTGGCTCTGGACGGCTCTGGCCGACCACCTGTGGCAGGCGACGCTGTTTGCGGCGCTCGTCCTGATAGCCACGCTCCTGCTCCGTCGAGGCCCGGCGCGCGTGCGTTACGCGCTCTGGCTCGTCGCGTCGGCGAAGTTCGTTCTGCCGTCGGCGCTCTTCGCCCTCCTCGCCGCGTTCGCGGGCGTCGAGGCGTCTTGGCTCACCGACGGCGGCGGCGCGGAGACGGGCGAAAGGAGCGTCCCCGTCATCTTTCAACTCGCCGTGCCCGTCTCGGCGCTCAACGAATCGAGCGTCACCACGTCGGGCGCGGCGCACGCGTCCGAGTTTTACTGCGCGCTCTCTTTCATCTGGCTGGCGGGCTGCGCGTCTCTGCTTCTGGTGTGGTTGAAGCGGCGGCGCGAGTTCCTGCGCGCTCTGGCCGAGGGGCGCGAGGCTTATTCCGGGCGCGAGTTCGAGGCGATGGAGAGGGCGCGAAGGCGGCTCGGCTTGGAGCAAGACGTGACACTGCTGCTCTCGCCGCGAGGCGTCGAGCCGGGCGTGTGGCGCACGCGGAGGCCGGTCATCCTGCTGCCCGAATCAATCGCCGAGCACTTGGACGCCGAAGAGTTGGAGTCTCTGATGCTGCACGAGCTGGTACACGTCGAGCGGCGCGACAACGCTCTGGGGAATCTTCAGATGGCGCTCTCGTGCCTCTTCTG
>DASTQX010000252.1:0-3639 GCA_035761505.1 Pyrinomonadaceae bacterium
AAGGCCATCTCGGCGGCGCGCAACATCCGGTTCCAGCCCGCGCAGAAGGACGGGCGGGCGGTTTCGCAGTTCGTCATCCTCGAATACAACTTCAACATCTACTGACGGCGGGCGACGAGCCGGAAGCGGAAAGAAGAATGGCTGCTCTCGAATTCGAGGGCAGCCATTCTTCTTGCTTCTTGAGCGCGTGTGCTACCGCTTCGCTCTAACCCGCGAGTTGCGAGGCGACGCGGCGGATACGCTCGACGCCTTCTTCGAGCCGGTCGAGCGAGGTCGCGTAAGAGATGCGGACGAAGCCTTCCGTGCCGAAGCCCGCGCCGTCGGTGACGACGGTCTGCGCGTCTTTGATGAGCAGGTCGGCGAAGTCGCCCGAAGTCTTCACGTCGCCGCCGAGGCAGCCGCGCACGTCGGGGAAGGCGTAGAACGCGCCCTCCGGCTCGTTGCACTTGAAGCCGGGGATTTCGCCGAGCGCCTTTATGAGCCAGTCGCGGCGCTGCCGGTATTCGGCGAGCATCTCCGCGACGCAATCCTGCGGCGAGTTGAAGGCGGTGGCGGCGGCGGCCTGCGCAATCGAGCTAGGGTTGCTCGTCGAATGGCTCTGCACCTTGAGCATCTCTTTCGTCCACGCGGCGGGCGCGAGCGCGTAGCCGATACGCCAGCCCGTCATCGCGTAGGTCTTCGAGAAAGAGCCCGCGATGCACAAACGCGAGCGCACCTCTTCCGAGAGCGTGGCCGCGCTGAAGACCTCGGACGGCGCATAGACGAAGCGCAGGTAGCACTCGTCGGAGACGGCGTAGATGCCGCGCTCGGCGAGCATCTCCATGATCCTCTCAAACTCTTCGGGCGGGATGACGCGGCCCGAAGGGTTCGACGGCGAGTTGATGATGATGAGCCGCGTGCGCGGCGTGATGGCGTGCTCGACCTGCTCGGCGGTCAGTTGGAAGCCCGTCTCTTCGGTATCAATGAAGACGGGGGTCGCGCCCGCGAAGGTCACGATTTCGGGGAAGGTGACCCAGTAAGGCTTGGGGATAAGCACCTCGTCGCCGGGGCCGACGAGCGTGACGACGGCGTTGAAGATGGCCTGCTTGCCTCCGGCGGTTGCCATCACCTGCGAGGGCTCGAAGCTCGCGCCGAACTCGCGCTCGTAGTAGCCGACGATGGCCTCTTGCAGCCTGCGCGTCCCGGCGGTCGGCGTGTACTTGGTCTGCCCTGCGCGCATGGCCTCTTCGGCGGCGCGCTTGATGTGTTCGGGCGTGTCGAAGTCGGGCTCGCCCGCGCCGAGGTCAACCACGTCCACGCCCGCCGCCTTCAGCGCGAGCGCCGCCTGCATCGCGGCCAGAGTGGACGAGGGCTGCATCCGCGAGACGTTCTCCGAGGCGGGAAAGGCCGCCTCCGTCGTGCTTCGAGTTGAGCTGGACATCTTCCTTCTTTTTCTTCTTCGACGTTGGGGTGTCTGACGGACGATGGTACCCGCGCGAACTGTCGCGCGCAAGCCGGGAATCTGAGAGGGAAGGGGACGACGCTCAAGGGCGGTGGAGTTCGCCATGCAGTACGGGCGCGTCCCCTCGGAGTCTCAAGTGATGTTCGCGGCGCGGCCTCTTTCGTCAAACTCCCGCCGCGCCGCCGAAGGCGCTCGCTACTTCTTTGAGCCGCCTTTCTTCGCGCCGCTCTTCTTCGCGCCGCTCTTTTTTGAGCCGCCCTTCTTGGAGCTACTCTTCTTCGCGCCACCCTTCTTGGCGGACTTCTTCGCGCCGCCCTTCGCGCCGCCTTTCTTGCCGCCCTTCTTGGCGGGCGCGGTGTTCATCTTCTTACCGTGGCCCGAACCGCCGGGCTTTTTGCCGCCGCCGGTCATCTTGTTGACGGTCGCCCAAGCGCGTTTCTCGGCCTCTTCCTCCGAGACGCCGCGCTCCTCGTAGCCTTCCTCGATGTGCTCGGCCTGTCGCTTCTGCTTGTCGGTGTACTTGCTTTTGTCGCCTCTGGGCATCGTTCGTTTCTCCTTCCCTTGTTCGTGCGCCTCGGAGGGGCTGACATCCTCTCCGGCGTCGTGTGCGGTTTCGGACTTCTTACTGCGGGTCGAACTTCTTTCGCATGCGCGCCTCGACCGTGTGCGGGACGAGCCCTTCGATGGCCCCGCCGAGCTGGTAAATCTCTTTGACGAGGCGCGAGCTGACGTAGGAGTAGGCTTCGGCGGCCATCATGAAGACGGTCTCGATGCGCGGCTCAAGGCGGCGGTTCATGAGGGCCATCTGCAACTCGTACTCGTAGTCGGAGACGGCGCGGATGCCGCGCACGATGGTCTCGGCCTGCCGCTCGACGGCGTACTTCACGAGGAGCCCCTGAAAGGAGTCCACGCGGAGCGTGCAGCCGCGCTTGTCGAGTTCGGCGACGGCCTCCTCGATCATCTCGCGCCGGTCGTCAATCGTGAAGAGTGCTTTCTTCTCCGGGTTGACGAGGATAGCGATGATGATTTCGTCGAAGAGTTTGCAGCCGCGCTCGATGATGTCGAGGTGGCCGTTGGTCACGGGGTCGAAGGAGCCGGGGTAGATGGCGCGGCGCATACCGGAACCTCGTCAACGCTTTTGATGGAGATGGACGGAAGAACCGGCAGGGAAGTTATCACAGCGCGTGGCGGCGGACAATAGACTTCAAAAGTTTGTGGCTTGACACCGACTGTGGCGGGTGGTTCAATACGTGTCGAAGCGTGGTGAGTTAAGGCGACTTGCGGCCACGTAAAATAACCGCTAAACAGCCCGGCGGGCCTCCCGAAAAAAGGGCACGTCCGGAAAAGGCTTTCACCGACGAAGCCCCGCGTTGTTTGGCGCGGGGCTTTTTCTAAGCTGAAAGCTGACGGCCATCACACATGAGCAAATTTCTTGAGACATTGAAAGAGCGCGTCGTGGTTTTCGACGGGGCGATGGGGACGAACCTCCACGCGCAGGGGTTGACCGTCGAGGACTTCGGCGGGCCGCAGTTCGAGAACTGTAGCGAGCACCTGCTCGTCACGCGCCCCGACGCGGTCGAGAACGTGCACGTTGCCTTCTTCGAGGTCGGCTGCGACGTAATCGAGACGAACACCTTCGGCGGGATGCCGCACGTCCTCTCCGAGTTCGGCATCGCCGACATGGCCTACGAACTGAACGTCTCCGCCGCGCGGATGGCAAAGCGCATCGCCTCGGACTTCTCGACGAAGGAGCAACCGCGCTGGGTCGCGGGCTCGATGGGGCCGGGGACGAAGCTGCCGACGCTCGGACACATCACGTACAACGAGCTGAAGGCTTCCTACGCCGAGCAGGTGCGCGGCCTGTGGGACGGCGGCGTTGACCTGTTCATCGTCGAGACGTGTCAGGACTTGCTTCAGACGAAGGCCGCTCTGGCCGCCGTCTTCGACCACTTCAAGAAGGTGAAAGACCGTCGGCCCGTCATCGCGCAAGTGACCATCGAGGTCTTCGGGACGATGCTCAACGGGACGGAGATCGGCGCGGCGCTGACGGCGCTCGAACCCTTCCCGATTGACATCATCGGGATGAACTGCGGGACGGGGCCGAAGCACATGGCCGAGTCCATCCGCTACCTCAGCGAGAACTCGCCGCTGCCCGTTTCGGTTCTGCCGAACGCGGGGCTCCCGGAAATCAAGGACGG
>DASTQX010000253.1:0-18511 GCA_035761505.1 Pyrinomonadaceae bacterium
GCGTCCTTGACGGTCTCGGCGGTCAGCGTCACGGTGCGGTCGGCGGGGTGCGCCGTCGCGAGCGGCGGGTGCTTGGCGGCCTCGGCGGCGGGCTGGTCGGTGTGGTGACACTCGACGCAGCCGATGGGCTTCGTCCCGTCAGCGCTGTAGTTCTTCGTGGCGTGGTTGACGTGGCTGAAAGGGACGGAGGTCGCCTTCGGATTCTTGGAGTCGGTCGAGAGCTTGTACTCGTCCTTCGGCTGCTTCGCGCCCTGCGCGACCAGCGAGGCCGTTCCCGAAGTGGGATTGAAGCCGCACGCGAGACAGAGGTAGCAAGCGAAGGTGGCGATTACGATCAAGAGTTTCATGGGAGCTCGTCCTTAGAAATTACCTGCCGTGAAAGTGGTTTCAAAAGAGCTTCTAAAGGGGAGAATGGCGCGGTCGGAATCATAGACGCGGGCGAACGCCCTGTCAAACTTTTTGTGCGCGGCGGCTCGCGCGGGCGAGCGCTCAGAAACGGAAGGTCGGCCCCTTGTGGCAGCGCTTACAGTCGGCGAAGTCGTCGCCGCCGAAGGCCCGCCGGTTGTTGTGGCACGTCATGCAGCTCTGCGCGCGACCGGAGGCGAAGTGCTGCGTCGGGCGCGGCGACGTGACCTGCCTCGACTGTGGCGCTCCGGCGCGGACGCTGTGGCACTCGGCGCAGCTTAAGCCCTGCCGTGGGCCGTGCGTGGCATGACTGAAGCTCACGGCGAAGGCGCGCGAGCCGGTCGAGGTGCGGCGATAGCCCCCTTGCGCGTGGCACGCGCCGCACGAAGAGATGTCGCGCCCGCCGGATTGCGCGCCCGGCGTGTGGCACTGGTAACAGTTCTGGTGCGCCTGAAGTCCGGCGGGAATGGTGAGCGCGACGCCCCGGCGCGCGGGCGCGTGGCAGGAGGCGCAGCCCGCTTCGGGACGGCCCGCGCCGGTCGTGTGCTGCGCGTGGTCGAAGCGCACGTTAAAGCTCTTGAGCGAGGGGAAGCCTTTGACGGGCGGGTTCGCCGACTCGACGTTCGTGTGGCAGATCGCGCAGATGGGCTGGCCCGCCGTCACGAACTGTTGGAAGTGACAACTGGTGCAGGACTTGTGTCCGGGCAGAGCGGGCTGCGGCGAGTTGTTCGAGCGTTGATGACAGGAGGCGCAGGCCAGTCCCGAATGTGCCGGGAGCGAGTGCGAGAAGGTCGAGAAGTTGCCGCCCTGTGCCGCCGCCGGTAACGCGAACGCCGCGCGGACGAATTGAAGTCTCGACACCTGCGTCGAGGCTTCGGCGCTCGCGCCGGGCCACGCGTGGAAGAGAAAGAAGACGCACGCCGCCGACAGCAAGGCGAGCGAGAACCGGCGCGACGCGCCTGCGCGGGCGGGCGTCGTCAAGTTGTGCGGGGTCTGTGCGTCGGGCTCTCTTTTCATCGCTTGGGCTTCGAGCAAACTATTCTCGCATCGCTTACGCTTCGGAAATTATTTCGGCTTCGGCGGCGGGAACAGGCCGCTGTGCGACTTCGGCGTGGGCTCCTTGCCGTAGCCGAGGTGGCACTTGATGCACTGGTAGTTCGCGCCGTCCGGTTTTTTGCGCTGCTCGACCTCCTTGAAGATGATGCTCTTGAGCCCGGTGCGCGCGCCGTGGCAGGCCGTCGAAGAGCAGGTCTGAATGGGTACGTCGAGCGTGTCGGCGTCGAGCCGGTCAACGGTCGTGATGCGGACGTGACAGGTCGTGCAGCCGACTTCAAGGTGGCTCGCGTGGTCGTGCCGGAAGGTCGCGGACTTGCGCCGCGCCCAGTGCGCGAGGAGTTCTTTATCGGCGATGCCTTTGACGGACGGGTGGTTGAGGTCTGCGTCCTTGCGCGCGGGCCGGAGCGCGGCGGCGGTCGCTCCCGGCGGGAGGAGTTGGTGGCACCCCTTGCAGTTTGAAGAGAGGGGCTGCTCGCCGCCCTCCTGCCAGTGGCAGTTGAAGCAGGAGGCGTGGCTCGTCGGCGTCGTCTTGAGCGTCCCCTTCTTCATCCAGTAAGCCTTCATGCGGAGTTCGTTTTCGGGCAGGTCGGCGGGCGGCGGCGTGACGAACTCTTCCTTCGGGTCGGTCTGCGGCAGATAGCTCCGGTGGCAGATCGAGCAACTATCAACCTCCTGCGGCGGCTCCTGCCGCGCGACGAACGAGGCGCGGACGAAGCCGAAGCCGCCCGCCGCATCGCCGGAAGGCGCGAGCCGTGCCATCACGTCTTGGTGACGGTCGTGCGGAAAGACGGTCGAGAATTGCGATTCGGACTTGGGCTTCTTCCCCGCCCCGGCCTCGAAGCCTTCGGGGGGATTGCGGAAGGGGTGGCGCGTGCCGTCGCGCGGCGAGACGTTGGTGTGGCAGACCGAGCAGATGACGGGGCGCGCGCCGACGAAGAACTGCTGCTTGTGGCAGCTCATGCAGGATTCGTGTTCCGGGTAGTCGGTCACGTCGGGGAAGGCGGCGTCAGGTTTGCGCGCGCGCGACCAGTTGGCCGTCGGGATCGTGTGGCACGAGTCGCACGCGCGCTGCTGGTGCGCGGCGGTGCGGTGCGAGAATTTGGAGTAGTCAACGCGCGGCCTTCTCGCCGCCGGGCGCGCGGGGCGGCGTCTTCTCTGCTGCCGCGCGCGGCGCTGCGGCTCCGGCTCGGCGGCGCGGCCCGCCGACGCCTCCGAAGTCAGGCTCGCGTGGGCGAAGACGGCGAAGGCCGAGAAGAGGAGGAAGATCGCGAGCGTGGCTGTTCGGTGCTTCATTCGGTCAAGAATGGACTGTCCGGGGCGGCGGCGGGTTTCGGTCTTGGTTCACGCCCGTCAGCGGAAGAGTTGCTGAACGTTTCCCCGCGTGTCTGTGGTTCGGGCCGAAGCGACCCCGAAGCGCTTTGTAACACAGTAGGTGGAGGCTGACAACATAATTCTCGGCGGCGGAGTCCGAAGCTTCGGAACGCGCGAAGCAACGCCCGTCGCCGCCGTCTTACTTGGCGGGCGCGGCGGCGGCGGCCTTCGGGTAGTTGAGATCAACCGAGACGGAGTGGAGCCGCGCGGGAACGGGCGGCGGGACGTTCACCTTACAGTCCCAGAGGACGTTGCCCGCTTCGAGCGGGAAGATGTTCGAGACGAAGTAGTCGCCCGGCTTGACCCCCAGAAAGTAGGCTTCGCCCTTCTCGTCCGTCATCGCCGAAGTCACCTTCCCCGCCTTGCCCGCCGCCTGTTCGAGCCATTCCCGCTTGTGCTTGTAGTACGCGGTGCGGAGGTTCTTCGCGGGGAAGTTGACGGTCACCCAACGGAGCGCGAGGTCGTGATTTTTGTACTTCTTCATCCCGGCCTCGTAAGCCGCCTTCAATTCGCGCACTTCCTTGATGCCCTTCTCGTACTCGGCCTCGGTCTTGGGGCAGTAGAGCGTGTCGCAGTTCTTGAGCCACTGCCGCAACTCCTCGCTCGCGTCCTTGAAGTGTTCGGCGCGGCTGGGGAGTTTCGACCAGTCGGGCTGTGGGCCTTCGCGGACGCTCCTTTGTAGGAGGTAGAAGCGCTTGCGCGGAATCGCCTGCTTGCCGTTGAGGACTTTAATTCTGATGCCGGTGGTGAGATCGGGCGCGGCGGGCGTCGCGTCGTCTGTGGAGACCTGCGCGGGGGTGACTTTGCACTCGCCCTGCGCGGGCGCGGTCTGCCGCGCGCTCGCCGGGTGCGCGCCGCCGCAGACGAGCAGGCCGAGCGCGAGGAGAAAGAGGGTGTGGGTCGAAAACGTGCGCCGGTGTGTTTTCATAACGTTTCGTCGGGCGACCGTTCGGAAGCGAGCGCGGCTTCTATCCGGCGGGCGGCTTCTGCGGCGGCGGCGGCGGCCCCTCGCCGCCCGTGGGCGCGGGCGGGTTCGTGAGCTTCTGCTGCCGGGACTTCTCCAACTCCGCGCGGAGCGCCGGGAGTCGTTCGTAGCCGGGCTCGACTTTTTCCAGACGGTCGAGCGTGGCCGAAGCGCCTTCGTAGTCGCGCGTCTGCATCAGCATGAGCGAGAGATTGTGGAGCGTCGGGACGTGGCCGGGGTTCTGTTCGAGGCCGCGCCGGAGTTCGGCGACGGCTCGTTCGGGCTGCGGCGGATCGCGCATGAAGAAGGTGAGCGCGAGTTCGGAGCGCACGTCGCCGTCGCCGGGCTGCTTGGCGAGCGCGGCGCGGAACCAACGCTCGGCGGTGTCGAAGCGCCCGGCGGCGGAGTTGGCGTGGCCGAGCCGGACGAGCGTCTTGTAGTCGTCGGGGCGGAGTTGGTTGGCGCGCGTCAGAAAGTCAATCGCGCCCTCGAAGTCCTGCGCCTCCAGACTCGCTTCGGCTGCCGCGCGCTGCGCGTCGAAGTTCTTCGGGTCTTCGCGCGCGGTCTGCGCCGCCTGCTGCGCGGCGGTCTGCAAACGTTGCCGCTCCTTCACCTCGTTGGTCGGGAGCGAGGCCGCGCCGCCCGTCGTCGCCGCCCCGCCCGCCGTCGAAGTGAGGCGCGGCGCGTTCGCGTCCTGATTGAAATAGACGACGAACGTAAACGCGATGACGTACCCGAACAGCACGCCGATGATGGAAAAGAGGAGGTTCTCGCGGTTCATAACAACAGGCGTGAAGGGTAAACCGTGACAGGTGACAGGAAGAAATGCTTTTCTTTCCTGTCACCTGTCACCCGTCACGGTTCTCGGTCTTTAGGCGTAAGAGTGCAGGCCCGGCAGCAGGTAGCTGACGCCGAGGTAGGTGAAGATGATGAAGAGGAACGCGACGATGGCGAAGTAGGCGGCGGCCCGTCCCGTCCAGCCGCGCGAGATGCGGACGTGGAGGAAGCCGCCGTAGGTCAGCCACGCGACGAACGCGCCCGTCTCCTTCGAGTCCCATCCCCAGTAACGCCCCCAGGACTCGTTGGCCCACACCGCGCCCGTCATGAGCAGCAACGCGAGGCCCGCGAAGGTCACGCCCGCCGTCTTGTACATCAGAGAGTCAATCTTCTCCTTCGGCGGGAGCGCCTCGCGCAAACGCTCGGTGCGGAAGCTGAAGATGATGACGAAGAGCGTGGCGGCGAAGGCCGTAATCAGCGCGGCCAGTTCGACCGGGTTGGCGTTGAGGCTCAGGAACAGTTCGCCTTGCCGTTGCCGGATGATGTTCTCGGCCTCGCGCTCCAACTTCGCGGGCTCGATGAGCGCGATCTGTTCGGGCCGCAGGCCGTCCTGCTGTGCCATCCAGACGCCGAACTTCTGGAACTGTCGCGGGCTGATGCACGCCGTCCCGGCGGGCCGCTCGCCCGTCGCGCAGACCGCCACGTCCGTCAAAGTCTTGACCTGCCAGACGAGCATCACGACGGCGATTGCCTGCACGAGCAGCGCGCCCCTCAAGAAGTGATGACCGAAACGGCGCGCGCGCTCGTCGTTTTTGACGAGATACCTGCCGAAGCTCACGATGACGGCGACGAGGAGGAGCGCGGCGAGGATGAGCAGCCAGCCGACGTGCGGGATGTCGGCGCGCAAGGGCAGCGCCATCCTCGGCGGGAGGAACGTCGAGGCCGAATAGACTCCCGTCAGGATGACGGGGAACGACCCGAACGTCCCGCCGATGGTGGCGATGACGGCGAGGCAGAAGCCGCTCGACCAGATCGCCATCGCCTCGGTCTTCACTCCGTCTTTCAAAAGATAGACGACCGCGACGGCGAAGCAGACGAGCGCGATGCCGTAAGAGAGCGACGCGATGCCGACGTGGATGGGCCGCCAGTAGGAGTCGAGGACGGGCGGCAGGTTAATCAACTCGCCGCCGATGAAGCGCGCGAGGATGAGAATCAAAGCCGCCGCCGGGAGCGAGACCGCGCCGAGGAAGCGGAAACTTGGTCGGTGCGCGATGAGCAGCGTCGTGATGCCCGCGCCGAAGGCGAAGGCGAGCGACAAGTCGTAGAGGTTGGCGAACGGCACATAGCGCCAGAGCCACGGCATCTCGCCGCCCTGCCGCGTGATGATTTCCAACTCGCGGTCGTGCGCCGCGACCCAGCGCACGCCCCAGCTCGCGAGGTTGAAGAAGACGCCGCCCGTGGTCGCCCACAGGCCGAGCCTCTGGAAGAGCGTCGAGGGCGCGTAGAGGTTCGTCAGGTGGAAGACCGCCGCCGTCAAATAACAGGCGAGCGCGATCATCATCAGCGCCTCGTCGGTGATGAAGCGCGCGCCCCCCATCTGAATCCGCAGGAGCGTGAGCGCGACCGCGCCGCCGACGGCCAGAAAGGCGGGCAGGTACGACCACAGCGAAGAGCCTTTCAGGTCGAGTTCCGAAGCGCCCGCGAGCGCCGATTGTTTCAAGACTTCACTCATGATTTCTTCACCTCAAATGTATGACCGCCGATGGCCTCGACCATGCGCTTGAAGCGGTCGGCGAAGCCAAGCTGGTTGCGGCTCGTGTTGCCGCCGAGCACGGTCTCGAACTCGCCGCCGCCCTTCTCTTCGACGAGCGCCCAGACGCGCTGGTGCGAGAAGAAGAAGACCGCGCAGAGCGTGAGCCCCAGCAGCGTGAACCCGACATAGACGATGGTCGCGCCGGGGTCTTTTTGAATTGAGAGGATGTGTGCTTTCGGGGCTTTCTCGAAATCCACGAGCCGGAAGGTGTAGCCCGCGACCGGCTGCTTGGCAAAGGGCGCGTTTTCGGCCATCACGGGGTTGAAGGCGTGCGCCTTCGCGGGCTGCCCGCCCGGAGGCGTGACCATCAGAATCGCCGCCGGGTTCGTGTACTCGCTGGCATCGCCCGTCTCCTGCTGCCTGCCGAGGCTGAAGCTCGCCTGAAAGTCCTGAAAGTCAATGCGAGTCCCGTCGGCAAGCGTGGCCGAGCCGTCGCGCGGGATGCTCAACTCCTGCGGCTCGCCGCCGGCGGCGGGCGTCGCGCGCAAAGTTATCGAGCGCGCCTTGCCGTCGGCGATGAAGCTGGCCTGAAAGAAGCGGTAGCCGCGATAGTCGTGCGGCTTGTTCATAGAGACGACCGCCTCGTGCTGCGTCCCGCGCTCGGCGTCCTTAATCCTGACGCGCGTCAGCCAGTCGAGCGTGTTGTCGGCGGTGATGCGCCCCTCCTTGCGGAGGAGCGTCTGCTGCACGTCGGTGCACTCGACCACGAAGGGGAGCTGGTAGTTGGCGCGCGTGAGCTGATCGAGGTTGAAGACGGTCTCGGACATCTCGTCGGCGGCCTGACCGGGTTCGAGCGGCATGTTGCCGACGCGCCCGAACTGCGCGGTGAGGAAGCCGCCGAAGAAGATGGTCAACAGCGCGACGTGGACGGCGTAAGCGCCGAGGCGGTTCCAAGCGCCGCGCTCGCCGAAGACGAAGGTCTTGCCCTTCTTCTCCGTCACCGTCGTCTTGAGCCCGATGGAGCCGAAGGCCGTCTTAATCTTCTCGACGGCGGCGTTCAAATCGTCGGCCCGCAGCCGCACGCTCGCGCTCTGCTCCTGCCCGCGCAGCCAGTGGGCCGAGGCGTCGAGCTTCTTGCGCTTGATGAAGGCCCACGCGCTCGGAAAGCGGTCAATCGAGGCGAGCACGATGTTGAGCGAGAGCAGCAGGAGGAGCGCGTTGAAGTACCAGACGTGATAGATATCGAAGAAGCCGAGCTTGCCGAAGAGGACTTTCGTCGCGGGCGTCAGCTCGGCGTAGTACTTGTCGAAGCCCTCGACGTTCTGCTGCATGATGAGCATCCCGACCATGCAGGCGGCGGCGAGGAGGCAGAGCTGGATGACGCCGAAGCGGACGGAGCTGATGAGGTTGAGCCCGCGCGTGATGACCGAGGGCGAGGCGCTGGCCGTCGCCGCTTTGGGCGTCTGGGGAACGGAGATGTCTCTTTTGCTTTCTTCGATGGCTGACATTTTATGTATGACGGAACGGCAAAGATGCTTTGGAAAGAACCTGCACGGGAGCGTGCTCGGTGCGGCGCGTATGCGTCCTCGAAACGTTTCACATGAATGATAGCGAATTGGTCACGCGTCGGCAACCCGAATCCGCGCCCGCCACTTTTCAAACCGATTCCTTATGCTATCATCCTCCGGCGAAGAGCGGCGCGCGTGCACTCGCGGAACCCTTCCGTGCAAAAGTTTCCCGCGCCGGAGATTTCGACGGCCCGACCTGTCATGTCAAAAAACATTATCTACTGCACGCTCGGCACAGTCCTCGGTTTTCTCATCGGCTTTTTCATCGCCAACACGCTGACGCGCCCCGGCGCGCAGGTCGCGGCGACGACCGCCGCGACCGCACCCGCCACCGGTGGCGAAGCGAGGCCGCTCGGCCCCGAAGAGTTGGGCGGCGAACTCCCGCCGAACCATCCGGATGTCGGTGGCGCGACCGCAGGAGGCGGCGGCTCGGCGGCGGCGACTTCGCCCGCGGCGCAGGCCGCGATGGACAAGGCCGACCGCGCGCCGAAGGATTTCGCCGCGCAGTTGGAGGCGGCGCGCGTCTTCTACGGGCTGGACGACTTCGGGAAGGCCGCGCTCTACGCGGGGCGGGCCGTCGAGTTGCAGCCGAAGAATTTCGACGCGCTCGTCCTCGCCGGGAACGCGAAGTACGACGCGGGCGACTTCGCCGCCGCCGAGCCCTTCTACGAGCGCGCGCTCGAAGTGAAGCCCGACTCGCCCGACGTGCGGACTGATTACGGCAACACCTTCTTCAACCGCCGCGACTACCAGCGGGCCATCGCCGAGTACCGCAAGTCAGTCGCCGCTGACCCGGCGCACGAGACCAGTTGGAAGAACATCGCCGCCGCCGCCCTCAACCTCGGCGACAAGGCGACCGCCGCCGAAGCCGTCGAGCGCCTCGCCGCCCTCAACCCACAGAACCCCGAACTCGGCGAAATGCGCGAGAAGCTCGAAGCGCTTCCCTGACCTTCTCTCTGCGGAATAAAAATGTCGGGGCAGGACTTGTGCCCGCCCCGACAAAATTTTCGTCCCCGTCAGTTACTCTTCATCAAGCCTCAAGGCGTCGCCTTCATCCACTCGACACAGCCTCGCAAGTGCTCGCGCATCGCGGCGGCTTCGTCCCGGTGGATGCGCCCGTGGCCGGGCAGCACCCACTCGAAAGAGTAATCAAGCAGCCGCTCCATCGAGCGCGTCTGCTCTGCCCAGGAGTACCAGCACGCGTTGCGGAACGAGGTCAGTGTGTCGCGCCTCGGCGACCAAGCGAGGTGGTCGCCGGTGAAGAGGTACTTGTCTCTGTAGAGCAGAACCATGTGGCCGCGCGTGTGGCCGGGCGTGGGGATGATGCGGAACTCTTCGTCGAGCCGCGCTTCGTCCGTGCCGACGATGACGCGCTCGACGCCGTGGCGCGCGGCGTGGTCGTCGGCGTGCATGACGCGCGCGGCCCCGAACCGGCGCGCGAAGGCTTCGTGGTCGGCCACGTCGTCGCGGTGTGTGAGGAAGATGGTGCGGACGCCGCCGAGCGCTTCGATTCTTTTGACGAGCGGGCGCGAGAAGCGCGGCGAATCAACGAGGACGTTCCCGCCCTCCGCTGCGGGCCGCACGACGAGATAACTCCACGCGCCGAAACTCGACTCGGCGGTAAAGCCGCAGAAATAGACGTTCCCTTCAATCAACTCCGGGAAGGCTTCGACCGCCGCGCGCGTGTCGTGCCTCCGCGTCGTGCCAATCGAGCCCGTCGGGCACGCGACTAACGCCTTCAACGTCTGCCGCGTCTCCTCATCGGTTTCAGGTTGGCGATAGACGCTCGACTGTTCGCCGTGGTCGCGGAACGTGCGCGGCGCGATCTGCCGGCACGCGTCACAGTCAATGCAGGACTCGTCCACGAAGAAGTCGCCCGCGATGTTCTGCGGCAGCCGCCGCGCGGGATGGGCCATGCGGTAAGTTTAAAGTTCAAAGCTCGAAGTTCAAAGTTGAGAACAGAAGCCCTGCCCTGAACTTTGAACTTTGAACTTTGAGCCTCGAACTATTTGCCGAGCCCGTAGAGGATGATTTCGGAGAGGCGGGACATGAGGAGGTAAGCGGGGTTGTCGTTCGTCCATTCGACGGCGGGCATGTCGTCGCAGGTGACGGCCAGCGCGATGCGCCCGCGCGGGTGATAGATGATGCCGATGTCTGCGCGGAGCGCGTCGAGCGCGCCGGACTTGGTGGCCTTCGGCGTCTGCCAGAGCGCCCGCCAGATGCCTTTGCGCTCCTGCTCGCGCCGCATCAGGTCGAGCATCTCTTTCGAGGCGGCGGGGCTCACGACCTCGCCGCGTTCGAGCAACTCCAAGAGCGTGACCATCTCGCGCATCGTGCTCCGACCGAGGCCGAAGCGCTTGTTGGCCTCGATCTTCCCTTCCGCGCTCTCGCCGCCGCCGAAGACCTTGCGCATCAGTCGAATCTCTTTGAGGCCGAGCGAGGCCATCCGCGCGTTGACCGCGTCGGCTCCGAGCACGTCCACGACGAGGTTGGTCGCCGTGTTGTCGCTCATCGTCATCATCAGCGTCACGGCGTCGCGGAGCGTGAGCCGGAGGTTGTCGCCGAACTCCGGCAGGATGCCGGAGCCGGAAACCTTCTTCTCCTTCGTCAGCACCAGCTCGTCCGTCCACTTCACACGGCCCTCGGCCACGCGCGCGAACGCCTCGACCATGACGGCGATCTTGATGGTGCTCGCCGTGCGGACGCGCTCGTCGCCGCCGAGGTCGAAGACCGCGCCCGTGTCGAGGTTCTTCGCGTAGAGGCTGACGCGCCCCCTGAAGGCCGCGACCTCGGCCCGCACGCGCGCGTCGAGCGCGGCCCGCGCCGCATCTTGCGCGCCCGCCGGAGAGTTCGGCGTCTGCGCGCGCGACGTGAAAGCGAAGACGGCGAGCAAGGCACAGGCGACACCCAAGCGACACGAGATGAGTCGGCGCATTCGTCCTCCGGCGTGAAAATTTAAGTGCTGGTCAAGGGCGCTTCATGCTTCGGCGCGCGAGGGCGCGTCCGTCACTTCCCAGCGCCCGCGTGGCGTTCGAGGTGGTCGAGCAGGACGTTTGCCATGACCTTGACGCCGACGACGAGGCTCTCTTCATCCACGTCGAAGTCGGGCGTGTGCCAGCCCGCCGTGATGCCCTTCGCGCGGTTGCCGACGCCGAGGAAGTAGTAAAAACCGGGGACGACCTTCTGGTAGTGGGCGAAGTCCTCGGCGGGCATGAAGGGTTTGATGGCGAGCGTGTTCTGCGCGCCGACGACGCGGCGGATGGTCGGCAGCGTCTCTTCGACGAGCGAGGGCTCGTTGTACGTGACGGGATTGCTGCCCTCCATGCTCAGCTCGAAGGTCGCGCCGTAGGCGGCGGTGACGTTCTGAAGCGTCTCGCGCATCAAGGCGACGGCGCGCTCGCGCACCGCCTCATTGTGCGTCCGCATCGTGCCGGTCATCTTCACTTCGTTGGCGATGACGTTGAAGCGCGTGCCGCCGTTGATCGTCCCGACCGTGATGACGAGCGGTTCGAGCGGGTCAATGCGTCGGCTCTTGATGTTCTGAAGCGCGAGCACGCACTGCGAGGCGACGACGACGGCGTCCACGCCCAAGTGCGGCTGTGCGCCGTGCGAGCCCTTGCCCCGGACAGTGATGGTGAAGGTGTCGGAAGAGGCCATCGCCGGGCCGGAGTGATAGCCGATCTGCCCGGCCTGCACGTTCGGCTCGGTGTGCAAGCCGAAGATGGCGCGCGGTCGCGGGTTCTCCAGCACGCCCTCCTTAATCATCAAAGTCGCGCCGCCCTCCTCGCCTTTGGGCGCGCCCTCTTCGGCGGGCTGGAAGATGAACTTGATCGTCCCCCGAACCTCCTGCCGCATCCCGGCGAGGACTTCGGCGACGCCGAGCCCGACCGTCGTGTGTACGTCGTGGCCGCACGCGTGCTTGACGCCGGGATTCCGCGACTTGTAAGGCACGTCCAGAGTCTCGTTGATGGGCAGGGCGTCCATGTCGGCGCGGACGGCGACGACGGGGCCGGGCTTTCCGCCGACGAGAAGCGCCGTCACGCCATGCCGCGCGACGCCCGTCTTGATGTCGGTGAGGCCGATGGCCTTCAGTCTCTCGGCCACGACGCGGCCCGTGCGCTCTTCGCGGTTCGATAACTCCGGATGAACATGAAAGTCCCGGCGCTGCGCGATGAGCTTCTCGCGCAAGCCTTCGGCGGCCCGCGCGATCAACTGCTGCCGCGCCGACTCGCCCGCCTGCGGGCCGCGCCTCAAAGGCTTCGTCGCGGCGAGGACGTTCGACACCACCAACAACAACGCGATCAGGAAAACGCTTCTCATCTTCATCCCTCGTCCCTCATCCTTCATCTCTCATCCTTACTTATCTCGCGTGGTCGCGTTGCGTGCGGCGGTAGAGCGTGAGGCCGAACCAGAGTTCCCAGAAGAGCGCGAGGGCGACGAGCGCGCCGACGACGGCGACGAGCTGCGAGTCCAAGACCTTCTGGACGACGACGTACACCGCCGCCGAGATGCCGAGCGCAAGCGGGACGAGCGCCGCCACCACCATCTTGCTCGCGAAGCGGTGGAAGTGCTCGGTTTCTTCGCCGCGCTCGACGATGCGGTGATAGGCGGCGGGCGTCATCAGAAGCACAATCGTCAGAGCGATGAGCGCGAGGCTCGCCAAGTGTACGTACTTCGACGCGGCGGGCAGCCGGTCGAAGCTCTCCATCAGGACGGCGACGAACAGGAAGCCGAGCAGGGCTTGCGCGCCCGGCAGAATCAGACGCGCCTCCGTCAAGACGTGCTCGATCTTATCGCTCAGCTTCGTGCCCTCGTCCTTCTCCTCGCCGCCGCCTTCCTCTTTTTTCTCTCCGACTTCTTCGCTCATTTTCGCAGCCTCGGCCACCTCCGGCGCGCGCTCGCGCCGCATGTAGAGTTCGAGCAGATACCAGAAAAAGATTGCCGCCGCCGTCGTCAGAAGCCCCACGGCGACGGCCCACTTGCGCCCGACGATTTCGCCCGCCGCGACGAACAAATCCGTGCCGAGCGCGAGCGCCAGAGGCAGCATCGCCCACGTCAAGGTCTTCGACGCGTAGCGGTGAATCTCCGTCGAGTCCTCGCCGCGCTCGACGATGCGGTGATAAGAGGACGGCGAGATGAGCAGGGCGATGACGACGATCAACATTCCGAGCGCCGCCAGCAGCAAGATGCGCGAGATGAGCGCGAGGTCGTCGAAGCCCGGCTCAAACGCCGCGCGGAACTGGAACCCGAAAAGCACCTGCGCGCCGAGCACGGCGATGCGGCTCTCGTTCAGCGCGTTCTTGACTTTATTTTTCACCTCCGCCATTCACCCAACCTTTGCTCGACAGAGGGTTCACGTCCGCGGCTCGCGCATCGCGCGCGCCAGCTCGCGTTTGAGCACCTTGCCGGTCGGCCCCTTCGGCAGCGCCTCGCGGAAGTGAACTGACTTCGGGCACTTGAAGTCCGCGAGGTGCTCGCGGCAGAAGGCGATGACCTCCTCTTCCGTCGCCGCGCGTCCCTCTTTGAGCACGACGAAGGCCGCGACCTCTTCGCCGTACAACTCGTCCGGGACGCCGACGGCGGCGGCCTCGGCCACGTCCGGGTGCTTGTAGAGCAGTTCGTCTATTTCTCTGGGATAGATGTTTTCTCCGCCTCGGATAATCATATCCGATTTGCGGTCGGCGATGTAGAAGAAGCCTTCGGCGTCTCTGTAAGCGATGTCGCCCGTGTGGAACCAGCCGCCACGGAAGGCGCGCTCGGTTGCCTCCGCGTTGCGGAAATAGCCTTTGAAGATGTTCTCGCCGCGCATCACAATCTCGCCCAACTCGCCCGCGGCCACTTCGATGTCTTCCTCATCCACGACGCGCATCTCGTTACCGATGCTCAGGCCGCAGGAGCCGGGCCGCCGCCGCGCGTCGGGCGGGTTGAAGGTCGAGCGGCAGGTTGATTCCGAGAGCCCGTAGCCCTCGACGACGAGGCAGCCGAACGTCTCCTCGAAGCGGCGCAAGACTTCGGCGGGCACGGGAGCCGACCCGCACATCGCAAACCGCAGCGAGTCCGTCTTCAACCCTTCGGGCACGCCCTCCGGGTAAGTCGCCAGCAGCATCGAGAGCATCGTCGCCACCGAGCCGAACGAGGTCACTTGATAGTCGGAGATGATTTGCCAGAAGCGAGAGGCCGAAAAGCGCGGACTGACGACGGTCGAGCCGCCCGCGTAGAGCGCGCTCATCGTCGTCACCGAAACCGCATTCATGTGGAACAAAGGCATCACGCTCAGCAAACGGTCGCGCTCCGTGAATCCGAGCCACTCGACGATCTGCCGCGCGTTGGCGATGAGGTTGCCGTGCGTGAGCAGGCAGCCCTTCGGCCTCCCCGTCGTGCCCGAAGTGTAGATGATGATCGCCTCGTCGTCGCGCGCGAGCGGCGCGTCGTCCCACTTCTCGTGGTTGTCTTCACTCAAGCCGAGCGTAGCCTCGTCCCAGTCGTCGAAGACCAACACGCGACGCAGGGACGGAATCTGCTCTTGCAGCCCTTCGAGGCGCGGGAGAAATTCCGAGTTCGTGAGGAGCAGTTTCGACTCCGAGTTGTTCAGGACGTAAGCGATCTCTTCCGGCTTCAAAAGAGAGTTGACCGGCCCCGCGAGCGCGCCCGTCTTGAAGCAGGCGAAGTAGGCGATAAGGTACTCCGCGCCGTTCGGCAGGAGGAGGCTCACCACGTCGCCCTTCTTAATCAACTCCCGCGCGGCGAGCATGTGCGCCGTCCGGTTGACGGCCTCGTCGAACTCTTTATAAGTCCAGCGCCGCCCGTCCGCCTCCGAGAAGAGGAACGGCTTGTCGGGCGCGGCGAGCGCGCGCTCTGCGAGCAGTTCGCGGAGGTTATTTGCCACGGCGGCCCGCCTCCGCTTCGTTTTTTATCTGTCCGCGCCAACTCACTGTGCTATATTTTGTGCGCTCTTCGGTGTGACAAGCGCGTCCATTGCCGGGGTCTGGAATTGCTTCCCAAGCTTAACGAATAGCACACGTTTCTACAACGGCTGCGGCCCCCGGCGTCGCTTTTTCAGGACTTCCGCCCGACGAGCCGCCGCGGCCCCGTTCGTCAACGCCCGTCCGAACCGTGCTCTTATGGAAACTTACCGCAACTTCATCAAAGGCCAGTGGGTCGAGTCGGTCTCGACCGACCGCGCCGAGAACGTCAACCCGGCCAACACCGACGACATCATCGGCGAAGTGCGGCTCGCCACGCGCGACGAAGCGCGCCGCGCCGTCGAGGCCGCCGAGGAAGCCTTCCGCGACTGGCGCGCGACGCCCGCCCCCGCGCGCGGGCGCATCGTCGCCAGGTTCGCGCGCCTCCTCGAAAACGACAAAGAGAATCTGGCGCGGCTGCTGACGCGCGAAGAAGGAAAGACGCTCGCCGAGTCGCGCGGAGAGATTCAGCGCGCCGCCAACGTCGCCGACTTCTGCGCGGGTGAGGCTCGCCGCCTGAACGGCGAGACGATTCAGTCCGAACTCCCCGCCAACTTCGCCTATACCCTCAAGCAGCCGCACGGCGTCGTCGCGTGCATCACGCCCTGGAACTTCCCCGTCGCCATCCCCGTCTGGAAGATTGCGCCCGCGCTCGTCGCCGGGAACACCGTCGTCTTCAAGCCCGCGACCATCACGCCCGGCACCGCCGCGCGCCTCGTCGAGATGTTCGCCGAAGCGGGCCTGCCCGCCGGAGTGCTCAACTTCATCATCGGCTCAGGCTCCGAGGCGGGTGACGAGATCGTGAACCACCGCGCGGTGCGCGCCATCTCGTTCACGGGCTCGAACGAGGTCGGCGTCAAGCTCTACGAGCAGGCGGCGCGGCGCGGCGCGAAGGTACAATGCGAGATGGGCGGCAAGAATCCGGTCATCGTCTTGGAAGATGCGGACATGAATCTCGCCGTCGAGTCCACGGCGCAGGGCGCTTTCGGCTCGACCGGCCAGCGTTGCACGGCAACGAGCCGCGCGATTGTCGTAGATAAAGTGGCCGACAACTTCATCGAGCGCATGATTGCGCGCGCCGAGGGTTTGCGCATCGGCGACGGGACGAGCGACGAAACCGAGGTCGGGCCGCTCGTGGACGCCAAGCAGTTCCGCAACGTCCTGCGCTACATAGACGTGGGCCGCGAGGACGGCGCAAGCCTCGTCGCGGGCGGCGGCCCGGCGGACGGCGCGGGTTTGAGGAAAGGTTATTTCGTCAAGCCGGCGGTCTTTGCGGGCGTCACGCCCGACATGCGAATCGCGCGCGAAGAGATTTTCGGCCCCGTCCTCTCAATCATGCGCGTGCAGGACTTCGACGAGGCGATGCGCGTGGCGAACGACAGCGAGTACGGCCTCTCTTCTTCCATTTTCACGAACGACGCGGCGCGCATCTTCCGCTTCGTAGATGAGATCGAAACCGGAATGACGCACGTCAACTCGCCCACGACCGGCGGCGAGGCGCACGTCCCCTTCGGCGGCGTCAAGGCCACCGGCATCGGCGAGCGCGAGCAGGGCTCGACCGCGCTCGACTTCTACACTGAGCTTAAAGTCGTGTACGTGGACTACACGGGCCGCAAGCGCGAAGGCAATCTCTACTGAGCCGCCGTCATTGAAGACGGAGGGGCCGCGCCCCTCGAACGTCACGGCTTCCGCGCGCCTTCGCCGCACAATCAACCGGGCCGAAGTTCTCAAAGCTGCTCTCCCCAACTGCGCGCGCACGCTACTTGAAGGGAAACCGAACCCCGAAGCCATGAAGGTCGTCAACTGCACGCACTGCTCCGCCGAGAACGCGGACGCGACGCCCGAATCGAAATGCCGTCAGTGCGGCGAATCACTCGCCCCGGCGCTCTTTCAGCAGAGCGTGGATGAGTTGAAGAAGTTGACCGAGAAGCTGACGACGCCGCAAAAGCCGACCCCGACTTTCTACTCCTTCAACGGTTTCGGCACGATGCTTCTGGACTACCGCGCGCTCGCCGACGGGACTTACGAGGCCGTGCGCTGGGTGACGGCCCTGTTCCTGCCCGTCGTCCCGCTCGCGGCCTACCGCATCCAGCCGCTTGAGCAGGAGCACGGTTACGGGCGCGCGACCTCGAAGTTCCGTGTGCTCGAAAAGGTTTCTTTGTCGGCGGCCCGCATCGTCCGCACTTACCTGCTCGCCGTGGCGGGCGTGCTGCCGCCGATTCTCGGAGTCATCTACTCCACGGAGATCAACCGCGCGGTGCGCGGGCTGTGGGCGCTCGGCCTGATGGTCTTGATGGCCGTCTGGTCTATCTATCTTATCTTCTTCAAAATCCCGAACGAGGGCAAAGCCTACAAGGCGCGAGAGACGGCGGGCGGGCGGTCAGCCGAAGCCAACGCCACGGAGTAAACAAACATGAGCACAGCCGAACCGAGCACGCACACATCCGAAACCGTCCGCAAGCACAAGGAGTTTCTCTTCCCGGCGGTCGCCACCTACTATCAGGAGCCGCTCGCACTCGTGCGCGGCGAGGGCCAGTACGTCTGGGACGACGCGGGCAACCGCTACCTCGATTGCTTCGGCGGCGTGCTCACGGTGAGCGTCGGCCACGCCAATCCGAAGGTCAACGAGGCGATCATCGAGCAGGTCAAGACCCTCTCTCACACCTCGACGCTCTACGCCAACAAGCCGCAATCCGACCTCGCCGAGAAGCTCCACCAGATTACGCCCGGTCGCCTGAAGAAGACCTTCTTCACCAGCACCGGCACTGAAGCCGACGACACGGCCATCATGGCGGCCAAGCTCCACACCGGGCGGCACGAGATCGTCGTGCTGCGCCACAGCTATTCGGGCCGCTCGGCGACGGCGCTCTCGGCGGTCGGCCACTCGACTTGGCGGCAACTCCCCGCGCAGGTCGCAGGCATCGTCCACGCGCGCGCGCCCTACTGCTATCGCTGCCCGCTCAAGCTCTCTTATCCCGAATGTGGTCTGGCCTGCGCCGACGACATCGAAGACGTGATTATGACGACGACGACCGGCGAGATTGCGGCCTTTATGGCCGAGCCCATCCTCGGCGTCGGCGGCTTCATCGTCCCGCCGCCCGGCTACTTCGAGCGCGTGGCCGAGATCACGCGCAAGCACGGCGGCCTCTTCATCGCCGACGAGGTGCAGACCGCGTGGGGGCGCACCGGCGACAAGTGGTTCGGCATCGAGCACTGGAACGTCGAGCCCGACATCATCACCTCGGCCAAGGGCCTCGGCAACGGCGCCCCCGTCGGCATCACCGTCGCCACGCCCGAGGTCGCGGACAAGTTTCCGGGGCTGACCTTCTCCACCTTCGGCGGCAACCCCGTCTCGATGACGGCCGCGCTGGCCGTTATCAATGTCATCGAAGAGGAAGACCTGCGCCGCAACGCCGCAGAGGTCGGCGCCTACTTCCGCCAGCGTCTCGAAGAACTCAAAGAGAAGTACACGGTCATCGGCGACGTGCGCGGCCTCGGCCTCATGCAGGCCCTTGAGCTGGTCAAAGACCGCGAGACCAAAGAACCCGACCCGCAATCCGTCCTCAAGGTCTTTGAAGAGACCAAGAAGCGCGGCGTCCTCATCGGCAAAGGCGGCCTCTACGGCAACGTCATCCGCACCGGCCTCATGCTCAAC
>DASTQX010000254.1:0-9940 GCA_035761505.1 Pyrinomonadaceae bacterium
GCGTCCTTGACGGTCTCGGCGGTCAGCGTCACGGTGCGGTCGGCGGGGTGCGCCGTCGCGAGCGGCGGGTGCTTGGCGGCCTCGGCGGCGGGCTGGTCGGTGTGGTGACACTCGACGCAGCCGATGGGCTTCGTCCCGTCAACGCTGTAGTTCTTCGTGGCGTGGTTGACGTGGCTGAAAGGGACGGAGGTCGCCTTCGGGTTCCTGGAGTCGGTCGAGAGCTTGTACTCGTCCTTCGGCTGCTTCGCGCCCTGTGGCGTGAGAGACGCCGAACCCGACGGGAGGGCGGGCGCATCGGAGCCGAACGTGAAACACAGGTAGCACAGAGCCGTTACCGAAAAGATGAGAAGTTTCATGGTCGCGCCCCCGAAAGCTTCGGGCGTGAAGCGTCAGCTTAGTCGAATTGCACGCCTGATGTGAGGCTAACAAGAATGGCTCTCGTCAGCAGGGAAACGCCCGCGAGATGCGGCGAAGATATGTCCGGACGGGGGAGTTGTCAATAGCGACGTGAAACAAACTCTTTACAGTTGGCGGAAAATGGTTGCGGCACTTTGTAAACTGACACACCCGGCGGCGCGGCCCGGCTTGTAGAATGTAGGGTAATCCGGTCAAGAGGTCTGCGGTGACAACGCGGCAGGAGAGTTGCAAATCTAAGTTGGTGATGATGCGTTCTTCAATCAATAGTTATCTTGACGATTATGCGGGGCGGGGTTCCGAGACGGCGTTCGCGCACTGGCGGGGGTTGCGGGTGGCGCGTTGGTCTTACGCGCGCGTGGCGGGGACGGCGTACAGGTTCGCGCGGGAGTTGGAGGCGCGGGGCGTGGTGAAGGGCGACCGCGTGATGGTGTGGGCGGCGAACGGGCCGGAGTGGGTGGCGGCGTTCTTCGGGTGCGCGTTGCGGGGCGCGGTCGTCGTGCCGCTGGACGTGGAGAGCGCGCCGGACTTCGCGGCGCGGGTGCGGGAGCAGACCGAGCCGCGCCTTTTGCTCGTGAGCAAGGAGACGAAGGAAGCGGCGGCTGGCATCCTTTCGTCGGCTGCGTCGGCGGGCGCGCGCCGCGACGATAAGACGGCGCGTGTTGCGCCTCTGCTGTCGCTGGAAGATTTGGAGGAGGTCGTAGCGGGGCGCTCGGACGAGCGTTATGAGGATGAAGGTGTTGGTGGCGAAGACCTCTTGGAGATTATTTACACGTCGGGGACGACCGCCGAGCCGAGGGGCGTGGTGCTGACGCACGGGAACCTGCTCGCCAACCTCGCGCCGCTCGAAGAGGAGATAAAAAAGTACCTGCGCTGGGAGCGGTTGGTTCACCCCTTGCGCTTTCTGAATCTTCTGCCGTTGAGCCACGTCTTCGGGCAGTTTATGGGAATCTTCGTGCCGCAACTGCTCGGCGGCGAGGTCTTCTTTCAGGACTCTCTGAACCCTTCGGAGGTGGTCGAGAACGTGAGGCGGCAGCGCATCTCGGTCGTCGTCACCGTCCCGCGCCTGCTCGACACCTTGCGCGAGCACGTCGAGCGGCAGGAGGCGGCAGGCGGTCGAGCCGAAGCGTTCCGGCGCGCGTTCGAGGCGGCGCGGGGCGCGCACCCCTTAAAGCGTTGGTGGCTGTTCCGTCGTGTTCATCGTCGCTTCGGGTGGAAGTTCTGGGCGTTCATTTCGGGCGGCGCGTCGCTCGCGGAAGAGACGGAGACTTTCTGGGGGCGGCTCGGCTTCGCCGTCCTGCAAGGCTACGGGATGACGGAGACGGCCTCGCTCATCTCGGTCAATCATCCTTTCAAGGCGGCGCGCGGCGCGGTCGGCAGAACCTTGCCGGGTCAGGAGGTCAAACTCGACGAGCACGGCGAGATACTCGTGCGCGGCGCGAACGTCTCGCCGGGCTACTGGCGGGGCGGAGTCGAGCCCATCGCAAGCGAAGGCGGCTGGCTCCGCACGGGCGACCTCGGCGAGATGGACGCCGAAGGCAACATCTTTTTCAAGGGGCGGAAGAAGGACGTGATCGTCACCGCCGCCGGGTTGAACGTCCATCCGGAAGACATCGAGGCGGCGCTCGGCAGGCAGCCCGAAATCAAGCAGAGCGCGGTCGTCGGCGTCGAAGGCCCGCGCGGGCCTGAGCCGCTCGCCGTCCTCATCATGCGCGAAGCGGGCGCAGACCCCGCCGCCGCCATCGAGCGCGCCAACGCCACGCTCGCGCGTCATCAACAGGTGCGCCGCTGGCACGTCTGGCCCGAAAATGATTTCCCGCGCACCGCCACGCAGAAGGTGCGCAAGCGCGACATCCTCGAAAAGATTAAGGCCGGAGAAAGGACGAAGGCCGGAGGCGCGGGGACGAACGGAGGCGCGGAGAGCGGAGCCTTCATCCCTCATCCTTCATCCCTCATCGCTTCCCTCGCCCCTTCCGTCTCGCCCGCGCGGCTCGACGCGTCGGCGAAGCTGGCGACGGATTTGAAGCTCGACTCTCTGGGGCGCGTCGAACTTTTGAGCGCCATCGAAGACCGCTACCAGATTGAGATTGACGAGGCCCGCTTCACCGCCGCGACGACGCTCGGCGAGGTCGAAGAGATCGTCCGCAGCGGCGGCGCGGCTCTGGACGCGGACGGCCCTTCGAGGTATCCGTACCCCGAATGGGCGCAGCGCTTCCCGGCCACATGGTTCCGGCTCGCCTTCTACTACGCGGTCATCCTGCCCATCACCTGCCTGCTGTGCTGGGTGCGCGTGCGCGGCTTCGAGCACGTCCGAGACTTGCAAGGCCCGGCGCTCTTCGTCTCGAACCACATCACTTACTTCGACCACGCGTTAATCCTCTCGGCGTTGCCGGGGCGATTCCGCCGGCACTTTTCGATTGCGCAGGAAGGCGAGCGCCTGCGCTGGTGGCGGCACGCGCCCGAAGGCACGCCGAGGCTGCGTCGCTGGCGTTGGCTCTGGCAGTACTTCATGGTCGTCTCGGTCTTCAACACCTTCTCTCTGCCGCAGAAGAGCGGCTTCCGCCGCAGCTTCGCCTACGCGGGCGCGAGCGTTGACCGGGGCTACAGCGTGCTCGTCTTCCCCGAAGGCAAGCGCACCGACGACGGTAGTTTGCAACCCTTCATGGGCGGCACGGGGCTGCTCGCCTCGAAGCTCGGCGTGCCGGTCGTCCCCGTGCGGATAGACGGACTCTACGAACTGAAGCGGAGCGGGCGGCGCGGCTTCGCTTGGCCCGGCACCGTGACCGTCAAGTTCGGCGAGCCCGTCACCTACGAGCCCGGCACCGAGCCCGCCGACATCACCGCCGACCTTGAACGGCGCGTCGCGCGACTGTCATAAACAATGAACGCGGAACGACGAGCGATGAACTGAAAAGCAAGAGGCTCTTGTCTTCCAGTTCATCGCTCGTCGTTCCGCGTTCAGCGTTTCTTTGACACGCTTTCCGCCGCTCTGCTACGCTCGTCGAGCTTTTGCACGACTCCCCTTTCTTGAGCACGTCGGGCCGCCTCTGTTTACCGAGGCCCGCACGCGCGCGTTAAGAGACCGGCCCGGCTCATGCTCTATCGCACGATCTTGCGCCCCCTGCTCTTCAAGCTCCCGCCGGAGACGGCCCACGAGATGGCTTTGCACACGCTCTCACTCTCGCTCGGCACGGAGCCCCTGCGGCGCTTGGCGCGAAGGCGTTTCGAGCGCCCGCTCTTCGGCGAACTCCGGCGCTTCGGGCTGAGCTTCCAGAACCCGGTCGGCCTCGCCGCGGGCTTCGACAAAAACGGCGTGGCCGCGAGAGAGCTTTCGGCGCTCGGCTTCGGCTTCCTCGAACTCGGCACGGTGACGCACCTCAGACAGCCCGGCAACCCGCGCCCGCGACTCTTTCGCCTGCCGCTCGACCGCGCGCTCGTCAACCGTCAGGGCTTCAACAACGAGGGCGCGGCGGCGCTCGCGCGCCGTCTCGAAGCGGGGCGGCCCGCCTGCGTCGTCGGCATCAACATCGGCAAGAGCCGCGCCGTCGCGCTCGAAGACGCCGACGCCGATTATCTTGCGAGCTTCCGGCTCGTCCATCCGCACGCGGACTATTTGACCGTCAACGTCAGCTCGCCGAACACGCCGGGCCTGCGCGAACTTCAGCGCGCCGACCGGCTCGCCTCTCTGCTCGGCGCGCTTCAGGATTGCAACCGCGAACTGGCGACGAAGGCGGGGCGCGAGCCCGTCCCCTTGCTCGTCAAGGTCGCGCCGGACTTGAGCGCGGGCGAGTTGGAGTTGGTGGTTGACGTGGCGCTCCGCGCGGGCGTGCGCGGCGTCGTCGCAACGAACACGACGACGAGCCGCGCGGGACTCCGCACGTCGCGCGCGCAGGTCGAGTCCTTCGGCGAGGGCGGCTTGAGCGGAGCCCCCTTGCGCGAGCGCTCGACGCGTTTCGTCGCCGCGCTCCGCCGTCTGACGCGCGGCGCTTTGGAGATCATCGGCGTCGGCGGCGTCTTCAACGCGGCGGACGCGTGGGAAAAAATCTGCGCCGGTGCGGGGCTCGTGCAACTCTACACGGGCTTCATCTACGAGGGCGCGGGCGTCGCGCGCGACATCAACGAGGGGCTGGCCGAACTTGTCAACCGTCACGGCTTCCGCACGCTCGACGAGGCGGTCGGCTGCCGCGCCAAAGAGCTGGCCGCCGCCTGAGTCCGCCGATGAACCAGACGCCCTTGCTTGAGACCGAGCGACTCACCTTGCGCCCGCCGCGCATGGAGGACGCCGCCGCCATCTTCGAGTCTTACGGGCGCGACGAAGAGGTCACGCGGTTCTTGACCTTCGCGCCGAACCAGACGCTTGAGCAACTTGAGGAGTTCATGCGCGCACGCCTGCGGAAAATGGAAGAGGGCGCGGCCATCACGTGGGCCATCACGCGGCGCGGTGACGACACGCTCATCGGCATGATCGAGTTGCGGCTGCACGGGTTCAAGGCGGATGTCGGTTACGTGCTCGCGCGCCGCTTCTGGGGGCAGGGCTTGATGACCGAAGCGCTGCGCGCGGTCGTGGATTTTGCCTTCACGCTGCCCGGCATGTATCGCGTGTGGGCCGTCTGCGACGTGGAGAACGTCGGCTCGGCGCGCGTCATGGAGAAGGCGGGGATGAGTTTCGAGGGCGTCCTGCGGCGGCACACGCGCCACCCGAACGTCGGCACCGAGCCGCGCGACATGTGCTGTTACGCGAAGACGCGTTAAAAAGAGAGACGCGCTCCGCCCGTCGCTTCAAGCGGGACGTAACTCTCGGAAGTGAAACTTAAAAAGAGGAGACTTTTTTTGACGACTGAGGCGCAGACCTTGAAGGAAGTTTCGGCCAGAGAGAAGCTCATCGTGGCGCTCGACGTGGAGACGGCGCGCGAGGCGAGGCGCGTCTTTGAAGAATTGCGCGCGGCGGCGGGGATGTTCAAAGTCGGCTCGCAGCTCTTCACCAGCGCCGGGCCGGACTTCGTGCGCGAGTTGGTCGCCGAAGGCGCGCGCGTCTTCCTCGACCTCAAGTTCCACGACATCCCGAACACCGTCGCCGCCGCCAGCCGCGAGGCCGCGCGCCTCGGCGTCGCGCTCTTCAACGTCCACGCCGCGGGCGGGCGCGAGATGATGCGCGCCGCCGCGGACGCCCTCCGCGAAGAGGCCGCGCGCCTCGGCACGGAAGCCGCGCGCCCGCGCCTCATCGCCGTCACCGTTTTGACGAGCGCCGACGCCGCCACGCTCGAAGAGACGGGCGTCCACACGCCGACCGTGGAAGCACACGTCGCGCGCCTCGCGCGCCTCGCCGCCGAGAGCGGGCTCGACGGCGTCGTCGCCTCCCCGCACGAAATCGCCACGGTGCGCGCGGCGGTCGGGCGCGAGGACTTCATCGTCGTCACGCCCGGAGTGCGGACGGCTTCGTCCGCGCACGACGACCAGAAGCGCGTCATGACGCCCTCGGAGGCCGTCCGCGCCGGGGCCGACTACCTCGTCATGGGCCGCGCCATCCTCAAAGCCCCCGACCCCGCGCGCGCCGCCCGCGAGATTATCGAAGAGATGGAGGGAGCGAAAGAGTAAGCGGCCAGAGGTAAGCAGTAGGCAGTAGGAATTTGAGATTTCAAATCCGGATGCTGAAAGATGAAAACTGCTCACCGCTCGCTGCTCACTGCTCACTGACGATGGTTCCAGAGTATCGTGTCGAAGGGAGCGGGCCGCCGTTCGTTTACGTGTGCGGCATCGAAGGGACGGGCAGGCTGTTCTACAAGCAGGCGGCTGACCTCGCGCGCGACCACACGGTCATCACGTTCCCTCTGCGCGGGCGCGGGCGTTACCCGATGTCGGAGCTGGTCGAAGACCTCTCGCGCATCGTGCGCGACGCGGGCTTCGAGCGCGCGACGTTCCTCGGAGAGTCCTTCGGCGGGCTCTTGACGATGGCGGCGGCGCTCGCACACCCCGCGATGTTCGAGCGCATGATTCTGGTCAACACCTTCCCCTTCTTCGTCCAGCGCGCGCGCATCGGCTTCGGCGTCCTGTGCTTCTCGCTGCTGCCCTACACGCTCGTCAAGGCGCACCGCACGCGCACGGCGCGGCACGTGCTTTTCAGTTCGGACGTGAGTGAGGAAGACCGCCAACTTTTCCGCGAGCACACGAAGCTCGTCCCGCACGAGGGCTACGTCTCGCGCCTGCGCATCATCCGCGACACGGACTTGCGCCCGCGCCTCAAAGAGATACAAACTCCCGCGCTCGTCGTCGCCGGGACGGAGGACAAGCTGCTCGACAGCGTTCGGGCCGCCCGCGTCATGGTCGAGGGGCTGCCGCGCGCGCGCCTCAAACTTTTGGAAGGCACGGGCCACGTCGCGTTGCTCTCAGGCCGCGTGCGGGTGCGCGACTGGCTCCGCGAGTTCGACGAATTTTAGATTTCCGAGAGCTTTTAGGAACGACGGGCGGACGCCGAACGTGTAAGCTGTTGTCTTCAAAGCCCACTCGGACGGGCCGGAGAGATTCGAGGGGCAAGGACATTGAGGGGGGAAGGATTCTTTTGTACCGAAGAGAAAATCTGCGGCAGGCATTCACGACGGCGGTGCTCTTTCTTCTCTGTCTCGTCGTCGTCGGCATCGGCGTCGGCACGCGCGCGCAAGTCCGCAACGATGTCAACGCCAGCCCCTTCAACGCCGCCCCCTACCGCGTCGGCGAGCGGCTTACCTACACCGTCTCCTTCTCGAACTTCCCGACCGCCGCGCACGTCGAACTGCTGGTCTCCGGGCGCGGGCCGTTCCACGGGCGCGAAGGGATAGAGCTGCGCGCGCACGTCGAGACCATCGGCGTCGTCTCCGCCGCGCTCTACTCCATCAACAACGAATACGTCACGCACGTTGACCCGGCGACCGGGCTCCCCTACCGCGCGCAGCAGATTATCCGCGAGGCCGCGCGCACCGACAGCGTCACGCTCGACTTCAACACGGTGGCCTCCGGCCCCTCGCCCTCGAACCCGTCGGCGCAGGCTCACTTCACGACCGTCGGCTCCTACGACTTCCTCGCGGCCATCTACCGCCTGCGCGCGCTCCCGCTCACACAGGGCACGACCTACGCGATCCCCGTGCAGAACGGCTCGGCCCTCTACAACGCCGAGTTGAGGGTGACGGGCACGGAACTCGTCAAGACCAACATCGGTTCCTCCGCGACGCTCGTCACGCAGGTGCGCGTGCGCGGCGACGAGGCCGCCGACGACTACCGTGTTCACATCTATTTCACTAACGACGAGCGACACCTCCCGGTGCTCATCACCGCGCGCCACCGCGCGGGCGAGATTCGCGCCGAACTCGCCAGCTCCGAGATGCTCAACATCCCCGGCGCGACGGTCGAAGGCTTGGGCACTCCCGCCGTGCCCGCGCAGCCCGGAATGACTCTGCCGCCCGCCGTCACGCCGGGCGCACCCGCGCCGACCGCCTCCGCGACTCCGCCCGCTCCTCCGAGAGGCGCGGAACCCCTGCCCGCCCTGCCCTTCGAGCCCGGCGAGCAACTCAACTTCAACTTCTTCCTCGGCCCGAACCCGCAGCCCATCGGCACGGCCTCGTTCCAGGTGCGACCGCGCGCGCGCTACTTCAACCGTGAAGGTCTTCTGCTCACCGCCGTCCTTCAAACGGCGGGCGCGGGACAGAGACTCTTTCCCGTCAACGACCAGATCAACTCCTACGTTGACGCGAGGGCGCTCCTGCCCTTCCGCACCGAGCTGAACTTGCAAGAGGGGCAGCGCCTCGCGCGCTGGATCGTGTCCTCCGATCAGAACGGCGGCAGCGCCCTCTTCGACGACGGCACGCGCCTTGAGATTCCCGTCGCGACGCACGACCTCGTCTCGGTCTTCTACGCGCTCCGCTCCTTCGACCTCACGCCGCCGCGCCGCAACTCCGTCTCGCTGCTCGTCAACAAGCGCCCGCGCCTGCTCCACGTCACGTCCCTGCGCCGCGACACGCTCGCGCTCGGCGGCCAACGCATCCCCGCCGTCGAACTCTCGCTCGCCACCGCCGACCCCGACGGCGACCGCTTCCAACTCCGCCTCTGGGTCAGCACCGACCGTCGCCGCCTGCCCCTCCGCCTCACCGCCCAGACGCCCCTCGGCCCTGTCCGCGCCGACCTCGCCATCATCCCGACCTCGCTCCAATAAAGCGGACTTCCGCCAGCCGAGCGGGACAAGCATCCTCGCTTGTTCTGCTCAGGTGAAGCGCAGAAAATCCCCGTCTTCCGCGCCCGAAAAGCAGGAGCACCCGTCTCACTTCTTCTTCACACTCCCGAAATCATCTTCAGATGAAATTGAAATCTATTTTCAACTAGGCTATAGTTTGAATGTGTGACGACACGCGAGTTTCCGTCGTCGTCGCTTCGGATTTTGGACTCCCTCGATGCGAGTCGCCTGAGTAGCACGCAGCGCATGGCCGATAACAAAGAACCCGCTTTCGCACAATCCGGCGAGTCCGCCGTGCGCTCCGTCTCGCTCGACCGTCTGCCGCCGGGCGCGGATGGGCGAGTAATCTCGGTCGGCGGGTCGGGGCCGGTCGCGCGGCGGTTGATGGAGATGGGCGTCGTGCCCGGCGCGCCGGTGCGCGTCGTCAAGTTCGCCCCGCTCGGCGACCCGCTCGAAGTTCGCGTCCGCGATTATCACCTCGCGCTGCGCCGCAGCGAGGCGCAAACAATCTCGGTGGTGATGAGTGATGAGTGATAAGTGATAAGAAAATTCGCCTCTACTTTTCTCATCACTTATCACTCATCACTTGTCACTGATTCCTTATGAGCACCATTATCGAATCCCCTCCCCCGTTTAACGAACAGGAAGGCGCGCATGCCGAACGCGGGACGCGCGTGCTGACGGTCGCGTTGGCGGGGAACCCGAACGCGGGCAAGACGAGTCTCTTCAACGCGCTGACGGGGCTCAGGCAGAAGGTGGCGAACTACCCCGGCGTGACGGTCGAGCGGAAGGAGGGCGACTGGCAACTCTCGCCCGACGCGCCGCCCGCGCGCCTGATTGACCTGCCGGGACTCTACAGCCTCGACGCCGCCTCGATAGACGAGCAGATCGCGCGCGACGTGTTGACGGGCCGTCTCGCCGACATGCCCGCGCCCGACGTGGTGGTGGCCGCCGTGGACGCCACCAACCTCGAACGCAACCTCTATCTCGTCACGCAGCTTTTGGAAGTGGGCCGCCCCGTCGTCGTCGCGCTGACGATGGTTGACCTCGCCGAGCGCGAGCGCGTAGAGGTTGACGCGCGCCATCTCGGCGAGGCGCTCGGCGTGACGGTCGTCCCCGTCACGGCGCGGCAGCATCGTGGCTTGGACGAGTTGGCGCGCGCCGTCTCGGAGGCGGCGGGCGGGCCTGCGCCGGGCGCGAAGTGGCGTCTCTCGGCGCGGGCCGAGGAAGAGATTCGGCGGCTCTCGTCGGAGGGCGAAGGCGGGCGCGAGTCGGCGGTGCGCGACTTGTACTCCGAAGAGTTGCCCGCAGACGAAGGGCGTCGGGAGG
>DASTQX010000255.1:0-8896 GCA_035761505.1 Pyrinomonadaceae bacterium
GGCGCGACGGCACCTTCACGTGCCCGACGCTCAAGGCGCACCCGCAACTCGGCCTCGCCGGGAAGGACGACGACAAGAACGGCGTGGACGACTGGCTCGGCGCACAGACGACCATCCAGCGTTGGTACGCCGACCCCGTGCGTGACAATCAGGGCAACGACCGCACACTCAACACCGTCTTCACGCACGACCACTACGGCCCCTCGACGCACCAGCAGGCGGGCTTCTACGCGGGCCTCATCGTCGAGCGCCCGAATACGCAGTGGTTCCATTCCGAGACCGGCGCGGTGCTCGGCAACAGGGTGAGTGACGGCGGCCCGACCACTTGGCAGGCCAAGATTCACTTCCCCAGCACTCCGACCGAGAGCTTCCGCGAGTTCCTGCTTGAGTTCGCCGACTTCCAGCTCGCTTACGAGAAGGGCGGCGGCATCAACGCCGCCGGGCTCGCCGTGGCCGACCCGGCGAACGTCATCAACCCGCCCGCGAAGGACGAGACGGGCCTGCCCTTCCTCGTCGAGAAGGCCGCCGTCTGTCCGGGGACGACCTTCGCCCCGCCGTGTCCTGAAGCCATCTCGGCGGCGGACGTGGGCACGATGAGCGTCAACTATCGCAACGAGCCACTCGCCCTGCGCGTCTTCAACCCCTCGACACAGGCGCAGACCTCAGGGGCTCCGGGCGACCTCTCGCACGCCTATCGCTCGCTGACGAACCGCGCCATCTCGGAACTCAACTACCAGCCGATTCCGCAGTTGACCAACGGGCTCAGGCCGGGCGACCCGGCGACGCCGTTGATGCGCGTCTTCGAGAACGACAAGGTGAGAATCCGCGTCCTCGTCGGCGCGCACGAAGAGGGACACAACCTCAGCATCCACGGCCTGCGCTGGCTGTTCCAACCGGCAGACCCGAACTCCGGCTTCCGCAACAACCAGATGATGGCGATCTCCGAGTGGTACGACTTCGTGATGCCGCCTTTGCCGGTCGAGACAGGGAAGTTCACCGACTTCCTCTACACGCCCGGCGCGGGCACCGACGACCAGTGGAACGGGCTCTGGGGCATCATCCGCGCCTACCGGGGCAAGGAAGCCACCTATCCCAAGTGGACTGAGAACACCATCGAAGAGACCGTCAACGGTACCATCGTCGAACCGGGGCTCGTTCAGTCCGACGAGGAAGTGGCCCGCGTGGACACCGACTCGACTTCCGAGGGGCCTTTGGAGACGCTTTCCAGCAACCCCGAAGGGAAGACCGCCGACGTGGAAGCCTTCAACCTCGACGCCTCGGCCACCGACACCGACCCGACGAAGACCTTCGACGGCGCGGTCGGCGCGACGCCTTCGGCGACAGAGCCGCCGACCGTTGACTCGAACGAAGCGCCCGCCGTCGAGGCCGAGCCCACGGCGACGACCGAGACGACGGAGACGATTGACGGGAGCCGAATCATCAGCCCGCTCTGGCCGCCGGTGGGCAAGGGCGTGCCCGCCTGCCCGCAGGACGCGGTGCGACGCCCCATCAGCGTGACCGCCGTCAGTGCGCAGAAAGCACTGCCGCAAGGCACGCTCTTCTACAACAAGCGGAGCGGCTTCGGCGGCCAGCTCCACGACCCGACCGCCATCCTCTACGTCCGCACCAACGACCTCGACGCCTACAACCGTCTGAAGCCGGGCGTGCCCGTCGAGCCGCTCGTCATCAGGGCCAGAGCGGGCGAGTGCATCCAGCTCACGCTGCGCAACCGCCTGCCCGAAAAGATGCCCGACCTGCCCGGCTTCAACACGCTGCCGATGCTCGTCGAGCGCTTCAACGCCAATCAGGTGCGGCCCTCGAAGTACGTCGGGCTCCACCCTCAGTTGCTCCGCTACGACGTGCGACTCGATAACGGCGTCAACGTCGGGCTCAACCCCGACAGGGTCGTCGCCCCCGGCAACCAGATCACATACACATGGTACGCGGGCGACATCGTCAACAAGAGCGGCTACATCGTGGGCCGCCCCATCGAGTTCGGCGCGACCTCGCTCTCGTCGTCCGACCCGATCAAGCACGCGAGCAAGGGAGCCATCGGCGCGCTCGTCATCGAACCGCCGAACGCGACGTGGACGCTCGACAGCACTTCGCGCGCGTCGGCCACCGTCACGAGCGGCGGCACGAGCTTCCGCGAGTTCGTCCTCCTCTTCCAGAACGACCTGAACCTCAGGATGAGCAGGGACGTGGCGGCGGACAACGACGACGACGAGAAGGGCGGCGTGGACAACATCGCCAGTGACTCGCTGGCCTTCGACCCCGAAGCCTCGGCCTCCGTCTCCGGCACGACCTACGGCAACGGCGGCACGGACGCCGCCTTCGTCAACGTCTCGCGGGGCAAGAACACGGGCTTCCCCGTCCCCAACCTCGCCGAGGCCGAGGACGCCGAAGACTCCGGCCAGAAGGCTTTCAACTACCGCACGGAGCCGCTCTGGAACCGCATGGGCTTCGCGCCCAACGCGCTCCTGAACGACACCAACGACAAGGACTTCACCAACTCGCTGTCCAACTCTCTGGTCGGCGGCGACCCCTTGACGCCGGTCTTCCGCGCGCTGCCGGGTCAGGCGGCTCGTTACCGCGTCGTGATGCCGGGAGGCCACGCGCGCAACGAGACCTTCATGATTCACGGCCACATCTGGGAGGAAGAACCGTACACGGCCAACTCGACCGTCATCGGTTCGCGCGCGGTCGCGGAGTGGAAGGGCGTGCAGTTCGGCATCGGCGCGCAGAGCCACTTCGACTTCCTCCCCAAGAACGGGGCGGGCGGCAAGTTCCGCGTGCCGGGCGACTACCTGTTCCGCACCTTCCACTCGTTCTCGTTCGACGGCGGGATGTGGGGACTCTTCCGCGTGAAGAACGAACCGCTCCCGAAGCAGGTCATAGACAACCAGTAAGCGCCGAGCCCTTTGAGGGTTCCCGCTTGCGGGACTCAAACCCCGTGGCGGCGTCTGATGGCAGACGCCGCCACGGGCCTTTTTATCTCACCCCGAATTCGCAGCCCGCGCCGCTCATCTCTCCCTCACGAAAGTCCCGGCGCGTTGTGGATATTTACCGTCCCTCCTGCGCGTAATTCCCCAGACACGCTTCGCCGCCACGCCGAACGACTTCGCCCCGGCGCGCTGTCAACCCTTGAAAGCTTAAAGACTTACTTCGCTCTTCAAGAGCTTGCGGAGGGGCGCGACGGTGGAAGTGAACGCCGCTTGCAACTATCACCGTCAGTCTGAGCGGCAACGGCACCTCGCCTGCTGTCACAAGGATAACGAGCAAGGGTTTAGTTCTTACTCAGAGCGGAGCCGACGGAGGAGAGCTTGTGATGTTGTCCGCCCGAATCCTCATTGTTGACGACGAAGCGAGTGTCGGCGACGCGCTCGCCCTCGTGCTCGGCGAGCGCGGCCATGAGGTGCGGACGGCGGCGAGCGCCGCCCAAGCGTCGAAGGCTTTAGAGGGCGAAGCCTTCGACCTCGTCTTCACCGACCTGATGCTGCCGGACGCGACGGGCATGGACGTTCTGGCTCGCGTCAAAGAGCGCTCCGCCGACGCCGAAGTGATTCTGATGACCGGCCACGGCTCGCTCGACATCGCCATCGAGGCCGTCAAGCGCGGAGCCTTCTACTATCTCGACAAGCCCTTCACCGCCCACCACGTTTTGATGCTCGCCGAGCGCGCCTTGCAGTGCGCGGCGATGCGGCGCGAGAACCGTGTGCTGCGCGCCACCATCCCCGCCGTCGAGGAAGACTTCGGCATCATCGGCCAGCACCGCCGAGTCCGGCAGATTCATCAACTCATCCACACCGCCGCGCCCTCGGACGCCTCCGTCCTCATCGAAGGCGAGTCGGGCACGGGCAAGGAACTCATCGCCCGCGCGGTTCACCTGCGGAGCGCGCGCTCTGAGCAGCCCTTCGTCAGTATCAACTGCGCGGCCATCCCTTCGGAGCTGGCCGAGTCCGAACTCTTCGGCTACAAGCGCGGCGCGTTCACCGGCGCAGACCGCGACAAGCGCGGCCTCATCGAAGCCGCCTCCGGCGGGACGCTCTTTCTCGACGAGGTGGCGGAGATGCCTCCGCACCTTCAGACGAAACTCCTGCGCGTCCTTCAGGAGCGGCGCTTGCGACGCCTCGGCGACGAGCGCGAGAGAGAAGTTGACTTCCGCCTCATCTCCTCCACCAACCGCGACACCGGGCAGATGATTCTCGACGGCACGCTCCGCAAAGACCTCTACTTCCGCATCAGCACCGTCAAGATTCGCGTCCTGCCGATGCGCGAGCGGCTCGAAGATTTGGCCCCGCTCTGCGAGCACTTCCTGCGGCGCTACGCCGAGAAGTACGGGAAGAATATTCGCGGCGTCTCGCGCGCGGCCTACGCGTGTCTGGCGAGCTACGACTGGCCGGGCAACGTCCGCGAGTTGGAGTCGGTCGTCGAGCACGCCGTCATCTTCGCGCAGGAAGGGCAACTCGCGCCCGAAGACCTGCCCGGCCAGTTCCACGACGCGCAGGGCACACACACTCACTACGTCATCCCGCCCCACCTGACGATGGAAGAGATCGAGCGCGCGGCCATCGCCCAGACGCTCGAACGCACGGGCGGCAACGTCAGGAAGGCGGCGCAGCTCCTCGACTTTCATCGTCCGAGGTTCTACCGCAAGCTCAAAAAGTACGGCCTCCTTAAACGCGCAGACCTCCAGGACACGTTCGACGACGCGTTCCGGCAAGAAGCCGCCGCCGAGGTTCTTTGACGGCGCGCACACGTCGCGCCTCGCGCCAAAGGTTTTCACAGACACACCGACGGAGCCTTTTATGAAAACGACAACAGCCCACGCATCCCGAATCCTTTCACTCTTCATCGCCGTCGTGTTCGGCGCGGCTCTCGTGGCGGCGGCGCAGCAGCAGGAGAAGTCGGCCCCACTGGCGGCGGCAGCGCCCACCGCGACGCCGCAAGTCACGCGCGGCCCGCAGCAGGTCGAGAAAGAGGGCGTGCGGGTCGAGTTCACCGTCGAGCCCGTCGCGGGCGAAGGCGCGTCGAAGGAGTTGTTGGAAGAGTCGGCGGCGGTCGTCCGTTTCCGCGTCGTGGACAAGACGACCGGGAGCCCCGTCTCCGGCGTCAGACCGGCGGCGTGGATGAACCAGCGCGGCGCGACGAAGCCCGACACGCAGGCGTGCCGCGACAAGATTCAATCCTTCATGGCAGGCACGCTCCGCGCGCGGCCCGACGTTGACCTCAACACTTATTACGTCCTCGCGCTCAATCAGGAGGCGAACATCTCGGTCATAGACCCTCTGCTCGGCTTCGGGACGAGCAAGCTCCTGACGCTCGTCATCCTGAAGAGCCCCGGCGAGGACTGGGAGTTGACGAGCGGCGGCGAGCGCCTCTTCGTGAGCATGCCGCTCGTCAATCAGGTCGCCGTCGTGGATACGAACACTTGGAAGGTCGTCGCCGACGTGGACGCCGGGCCGCGTCCCTCGCGCGTCCGCCTGCAACCCGACGGGAAATACTTGTGGGTCACGAGCGGCGCGAACGCCGGGGCCAGAGAGGGCGGCGTGACGGTGATTGACGCCTTGACGCTCAAGGTCGCGGCGCGTTTCACCACCGGCGCGGGGGCGCACGACCTCGCCTTCAGCGGCAACAACAAGTTCGCCTTCCTCGCCGCGCGAGAAGCGGGCACGGTCACCGTCTTCGACATCGCGCGACTCGAAAAAGTCAAAGACCTTCAAATCGGTCAGAGTCTCGGCGAGATTGCCTTCTCGCCGCTCAGCAACGCCGTCTATGTGGTCAACGAGGGCGGCGGCGAGATCGTCGTGATTGATGCGCGCGAGCCGCGCGTCAACGCGCGCATCCACGTCGGGCGCGGCGCGGGCGGCGTTCGCTTCGCGCCGGGCGGTCGCTGGGGCTTCGTCCCGAACGCGAAGGAGTCGGTCGTCCACATCCTCGACGCCTCGACCAACCGCCTCGCGCAGACCGCGCCGGTCGCGCCCGGCCCCGACCAGATCGCCTTCACCGAAGGTTTCGCCTACGTCCGCTCGTCCGGCTCGAAGGAGATCGAGATGATTCGCCTGAGCACGGTCGGCAAGGAGTTGGACGTTGCCAAGTTCCCCGGCGGCCATCGCACGCCGGGCGAGTCCACGGCCCCCGCCTCTCTGGCCGACTCAATCGTGCCCGCGCCCGAAGGCGGCTCGGTGCTCGTGGCGAACGCCGCCGACCGCCTCATCTACTACTACACGGAGGGCATGGCCGCGCCGATGGGGAGCCTCCAGAACTACAAGCGCGACCCGCGCGCCGTGCTCGTCGTTGACCGCTCCCTGCGCGAGGTCGAGACGGGCCTCTACGCGACGACGGTCAAACTCCCGGCGCACGGCATCTACGACGTGGCCTTCCTGCTCGACTCGCCGCGCATCGCCCATTGCTTCGAGGCCGAGGCCAAGCAGAACCCCGCCGTCAAGCACGAGCGAGAGGCCGCCGTCCGCATCGAGTACCTGAGCCGCGCGAGCGAACTCCGCGCGGGCGAGAACTACAAACTCCGCTTCCGCCTTTCGGAGACGGCGACGGGCAAGCCGAAGGACGGGCTCAAGGACGTGAACGTCCTCTTGTTCATCGCCTCCGGCCTCTGGCAGCGGCGCGAGTTCGCCAAGCCGGTCGGCGAAGGCGTTTACGAACTCGACCTCAACCTGCCGGAGCCCGGCCCCTACATGGTCTTCGTCGGGAGCCGTTCGCTCGGCGTCGCCTTCCGGCAACTGCCGCACCTGACCCTGTGGGCGAAGGACGCCGACGCGGCGAAGCAGTGACGAGCTGAAAAAGGGAGTTTGAAATGAACAACCGACATTTAAACGCGCGCCTGACGCTGGCGGCACTCGCTTGCGCCTCGCTCCTCTTCGCCGCCGTCCCGCCCGCCTCGCACGCGCAACGCGCGCCACGGACTCAGAACGCACGCGCCGGGACGCAGGAGGCCGCGCGGTACTCCTGCCCGATGCACCCGAAAGTTTTATCCAACTCGCCCGGCAAGTGTCCCGAATGCAACATGAATCTGACCCTTCGCGCCGGGGCCGCGAGCGCCGGGGCGAGCGCGCCGGATGCCAGAGACGCCGAGGCCGCGCGCGGGATGAAGATGTCCATCCCCGACATCGAAGTCTTTGACCAGAACGGGCGGCGGCTCCGCTTCCACCGCGACCTCGTGAAAGGGAAGACGGTCGTCATCAATTTCATCTTCACCAACTGCACGACCATCTGCCCGCCTCTGGCCGCGACCTTCGCGCGCTTGCAGCGTGAACTCGGCGACCGCGCCGGGCGCGACGTGAGCCTTATCTCCGTCAGCGTTGACCCCGTGACCGACACGCCGGAGCGGATGAAGACCTTCCTCTCGAAGTTCAAGGCCGCCGAGGGCTGGACGTTCGTGACCGGCGACAAGCCGCAGATGGACTCGCTGCTCCAAGCGCTCGGCGCGTACTCTGGCCGCCCCGAAGACCACACGCCTTCGGTCATCATCGGCAACGACGCGAAAGGACAGTGGACGCGCGCCTACGGACTCGCCAAACCCTCGCAACTCCTTGAACTCATCAACGCGGCCTCCACGGGCCGACTCGAAACTCCCGCCACGGAGGCACTCCGACCATGAGGAACATTCTTTCACTCGCACTCGCCTGCCTGCTCGCTTCGACGGCGGCGGCGCAGACGCCAGAGAGGCCCGCCGCGCCGCCCGACCCGCACGCCGGTCACGCCGCGCCACAGAAGACGGAGGAGCCCTCCGTCGCGCAAAAATATTTCTCCGACGTGGAACTGCTCGATCAGGACGGTCGGAAGCTCCGCTTCTACAGCGACGTGCTGAAGGGAAAGATCGTGGTCGTCAACGTCTTCTTCATCACCTGCGTCTCGGTCTGCCCGCCGATGAACCGCAACATGGAGAAGATTCAGGCGGCGCTCGGCGAACGCGTGGGCAGAGACGTGCTGCTCGTCTCCATCACGGTTGACCCCTCGAACGACACGCCGCCGCGCATGAAGGAATACGCGCGGAGGTTCCACGCCAAACCGGGCTGGCTCTTCCTGACGGGGAAGAAAGAGAACGTGGACTGGGCGCTCTACAAGCTCGGCCAGTACGTCAAGGCGAGGGACGATCACTCGACCATCATCATCGTCGGCAACGAGCCGACCGGGCTCTGGAAGAAGGCTTTTGGGCTCGGCAAGGCCGAGGAACTCATCCAGATCGTGCAAGACGTGGCGAGCGATAAAGGCGGCCCGGCGAAAGAGTGAGCCGGGCCTGATTGCCCGTCGCGCCGGAGGCGACGGGCGTGAACCATCATGATTAAACGTCTCAAACTTCTCGTCGCCCTCTTCGCGCTCGCTCTCTGCGTCGCGTCGAACCTTCGGCCCGCCGACTCTCCCGCCCGCGCGCAAGCTCCGGCGGCGCGGCCCGCCGGGCTCACCGAACAGGAGCGGCGCGGCAAGGCCATCTACCTGCGCGGCGAGAGCCCCGCCGGGCGCGAGATCGTCGCCATCATCGGCGAGGTGGACGTGCCGGGCTCGACGATGACGTGCGCGGGCTGTCACGGCCTGCGCGGCGAGGGCATCACGGAAGGCGGCGTCACGGCGGGCAACCTCACGTGGTCGCATCTGGTCAAGCCTTACGGCCACGCGCACCCTTCGGGGCGCAAGCACGGCCCTTTCGACCGCCTCTCGTTTATCCGCGCCACGCTCGAAGGCTTCGACCCGGACGGCCACGAACTCGTCGCCGCGATGCCGCGCTACCGGATGGCCGCCGAAGACATGAACGACCTCATTGCCTTCGTCGAGCGCATGGAGGCCGACCGCGACCCCGGCCTCACGGACGAACGCATCAAGGTCGTCGCCGCTCTGCCCTCGAAGGGCGCTCTGGCCGAGACGGGCGCGGCGATGCGGA
>DASTQX010000256.1:0-1242 GCA_035761505.1 Pyrinomonadaceae bacterium
TCTCACAACCGGCGAGCGCGGAACCGTCACCCTCAGCACCGACGGCGAGGACTTGCGCGTCGAGACGTATGTGGAAAAGCCGTGAATCGTCAATCGTCAATCGTGAACAGTAAGAAGCTGTCTTTGACGATTGACGCTTCACGGCTTTTACTTGTCACCCGCCGACGCTTTTGTCATATTGATGTCGAGGTTGATTCTGTTTTGAGAAGGTGGCGAAGGGATGAGCGAACGGGAGGATGGAGCGGCGTCGCCGCTCTTTGACAGGCGGCCCTGGGGGTCTTTCACGGTGCTGGACGAGGGGCCGACGTTCAAGGTCAAGCGGATCGAAGTGCTGCCCTCGAAGCGCCTCAGCTACCAGCGGCACGCGCGCCGCGCCGAGCATTGGATGGTGGTCGAGGGCGCGGCCAGAGTCACGCTCGACGGCAGGGAGATCGCGCTCGGCTGCGGCGAGACCGTGGACATCCCCGTCGGCGCGGCGCACCGCGTCGAGAACCCCGGCGAAGGCCCGCTCGTCTTCATCGAAATCCAGCGCGGCGACTATCTCGGCGAGGACGACATCGTCCGCCTCGAAGACGACTTCGGTCGCGTCGAGGCGAAATAAGTCGTCGGGCGCGGGGAAGAGTCCTCACTCAGCCGTGACGAGCGCGCGAATCTCTCGGAAGCGGCGCTCGCTGATGCCGGGGACGACGAGGAGGTGTTCTGCTTTGCGGAAGGGGCCGTGGCGCTCGCGGTGCTCGACGATGCGCGCGGCAATCGTCGGGCCGACGCCCGGCAAGCGCTCAAGCTCTTCACGCGAGGCGCGGTTGATGGAGACGGGCGGGGCGGAATGATGCGTCGCTCGACTCTTCTCGCCTCTGAGCGAGGCGCGGCGGGGCAATTTGACGCACGCCGTCGTGAAGGCGAAGACGAGTGACGACAGCAGAATTGAGCGGAGTATGGCGCGCAAGATGCTTCACCCCGCGAGGGAAAAATGAGCGCCCGTAAAGGCTTTGTGAATTCGTGCCTCGGAGATGTGCAAAATGCTAGAAGTCTAAAGTTTTCATGAACTTGTAACGCGTAAAAGCGACTTATCCACAGAGTTTTCCACAGATTCTGTGGAAAACTTGTCGAAATAATGTCTCTGTCTGAGAGTTAAAACAGACGAAAATTTAACACGAACGCGCCGTTCACGGAATAAGACGTTGAATCGTGGAAGGCGAGGCCGGGCCGGGCGTTGAAGGAGTGAGTCTTCCTTCAACGCCC
>DASTQX010000257.1:0-3534 GCA_035761505.1 Pyrinomonadaceae bacterium
CCGCGTATCTTTGTCCGCCCGCCGCCGCGCGCTCGCGCGCAAGTGCGTCGCGGATGGCTTCGCGCTCGCGCCTCGTCGCCTCGGCTTGATACCTCGGGCAGGCCACTCCGAGCGTGACGCAGTGCTCGAAGAACTTGAGCGCGGCTTCATGCGCGCAATCGTCAGGGCAGGGCAAGTAGTCGGGAAGTGTGACGGTATGTGCGGTGGCGACGAGGGCCTCCGTCAGCGTGTGGAAGACGCCGAGTCGGATGGAATGGTTGCGCCTGACGGCGATGACACGACCGGGGCCTGCGCCCTGCTCGCCTACGACGCCGCGCCACGGGAAATGGATTGTCACGCAGTCGGAGAAGGCATCTGTGACGAGTCCGAAGTTAAAGTAAGCTTCGGCGTTGTCTGAGCCCTCGGGGATTCTGAGGCTCAGATCGGTGACGTAATGCGGAACGTCTACGAAGCCGCGCTCGCGCCCCGCTTCCCCTGAACTCGTCTGTGAAGCTTCAGACATGACGCCCTCTCCGCCGCGGCCGACATCTATCGCAAGCCGCGCCTGCTGGCTTCGGCTTGGGCGCGGCCCGTACCTTTCGACGTGTACGGGGCAAGGTCGTCCAGAGAAGTCGCGCCGCTGCGCAGGGCGATCTCAATGGCGCGTAACTGCGCCAGGTCGGTTTCTCCGCAGCTCGCGGCGGAGTCGTAATCGACTTCGGAAATCTCCTCCTCGAACGGCTGGGTGACGCTCTCGTCGGCGCTCATCGGCGCGGCCTCGAAGACGCCCTCGTGGATGCGGTAGAAGCTGCCTGTGGGCTCGTGCGTGAGCCACTGCGTATCGCTCACGGTGAAGTCGGTGAAGCCGCGCCTCCTGAGTTGCGCGCAGAGTTCGTCGGGCGTGATGTTGGGTCGCGTCGAAAGAACTTTGATGACCTCCCGCAACTGCCAGAGCGCGCCGAACGCGTCTCCATACGCGTGTAGCTTGGGGCCCAGCGCGCCGTCGGCGCCGCCCTTCTCCCACGTGACGAAGATTTCGCCGGCCGTGCCCCTGCCTCCTTTGTAGAACAGGCCGAACTCGATCTCGACGGCGGGGCCCGCGTAATGGCGCGGCGGGGTGGCGCTCGCGGCCATCAGGTCGGTCAGCCGGTAGAAGCCCTTGATGGGCGTCTCTTCGTCGGCGGTCGCGTGGCGGCCTTTTCCGGTTGCCGGAGACTTTTTGCTGCTTCTCATGTTCGTATCCGCGTGGATTGGTCGGGTGTTAGACGGAGGTTTGGTCGAGGAGGCGGACGTCTTCGTCGAACTCGGCGAGTTGGTCGCTTGAGCCCCAGCACACGTTATTGTCCCACTCCTGCGCGCCGTCCAAATGCTCGTCGAAGAGGACGGTGACGACGTGTTCGCTGATTTCGGAGACGGTGCCGCGCAGACCCTTCTTGGCGATGAAGGCGTCGTAGCGATCCACGTCGCGCGCCAGCTCGACGTGGTCGCCGACCTTCACCCGCTTGCCGCCGGCGAGGACAGCCCGCGTGAGCACGAAGGTGGCCGCCGCGCCGCCGCCGTAGGTGAGGGACGCGCCGGGATCGAGTTCGGAGATTCTCTCGACTTCCTCAATCTCCAGCCGATTCGATTCGACGAAATCGAAGATGTTCGTGGGCGCGCCATCGAGGTCGAATGCCTTGCCCGCGAAGTTGAGCGCCCGGAGTCTCTCCTGAAGCGCGAGGTCGAAAGCGATGTCGTCGTCGCCGAGTGTGGTGGGGTCGACCGGCTGCGCGTCGTCCGCGCGCGCTTCGGTCTCCCCCATCGTGGCGACTTCGAGAGTCCCCCAGTTCAGTCTGAAGAATTCGCCGCGGTCGTTGACGGCGACCCAGGGCGTGCAGGGGTTAATCAGGTGTCTGGTCATAAGGAGTTCTCGGGGCAGGGCCTTAGTTTCTCCCATGCCGCCCGCCCCTTTCTTACGCCGCCAGGTCATCGACGACGATCTCTTCGAGCACGCTCCTGTTCGTCACTTCGAGCTGATCGCTGGTGCATTCCTCCGGCCTCTTGTCGCTGCGGAAGCGGATGAACGTGGATTGGTACATCTTGCCGCCGTCGGCGACCGCGCCGGTCCCGTAGAGGTAGCGGACGGTGGCGACCCTCACCTCGCCGCGCCCTTCGGATTCGAGCAGGCCGTAGTAGAGCGGCTCGGTGACGCCCGACGCGCAGAGGCCGATGGCGGTGAGCCTGCCCTCGTGGTAGACGAAGCACTCGAAGCTGCGTCGCTCCGTGGTGCGGACCACGCAGTCGAGTTCCTTCGTGAACTTGAACTTGTGGCGCTGGCCGCCGGAGTTGGGTTTGCCCGGCAGGATGAGGCTCTGGATGTGGGTGAAGACCATCCCCTCGCCGTGGCTGGCTTCGATCTCGCGGAAGAGCTTGCGCTTCGCCTCCTCGGTCCGCGCGATGGGGAGGAACCTGATGTAAGGCTTACCCGCGCGCGACTTCGACTCGCGCCAGCGCCGGTACTGTGCCCTGATGCGGTCCATGTGGCCGACGCGGGCGAAGTAGGGGAGTTTGACGTACTCGCCGCTGCCGTCGGGCGGGCTCAAGGGTTCGCCGTCGAATTCGAGCAGGTCGAAGACGTAGGCGACTTCGCCGATGCGCTCGCCGTCGAAGCAGAGGCCCGCCGTCTGGTTCGTCGCCTCCACGATCTCGGCCAGGGCGGCTTCGAGGTGCGCGGCCACGGACGTGCCTTCGCCGTTCCTGTTCGACGCGGCCACGGTCCCGCCGCGATGGCCGAACAGGAAACGCTCGCCGTCGGCTTTCGGGCTGCCCCAGTAGTTCGGGTCCTTGAAGAACTCTTCGCAGCCGCCGCGCGTGGTCGGGTTGAGGAGCTGAGGGATGTAGCCCGTCCCGGCGAGCGTGATGGGGGGCGGCGCGGGGGGCGGCTGGATGAGCAGGCCCTGCTCGGCCGGGGCGCCGGACGCGGCCGCCGCGCCCGTCGGCGAGTACATGCTCGACTGCGTGTTGACAACGTGCCCGGTCTGGTAGAAGACGTACCTCTTCTTATTCAGCTTCTCGGTCGTCTTGTCGTCGAAATCTTTCTTAGCCTTCTCGAAGGTCGTGGGCAGTGCGGGCTTGGTCGTGTAGGCGAGTGACGACCTGGACTTGTCTTCTTCGCCCACGTCGTCGATGCGCTTGCCGTAGTAGATGATGTTGATGAAGCCGGAGTCAACACGCACCAAGGCGATGTGGTAGACCTTATCACTGGTGCCGGCGCCGCAGTAGAGCGACATCTTTTCGATTAATTCGAGTGGGACGTATCTATTGACTGACATGGTTTGAATAGCCCTCCCGCGTCGCGCCTTACGCGGCGACCGACTGCGCCAGTCGCATCACCAGCGACCACGGCATCAGCTTCAACGAGTCGTCAGAAGTCTTCATGACGACGGCGTGCCTGAAGTGCGCCACCGGGCACGGCCCGACGACGACGAACGCGGCCCCGCCGTCGCGGAACTTAACGCCCTCGCTCCGGTCGTACTCCTCGAAAACGGGGTCGGTGTCTTCCTCGCGCGGGACGAG
>DASTQX010000258.1:0-1106 GCA_035761505.1 Pyrinomonadaceae bacterium
CCTCCTTGAGTGCCGCAAGCCGCTCCTTCTCGTCCACGGCGAGCACGACGAATTCGCCTCCCCCGACAAGGTTCAAGAACTCGCCGCCCGGCTCCCCCCTGAAGCCCGCGCCCGCGTCCACGTCGTCGCCGGAGCCGGTCACTTCTTCGACCACCAACTCGAAGAACTCCGCCGCGTCATCGCCGAATGGGCAAAGGAAACGACGAGCGCGGAAGGATGAACGCTGAACTGAAAGACAAGAGCTTCTTGCTTCTCAGTTCAGCGTTCATCGCTCCGCGCTCATCTCTTCGGCTTAGCTCTCTTCGTACAGCTTATCAATCACGCCTTTGTATTTTTCGTCCACGACGCGGCGTTTGACTTTGAGGGTAGGGGTGAGTTCGCCGCCTTCGATGGTGAATTCGCGCTCGATGAGGGCGATTTTTTTGACGCGCTCGTATTGAGAGAGTTCGGCGGTGAGGGCGTCCACCTGACGTTGGAGGAGGTCGAGGATGCGAGGGTGACGGCAGAAGTCGGCGGGCGCTTCGAGTTCGAGACCCTTGAGCTGCGCGTAAGAGCGGAGCTGTTCCCATTCGGGGACGATGAGGGCGGCGGGGAACTTCCTGCCGTTGCCGACCAAGACGACCTGATTGACGAAGCGAGATTCTTTGATGCGCTGCTCGATGGGCTGCGGAGCGACGTACTTGCCGCCCGAAGTCTTGAAGAGTTCCTTCTTGCGGTCGGTGATGGAGAGGAAGCCTTCGGCGTCGAGCGCGCCGATGTCGCCGGTCTTGAACCAGCCGTCGGCGGTGAAAACATCGTCGGTCGCTGCGGGTTTGTTGTAGTAGCCGAGCATGACGTTCGGCCCGCGCGTCTCGATTTCGCCGTCCGGGGCGATTCTCACTTCGACGTTGCGGATGGCGCGGCCCACCGTCCCCAAGCGGTTCTCCTCGACGGTGTTCGAGGCGATGACGGGCGAAGTCTCGGTCAGGCCGTAGCCTTGAATGATGGGGAAGCCCGCGCCCGCGAAGATGTAGCCGACCTCTTCGGGGAGCGCCGCGCCGCCGGAGACGAAGATGCGGATGCGCCCGCCCGTCGCCGCGTGCCACTTCGAGAAGACGAGCTTCGTG
>DASTQX010000259.1:0-4789 GCA_035761505.1 Pyrinomonadaceae bacterium
ACCGGCGATGAGCGGCACCTTCATCGCGAAGTTGAACTGCCCGATCTGGATTTTCGCCGCCCCCCCGGCGGAGTTGTCGAGGATGATGTTCTCGAAGCGGAAGTCGTAGAAGATGGGATTCTTGCTGGCCTCCGTGTCGGCGCGCAGCTTCAACGCGGAGACGCCCTTGACGCTCACCTGTCGCATCCCCTGCTCTTTGGCGCGGAGCACCTGCGAGGTCATCAGGTGGTAATACTTGTAGTTGATCGTAGATTGGAGTTGTTTGATGACGGCGCTCAGCTCTTCCGGGTACTCGTTGGGCGGCGAGTAGGTCGGGCTCTGGGTGGCGATGAGGATGTGGACGTGGAACTCGATGCCGGGCCGCGCGGGTTCGGGCACGTCGAGACGGCGGATGGCCTCTTCGATGGCGGCGATGTTTTCGGGGAAGTCGCGGACGGTGATGGTCTGGAAGGGCTCGTTCGGGCTCATCTGCGCGCCCCTGAAGCCGCTGCCGAGCGGCAGGAGGACGCGGACGAGGTTGACGGGGTCGCGGTGCTTGATCTCGAAGACGCGGCTGCGGAAGCCCTTCTCGGTGACGGCGTTGTCGGGCGTCGGCGTCGGCGTCGCCTGCTGCGCCGAGGCGGGGGCCGCGGAGCAGCAGAGGAGCGCAAAGACGACGGCGGCTAAAAGGATTCTGCTTTTCATGGCGTGAATGATTCCTCCTGACGTTTATCTGTTCGGGTTGTTCGACGAATCAACGCCGGTCGTGCGGGGAGTCAACCAGATGATTCGGACGTTCGGGTCGCTGGTCTGCAATTCGATGCGGAACATCTCGCGCTCGGCGACGGCGGTCTCGGCGTTCGACGCGCGTGCGACCTGCTCGGCAACGTCCCGCGTCTCCGGCGGGGCCGTCGGGTGTTCGACGCGGGCCTCTCTCCGCGAAGCGTTGAAGGCTGGCCGGGCTCTGCGTCGCCGCGCCGCGCTCGGCGGCGGAGGCTGCGGGGCGAGGCTCTCGACATTCTTCGTCGGGCCTTCGACGGTGTGCGAGCCTGACTCCGGCGTGTCGTTCGTCTGAACTTCGACGGGGCCGACGTTCTCTTTATTTGCTACTTCGACGGCGGGCGTTGGCGAGCGCCGGAGGAAGTGCGCGGCGAAGAGCGCGGCGCAGACGAGGAGGGAGAAGGCGGCGGCATAAGTCAGAGCCTGCTGGCCGAAGGGCTGGCCGAAGAGACGCGCGAAGAGGGAAGGCCGGGGCTCGGAGATTTGGCGGAGCACGTCGCGGCGCAGGGCGTCGAAGAAGGCGGCGTCGAATTCCGGCGGCTGGTGAAGTTGAAGGAGCCGGTGACTCGCCTCCCACTCGGCGGCGAGGGCGCGGCAGGCTTCGCAGTGGAGAAGGTGCGCGCCTACGGTTTCGCGCGCGCCCGCCACTTCGATGTCGCCCGCGACGTAGGACGAGAGATTCGCCTTGACCTCTTCGCAGTTCATGTTCGCGTTCCCTTCAAATTCAGACTCGCTTCTCACGGAGGAAGCGCTCGCAGAAAACTTTGATCTTGCCGCGCGCCGTGCTGACCTGCGAGCGGACGGTGGCGGGGCGTGAGCCCATGACGCGCGCCACCTCGTCGGTCGAGAGTCCTTCGAGGTCGCGGAGCACGAGCGCCGTCCGCTCCTTCTCCGGCAGAGCGTGGAGCGCGCGCCGGACGATGGCTCTCTGTTGCGCGAGGACGGCGGCCTCTTCCGTGTCGGACTCGCCCGCGAGGGCTTCGAGCGCGGACAACTCGCCGCGCTCCGGGTCGTTCGCCAAAGTCCGTGCGCCCGCTTGCCCGCGCCTGCGCAGGATGTCCCGGCAGACGTTAACGGTGATGCGGTAGAGCCAGCCGTGGAAGTCCTGTTCGGGCCGGTACGACTTCAGGTACTTGAAGGCGCGGAGGAAGACTTCCTGCGCGGCGTCGCGCGCGTCCTCGCGGTTGCCGAGGAGCCGCCAAGCCGTGGCCGCGACCTTGTGCTGCGTGCAGACCATGACCTGCTCGAAGGCCGCCGCGTCGCCCGCGCGCGCTCTCTCGATGTGCGCCGGGAGGGTCGCCCCGTGGTCTTCAAACGCCCCGCCGGGCGGCAGTTTGTCCGTCATACAAGCGATACCGGCGACCTCACTGGGCATTTTCACCAAACCCCTCCGCGCTTCACATTTATCTCTACCCGCGGGGTGCGCGAAACGTTGAGAAGTTTTTTCGGTTTTCGTGGGGACGCGCGGCGCGGGCATGAGCTTCTACACGCGTCGAACTGCCGAGGGTTCCAACTTCGGCGGCGCGTCGAAGGGATGAGGCTGAGAGCGCGCGACGTGAGCGCGAGTGATGAAGGCTGGACGCGAAGCGAAGGGTGTACGTACAATGCCCCAGTCCATCCGACCGACACCAACCAGCAGACGAACTGACCCCGGAACGCACGGGCGGCGACGAATCCAGAGCAGACTTCATGCGACGTATTGATCTCACCAAAGCGCAGGCCGCGCGCTCTTCGACCATCCGCGACATCAACCGGCAGATCGTCCTCAACTACGTCCGCGACCGCGAGCCCATCTCCCGCGCCGACATCGCGCGCATCACCGAGCTGCAACGCTCGACCGTCTCGACCATCGTCGAGGAGCTGAAGTCCGAGGGGCTCATCGAAGAGATCGGCGCGGGCGCTTCGACGGGCGGGCGCAGGCCGACGCTCCTGCGCCTGCGTGCGGCGGGCGCGACCGCCATCGGCGTGGACATCAAGCCCTCTTCGACGACCATCGTGACGAGCGACCTCGTGGGCCGCGTCATCCGCCGGGAGGAGTTGCCGAACAGCTCGCGGCCCGACGAGATGTCGGCGTGCATCATCGAGTGCGTGCGCGACTTCGCGGCGCGCGACGACACGGGGAACGTGGCGGGCGTCGGCGTGAGCGTCCCCGGCCTCATTGACCCCGGCACGGGCCGCGCCATCTACATCCCCTTCTTCAAGTGGCGCGACTGGGCGATTGCCGAAGAGATCGAGCGGGCGACCGGGCTCGTCGCGCGCGTGGATAACGACGCGAACGCGGCGGCGCTCGCCGAGTTGTGGTTCGGGCGGCCAGAAGTCAGCGACTCGCGCGACTTCATCATGGTGCTCGTCGCCGAAGGCATCGGCACCGGCATCGTCTTCGACGGGCAGATTTACCGTGGCGAGCGCGGCGCGGCGGGCGAGTTCGGCCACATGATCGTCGGCCAGCAAGCGCCGGTCGCGTGCTCGTGCGGCAACCACGATTGCTGGGAAGCCTTCGCCTCGGAGCGCGCGACCGTGGCGCGCTATCTGAGGGCGACGCAGAACGGCGACGAGGGCGCGCGCCGTCACGTGGGCTTCCACGAAGTCGTCGAGCGCGCGCTCGGCGGCGAGCAGGCGGCGATTGATTCGCTGACCGAGACGGCGCACTTCCTCGGCATCGGCGTCTCGAACCTCATCGTCGGCCTGAGCCCCGAATCGGTCGTCGTCGGCGGCCACATCACGCGCGCGTGGCCCATCGTCTCGGCGCTGCTCGAAGAGACTATCCAGCGCAGCATCCGGCGCGGCCTCCCGTCGGCGCGCATCGTCGCCTCGACGCTCCACGAGCCGACTTTGATGGGGGCCATCAGCCTCGTCCTCGCGCGCAAGTTCGGACTGACCGAGGGGCAGGACTTTAAGAACGATTGATGAAGAGCGCTGAGGTCGTCATCGTCGGCGGGGGCATCGTCGGCGCGAGCGTGGCTTATCACCTCGCGGCGCGCGGCTGCCGTGAAGTGCTCGTCTTGGAGCGCGGCGCGCGTCCCGGCGAGGGCAGCACGGGCCGGGCCACCGGAGGGTTTCGCGCTCAATTCAGCACGGCTGTCAACATCAAGCTCTCGCTGCTCGCGCGCGAGAAGCTTCTGCGTTTCGAGGACGAGACGGGCGTTGACCCCGGCTTCGAGCGGCGCGGCTATCTCTTCCTTGCGCGCCGAGCCTTTGAACTCGAAGCGCTCCACGCCGCGCAGGAGTTGCAGCACGCGAACGGGCTCGAAGAGGCGCGGCGTGTCAGTCGAGAAGAAGTCCGAAGTCTCAACCCGGCGGTCGAGACTTCGACGCACGCGGGCGGCGTCTTCTGCCCCTCGGACGGCTTCATCCGACCGATGGAGATTCTGCGCGGTTATACGGAAGCCGCCGCGCGTCTCGGCGTGAGGTTCGAGTATGGAAGAAGCGTCGAGGGCTTTTGCCTGAACGGGCGGGGACGCGTCGAAACCTTGCGGACGAAGGAGGGCGACATCGCCGCCGGTCGAGTCGTCAACGCGGCGGGCGCTTGGGCGGGGCGCGTGGCGCGTCTGGCCGGAATCGAGTTGCCCGTCGAGCCGTTGCGCCGTCAGGTCGCCGTGACGAGCCCTTGCGACCTCCTGCCCGAAGAGATGCCGATGACCGTCTTCGTCGAGGACGGCTTTCACTTCCGCGTGCAGGAGCGCTCGGTGATGCTGCTCTGGCCGGACGAGGCGCGCGCGGCGGACGCCTTCGACACCTCTTTCGACGGCGCGTGGCTCGCGGAAGTCTTGCGGCGCGCGCACGAGCGCGTGCCGTGTCTGAAGTCGGCGCAGGTCGAGCGCGAGCGTTGCTGGGCCGGGCTCTACGAGATGTCGCCCGACTGGCACGCCATCCTCGGCGCGGCTCCGGGCGTCGAGAATTTTTACCTCGTCAACGGCTCTTCCGGCCACGGCGTCATGCACGCGCCCGCGCTCGGCCAACTCCTCGCGGAGATGATTCTCGACGGCGCGGCGGCGACACTCGACGCCCGCCCGCTCCGCCCCACGCGCTT
>DASTQX010000260.1:0-3404 GCA_035761505.1 Pyrinomonadaceae bacterium
GTCGAGCCTTCGTCTCGCCGTGTTCATCGTTCGGGGTTAGCTTGTCACGCCCCGCGGGCGCGACACATAGCGATTTTCGCGTTCGAAGAAGCGCCAGGGGCGCGCCGCCCATTCACCGGCGTAGTCGACGCCGATTCTAGGCGAGCGGCCGATTCTGCCTCGGGGCCCATCGATAAGTACGAGCGGGCCGCGGCAGAGATCGACGCCGTAGCGCTCGGCGCCGATGCCGAACGCCTGGCACACCTTGCCGGGGCCATTGGTGAGCGAGGCGCTCGTTTCAGCGACGCCGCGCCGGGCCGCCATGAGCTCGAGCCCCTCGAGCGGCTCGATCGCGCGGATGAGTACGGCGTGCGGCGCCCCCGCTCTCGTCGTCACGAGATTCACGTGCCAGTGCATGCCGTAAACGAAGAAGACGTAGGCCGTGCCGCCGACGGCGAACATCGTCTCGGTACGCGCCGTCCGCCGGTTGCGATACGAGTGCGCCGCCTTGTCCTCCGCGCCGAGGTAGGCTTCCGTCTCGACGATGCGGCCAGAGACGCGCGCGCCTTCGTCCGAAGGCACGACGAGCCGCTTGCCGAGCAGCGCGCGCGCGAGCGTGAGCACGTCGGCGCGAGTGTAGAAGCCGCGTCTGAGCTTCAAGCCCCGGCGCGCTCTTTTCCCTTCCGGCTCGCTCAACCCGCTTCCCTGCTTCGGCCTACTCGAACTGCTTTTTGAAGTCATCGAATTGCTGGCGGAGCGAGGCCACCTCGGCGCGCAAGGTTTCGACCTCGGATTCGAGCCGCGCGACGCGCTCGCGCTCGGCGCGGACTTCGAGCGTGACGGCTTCGGGCCTCGGCCCGGCGCGCTCCGTCGGCGCGGGCGATTCCTCGACGGGCGGCAAGCCCGCCAAGATGTGCGCGTAGCGCGAGTCCTTCCTTCCGGGCTGGCGCGGCAACTTGACGACGAGCGGCTGGTCTTCGCGCGTCGCCAAGCCTTCGAGCGTCGCCTCGACCTCCGCGAGGTCTGCGAAGTTGTAGAGACGATTCGTGCGCCCGCGAATCTCGCCGACCGTCTGCGGCCCGCGCAGCATGAGCACGCACATCGCGGCCAGCTCCGGCGGGTTGAGGTGCAGGTTCTCGACGCAGACGTGCTTGTACTTGGGCACGCGGCTGTCGCTGCCGTAGAAGACGTAAGCGAGATTCTTCTCGCGCAGCGTTTCGAGCGCGTGCGCCACCGTCCGCTCGTCGAAGGAGACGACCGGGTCTCGGTTGGAAATCTGGTTGCACGCGTGCACCAGCGCGTTCAGGGTCAGAGGGTAATACTCCGGCGTCGTCACCTGCTTCTCGACGAGCGCGCCGAGCACTCGCACCTCCGTCTCGTTCAGTAGCGCGTCCACGAATTTGAAAGCCCCCACGAAGGATTATGTCCGCCACAGAATTTCATTGACACCGCCTCACGGTCAAGTGTATTAAGCCAAGACGTTTTTAATTCGTCCGCCGAATGCGTCCGCGACGCCCACGCCGAAGTCGCGCCGCGCGCCCGCAACCAGCATCTTAAGCGCCGAGCGGCAGACATCCCACGCGGCCCCGCGCCGCGCGCAATCCCCGCCCGCGCCGAGGAGTCCGAAAGAGTATGGCCGAGCCGACATGGGGAAAACTCGCCGACCGTTACGGCGGCCCGCCGCGCCCGCGCCGCCTGCTGGCGCTCGACGGCGGAGGCATCCGCGGCGTCTTGACGCTGGAAGTGCTGATTAAGATCGAAGACCTCCTGCGCGCCGAGAGCGGTCAGGGCGAACGCTTCCGCCTCTGCAACTTCTTCGACTACATCGGCGGGACGAGCACCGGCGCGATCATCGCCGCCGGGCTCGCGCTGGGGATGTCGGCGCGCTACCTGCGCGACTTCTACGTCAAGACCGGCCCGGCCATGTTCGACAAGGCGTTCCTGCTGCAACGGCTGCGCCACCTCTACAAGTCCGAGCCGCTGGCGAAGGAGTTGAAGAAGACTTACGGCGAGGACGTTGACCTCACCTCCGAGAAGCTCAAGTGCCTCCTGCTCGTCGTCACGCGCAACGTCACGACCGACTCGCCGTGGCCGATTACGACCAACCCCTTCGCCAAGTACAACCACCCCACGCGCCCCGACTGTAACCTCAAGATTCCGCTCTGGCAGTTGGTGCGCGCCAGCACCGCCGCGCCCGTCTTCTTCCCGCCCGAAGTGATGCAGTGGGACGCGAAGAATCCGGCGAAGGCTTTTCTGTTCGAGGACGGCGGGCTCACCCCTTACAACAACCCGGCCTTCCTCCTCGTGCGGATGGCGACGCAGGAGCCCTACAACCTCAACTGGCGCAGGGGCGAGCGCGACCTGCTCGTCGTCTCGGTCGGGACGGGCTCCGCGCCGAAGGTTGACGCCGACGTATATTCGTCGGGGAAGAACGCCTTCTCGAACCTCGTCAACTTCCCCGCCGCGCTGATGTACGGCGCGCAACTGGATCAGGACTTGAACTGTCGCACCGTCGGGCGCTGCATCTACGGCGAGGAGATAGACCGCGAGGTCGGCGACTTCATCCCGCGCCGCGAAGGCAAGCCCGTTCCCGTCGCGGAAGACCTGGGCCGCGCCTTCCTCTACACGCGCTACAACGCCGAGCTGAGCCGCGCGTGGCTCGACTCGCGCGGGCTCAGGGATGTCGAGCCCGAACAGGTCGCGCAGCTCGACTCGATAGAGCACATCGAAGACCTCTCGCGCGTCGGGCGGAAGCTCGGCGAGGAGGTGAAGGTCGAACACTTCGCCCTCGAAACTTTCGGCCAGTTCTACGAGCCGGGTGGGAGGTTAAGGCAATGAGCAGCGCGGCCAGAAGGGCTTTCATCGTCCGCCCGTTCGGGATTAAGAACGAGATCAACTTCGACGAGGTCGAGGAGAAGCTCATCGCCCCGGCGCTGGAACGGCTCGGCATCGAGGGGCGGACGACCGGCGAGATCGTCGGGCAGGGCAACATCCGCGTGGACATGTTCCAGTTGCTCCTGACCGCCGACCTCGTCGTCGCCGACCTCTCGATTCACAACGCGAACGTCTTCTACGAACTCGGCATCCGCCACTCGCTGCGCGACAAACACACCTTCCTCCTGCGCTGCGACGCCGACCGCTTCCCCTTCGATCTTCAGACCGACCGCTACTTCGTCTATCGCAAGGACGCGCTCGGCGAGAGCGTCGAGGCGCTCGCGCGCGCCTTGCGCGAGACGATTGACTCCGGCAGGACGAACAGCCCCGTCTTCGCGTCGCTCCCGAACATGAAGGAGCAAGACCCGACGCAGTTCGTCGCCGTCCCGCTCGACTTCGGCGAGGACGTGGGCCGCGCCGCCGCCGACGAGCAGATCGGCGACCTCGGCCTGCTGGCGGCGGAGGTGAAGGGCTCACAGTGGGGCGTCGAG
>DASTQX010000261.1:0-1014 GCA_035761505.1 Pyrinomonadaceae bacterium
AGCGCTCTGCCTCGGCCGCGTAGTAACGGCAGGCCCGCGCGCCCTTCTCCAGCTCGCGCGCGGCGGCCGTGAAGGGCTTCCCCATCTCCGTCGTGATCAGTCGGCTGTAACGCTCTTTCCGTCGCTCAAGCAACTCTGCGACGCGCAGGAGCAGCTTGCCGCGCTCGGGCAGGGAAGTGCGCCTCTGTACGCGGAAGGCTTCCGCGGCCAGCCGCAGTTTCTCTTCGACCTCCGCAGCCGTGTGCGGCTCGAAGCTCTTCAACAACTCGCCCGTCGAAGGGTTGATCGTGGCAATCGTCATTTCCGAAACACTAGGACGAGCGTCGGAGACGTTTCTCCTGAACGTCACGCACGACGGAAAGGTGACGGCGTTCGTGTCCCAGGAGCCTCGGCGCTAATGCCTGCACGACCTGCTCGGAGACTGAGTCCTGAACGGCGAAGAGGTCTGCGTCCTCCTCGTCGAACCTGGCAGCCCACGTGGTCGCGCCGTCGCTTGTCCGAGCCATTTGAACCGAGACCCGCAGACGCCCGCCGTCCCTCTGATAAAGCCCGTAGACCAGCGCCTCGACCGCGGCGGCCTGCGCCTCCGGCGGAGACTCGGAGAGTCGCAGCGCCGCGGCGGTCGGCAGCACCTTGATGCCGCGCCACGCGCTGAGACGGAGCGTGAGCGCATCGGCCAGTGCGAAGCCAAGGGCTTCAAAACCCCCGTCCGACCCGAGCGGCCTGAAGGGCAGAACGGCCAGCGAGCCGATGGCGCGTTCGTCGGCGCGTGCGGAAGGGTTGGCGTCCGAGGCGCGCACATGCGGGACGAAGAGGTAGCCCGCGCCCGGAACGGTGACGATGAAGCGATGCTCGCCTTTTGCCTCGCCCAGCGCTCGCCGCAGGAGGAAGATGTTCTGTGCGAGGTTGCCCTCCTCGACAAAGGTTTCGGGCCAGACCTCCGAGAGCAGCTCGTCCTTCGTCAGAAGCCTTCCGCCGCTGCGCAGCAGCACGAGCAGCGTCTCGAAGGCTTTC
>DASTQX010000262.1:0-18089 GCA_035761505.1 Pyrinomonadaceae bacterium
GGCGCGACACTTCTTAATGTGACATTGCCAAGCTAGATACAATAACTTACAAGCGGTGCAGTGTAGGACTTTAATAGCGCAAGACAGCTCCTGTGCATGGGCATTAAAGTCTTACTCTCGGCATTAAAGTCTTACACCGGATGCACGCCCAAATCGGGCCTGGGACGCCGACGACAACCGCGACAGCCAATAAATACTGCACGCGGCAAGCCAAGCCGCCATTCCAGTGTAGAACTTTATTAGCGCGGAAAAGAGTACGCCGTCGGCAAACGCGACCGCCAGTGTAGAACTTTACCGCGTCGTCCTTCGGAAAGCGCCGACGTAAATTCAACAGCTTACGGACGACGCAGTGTAGGACTTTAATCCCGCAACACATCGGCCCGCGACTCCTGCTTCGAGCAGCATGTGCTAAAATCCGGCGCATGCTGCTCGAATCGCTTGAGGCCCATCAGTTCAGGAACTTGAACGGCAAGGTCTCCTGGGGCGAGGGTCTCAACATCATTTACGGCGAGAACGGGCAGGGCAAGACCAACTGGCTGGAAGCAATCTATCTCCTCGCCACGACCAAATCCTTTCGCACGCAGAGACCGCAGGAAGCCATCCGCTTCGGCGAAGACCTCGCCGTCGTCCGAGGCCGCATCGCGCGCAGCCGCGACCTCCGGAGGGATTTGCAGGTCACACTTCAGGGCAGCACCAAGACGCTCACGGTCAACGAAAAAAGAGAGACCGTCACGAACTACCTCAGCCAGTTGCACGTCGTGGCCTTCACGGCTGACGAGTTGGAGGTGGTGCGCGGCGGCCCCGAAGCGCGCCGAAAGTTTCTCGACCGCGGCGTGGTCTCGCTGCACCACACGTACATCCAGACGCTCGCCGACTATCAACGCGTCGTCAAGCAGAAGAACCGCCTGCTGCAAGACATTGGCGAGGCAGAAATGAGTCTCGATAAGGCCAGAGAGTTGATCGAGCCGTGGAACCGGCAACTCGCCACCCTCGGCACGGCCATCCACGAGGCGCGTCTGGATTACGTCAGCCGCCTCCGCGAGTGTCTTCAGCGACGCTTATTCGAGCGCGAGGAGGTCACGATTCGCTACGCCTCCGCGCTCGAAGGTCGGGGCGATTTGAGCGACTACGGGGCGCTCATCCGAGAGCGTCTGAGCTTCCGCCTACAGGCCGAAATCGCCTCCGGCTACGCGCTCATCGGGCCGCACCGAGACGATCTGGAAATCCTCTTTGACGGGCACGACATACGCGCCTTCGGGAGTTCCGGGCAGCAGCGTAGCGCGTTGATTTTACTTGATTTAGCGGCAATTTCGGTGTATCATTCGTGGCACAGTGAGTACCCCGTTTTCGTCCTCGACGACGTGGACGCAGAGCTGGACAGAAGGCGCATCAGTCAATTACTCGAATACCTCAAAGAGCGCACGCAAACTTTCATCACGACCTCTAAAGAGAGCCTCGTTTCGGAGTTCTCGCCGAGCGCCAGCGTGTTCGAGGTGAAGGGCGGAGAGGTTCTTGAAATTACGGCCCGCGCAATCGAAAGAACAATCGCAACCACCCCGGAAAGCATCTAACAATTTTCAAAGTCGGCAGACGTTTACGTCCGTTCAAAACATTACAAGGGAAGAGTTATGAGCAGCACATACGGAGAGGAGAGCAGTTTGTCAACAGCAACCATATCGAAGAAGAAGGGTGATTCTTACACAGCGACTTCCATTACGGTTTTAGAGGGGCGCGACGCCGTCCGCAAGCGCCCCGCGATGTACATCGGTTCGACTGGCGAGATGGGACTCCATCACCTCGTCTATGAGGTCGTGGACAACTCCGTGGACGAAGCCCTCGCCGGTTATTGCGATACCGTCGAAGTCACCATCCACTTAGACAACTCGATCACGGTCGTTGATAACGGGCGCGGCATCCCCGTGGATTATCACAAACAGGAGAAGCGCTCAGCCGCCGAGGTGGTGATGACCAAACTCCACGCGGGCGGCAAATTCGACTCGAACGCCTACAAGGTGTCCGGGGGGCTCCACGGAGTGGGCGTCTCTTGCGTAAATTTCCTCTCTGAGTGGCTTCGCCTCGAAATCTGGAGGGACGGCTCGACTTACGAGCAGGAATACAAGCGCGGCATCCCTGCGTCCAAACTCGAACTCACGGGCAAGACCCGCAAGCGCGGCACCAAAATCACCTTCAAGCCCGACGCGGAAATCTTCGACGTTTCCGAGTTCAGCTTCGACAAACTCTCGGAGCGCCTGCGCGAGAAGGCTTTTCTCAACAAGGGCATCCGCATCACCATCAAGGACGAGCGCGAGGAGACCGAACGCTCACACGAGTTTTACTACCGTGGCGGCATCGCGGAGTTCGTCAAGCACCTCAACAAGAACAAGTCGGCGCTGCACGACAAGCCGCTCTACTTCGAGCGCACCGGCGACGCGCTCTCGATTGAGGTCGCCATCCAGTACAACGACTCTTATGACGAGAAGGTCTATTCCTTCGCCAACAACATCAACACCGTGGACGGCGGCACGCACCTCTCCGGCTTCCGCTCGGCCCTGACGCGCACCATCAACGCCTACGCACAATCTTCCGGCCTTGCGAAGAACTTCAAGACCGGGCTCAGCGGCGACGACGTGCGCGAAGGTCTGGTCTCGGTGATTTCGGTCAAACTCCCGCAGCCGCAGTTTGAAGGCCAGACCAAAGGAAAACTCAACTCGGACGTGAAAGGCGCGGTGGAATCCTTCCTCAACGAGCGCCTGACCGAATATTTCGAGCAGAATCCGACGGTTGCCAAGAAGATTGTCGGCAAGGCCGTGGATGCCGCGCGCGCGCGCGATGCGGCCCGCAAGGCCCGCGAGATCGTCAGAAAAGGGGCGATGGGCTCGACCATGCTCCCCGGAAAGCTCGCCGACTGTCAGGAGAGAGACCCGACGCTATGTGAGCTTTACATTGTAGAAGGAGACTCTGCGGGCGGCAGCGCGAAACAGGGCAGGGATCGTCGAAATCAGGCCGTTCTTCCTTTAAAAGGGAAGATTTTAAATGTTGAAAAGGCTCGCTTCGACAAGATGCTCAGCCACAGCGAAATTAAGACTCTGATTACGGCGCTCGGCACCGGCATCGGGAAAGATGATTTTGATTTGGGTAAACTCCGCTATCATAAAATCATTTTCATGACCGATGCGGACGTTGACGGCTCGCACATCCGCACGCTCCTCCTGACCTTCTTCTACCGGCAGATGCCGGACTTGATTGAGGCCGGGAACGTGTACATCGCACAGCCTCCACTTTTCAAAGTGAAACGAGGAAAGCGCGAAGAGTACATCAAGGATGAGAGGTCAATGGTGCGCTACATGATGCGGCAGGCGACGGCTGACATCAAGGTCTCCTCGAAGGAGGCGGGCGTGGTTGTCGAGGGGCGCGAACTGGCCCGCGCTCTCGAACAGATGGTCGAACTGCGGCGCTACAGCGAAAAAGCGGCGCGCAGGCTCGGAAATGACGAGCGCTTGCTCAATCTGCTTCTGGAATCCTTCGGCGGGCGCGAGGGGATTTTGCGCGACGAAGGCACGACCCTGCGGAACGTCTTTCAGTCCGAAGGGGGCGAGCAGTTGGCGTGGATTGAAAAAATCCTCGCCGAAGCCGGATACAAGACGGACATTGACACCGACGAGGAGCACGGGCTCTGGGAAATAGAGACGATTGCCGCCGGTGGTGCAAAAGTTAAAATAGACTGGAATCTAGCCAGCCACGTCGAATTCCAGAAGGCGGTAGAGTTCTATAAAGGGCTGGAAGAGCGCCTCGCCGCGCCTCTGACGCTGGAAGAGGGCGGACAGAGCGAGACGATTGAAACGCGCGAGGCTTTGCTGGATCGCGTCTTGGCTGCGGCCAAGAAGGATTTGACGATTCAGCGTTACAAAGGGCTCGGCGAGATGAACCCGGAGCAGCTCTGGGAGACGACGATGAATCCTGAGAAGCGCACTCTGCTTCAGGTCAAAATTGACGACGCGGTGGAGACTGATGGAATTTTTACAGTCCTGATGGGAGACGCGGTCGAGCCACGCCGTCGCTTCATCGAAGATAACGCCTTAGATGTCAAAAACTTAGACGTTTAAGACACTTTCACGGAGAGGGCGTGGGATGATTCTATTTGACACACCACGCCCTCTTGTGTAAGATGAAGACCCTTTCCTCCTGTGAATCTTGCCCGCTGCATGCTTCTCGCGTATGCAGCGGAATTTTTTTGTCCACAAATTTTACTTTTGCGCATTTTGAGTCAAGCTGTGCCGCGCCCGAAAAGCACGGCTCGGCGTCCGATGCTTGAGCGGGACTATTCTCCTTCTTTGGAGAGGGCCGAATCTACCTGCTCATCAAGGTCAATGCGACGCGGCTTCGTGGCCCCCAATTCGTTGTAGCGACCACCGGGGGCGAATTGCCCTGATTCGCCGATGTCGAGTGAGCGCTCCTCGTTCGCAGGGTGAAGCTCTTCTATCGGGTTGGGCGTCGCGTCGGGCTTCAGGTCGGGGTCGGAATTCTTCTCGCCGATAGAGCTTTTCATCTCGTTGGAATCTGCCATCTGTCCGGTCTCCTTATGATGATTTTTGCGCGTGCGTCTCTTCGGTGAAGCGACGCACGCGGAAACGGTAGAGCCTTTGGGGTTGATGCGGCGCGATGCCGGCTTTGCGCGCTGCGATTTGCACCTGCTGTTCCGCCGTCTCGATGCCGCCGATGTCGGGTAGGAGAAGTCCACGGCGCGAGCCGGTCTCGTCCTCGACGATGACGCCGAACACGGTCGGGTCTAAATCTTCAAAACGGGCGGGTTCCGGCTCGCCGAGGACATCAACGGAGTAGCGCAGGTGCGGTAATTCTTCCGCCGAAACGGGCAGGAATCGCGGGTCACGCGTGGCCGCGCTGACGGCGTTGACGACGATCTCCTCGGCGAGCGTGTTGCATGCCGGGTTAATCGTCCCGATGCAGCCACGAAGCTCGCGGTCGAAGGTTTTGAGGCTGACGAAGCACGCCGCGGGTTGCCGCAAGAGCGGAGATAAAGACGAGGGATCGGGCTCATAAAAGCGTCGTTCGAGAACGTAAGTTTCGACGGCGTGGCGCGCGAGCGCAGGGGGAGAGTCGTCTTTAAAAACGCGTGCGGGCGTAGAGGCGGCGCGGTCGTCCGTGGACGTTCGTGGCGTGCGTCCCCGTCCTGAGTCTTGTTCGAGCTTGGAATTCATAATCTTCACGAGTCGCCTTGACGAGAGATTTGAGCCACCAGATAGCCGACGCCGAAGGGCGCTTCATAATGTAAAATCTCGCAGCCCTCGCCCTCCGACACGCCAAGAGCCGTGAGCATCGAGCGATAACCGCACTCCCCGGCCAGACGGCGCAGGGCGGGGTCAATCTTAGCGATGTTGTTGGGAACACAGGCTTTTATGGCTTCGACGACCTCTTCGTCGAAGAGATGTGCGTCGGGGTTGTAGCCTGCGGGCGCGTCGGGTTTCAGGCGGTGGCTCAAATCGCCGCTAGCGATGAAGGCGACTTGACGCCCTGAGGCTTCGCACGCGCGCCGGACGCAGTGGCCGAAACGGACGTGGTCTTCGTCGGAGAGGAAGCTGTAGCCGAGCGAGACGACTCGACCGCCCCAGCCGTTGCGTAAAAGAAAATAGAGGGGGACGGCGGTGCCGTGATCGAGCGAGCGACCTTTGAGGGCGACGACCGAGTAGCCGTCGAGGGCGGCGTGCTCTTTGATGGCCGCGAGTAGTTCCGCGTCCACGTCCGCAGCGACTGTTGCTTGCGGGGCGCGGAAGTTGGCAAAATCTCCGCTCAGGCGCGGGCCGTCGTAGGCGACGAAGGCGCGCGCTTCGAGCGGGGCATGCGGCGAGATGGTGACGACCGTCTCCGCGCCGCTCGCGATGACACGCTCGGTCAATTCGCGCATGGCATCTATTGAGCCGCGCACCTCGTCGGCCATCTGGCCGCCGACTTCCGGGACCATGATCGGCGGGTGCGGAGCGATGCCGACAAAGACGACCGAACCGTTTGCCATCTTCCGAGTCCGGGCTGCGAGCCGACTGAAGGCTCTTGCCCTCGAAAAGTCGAAGGGGATTTGACGCGAGGCCGACGGCCTGAATACTGAAGGGGATGTTAAGATTCTAGCACAGTCGGCGAGCGGACTCGCAAGGCGAGGCGGCGACGACGGCGCTGGAAGGCATGAGTTTAAGGTCAGGCGGAAGCGGGATTCGGATTCGAGAGAGAAGCGGCGTTGAGTAGAGACGAAATCTTCGACGTGTTGATCGTCGGCGCGGGGCCGGCGGGCTCGTTCGCGGCTGAGAGGCTGGCGCGCGGCGGGGCGCGCGTGGCGCTCTTCGACGGTCGCCCGGCGGAGGACGCGAAGGCGTGCGGGGGCGGCGTCACGTCGAAGGCTTTGAAGGCTTGGCCGTTCCTGCTCGAAGTGGGCGGGCGCTTGGTCTCGGAGGTCGAGATGTGTTCGCCCGCCGGGCGGAGCGTGAGGCTTGAGTTGTCGGAGCCCTTCGCCATCTACTCGCGGCGCGCTCTGGACGCGCACCTGCGCGAGCGCGCGCGACGCGCCGGGGCCGAGGTGTTTGAAGGCCGCGTCAACGCTTCGACGGAGAGGGGCGAAAGCGGCGAGTGGTTGGTGCGCGCGCGCGGCGGCGAGAGTTGGGGCGGACGAGTGTTGGTCGCGGCGGATGGCGTTAACAGTCCGATTGCGCGCCGACTCGCAGGCGCTCTCGGCAACTCGGAGATGGAGGTCGCGTTCGGCTACCGCACGCCTCTGGCCGAACGGGACGAAGCGCCGACGGTCATCGCTTTCCTGCCGGGCTGGGCGGGCTACGCGTGGGCCTTCCCTCGGCTCGACCACATCTCTTTCGGCATCGCCACCGCGCAGGACGCCTTCGACCACAAGGCACTTGACCGGCTTCTGTGGGACTTCATGGTCGGTTACTATCGCCGCCGCGCCGACGGGCGCTCGCCGGTCTGGGCTTCGTCGAATAACGAATCAAGCGGCTGTGAAATCGAAGAGAGGTTACGAAGCATCGCCGAGAGATACGCGGCGCGCATCCCCGGCCTCACGCCGGAGACTTTCGACAAGCGTCGCGCCGCCGGAGAAGACTGGGCGCTGCTCGGAGACGCCGCCGGGTTCGCAGACCCCGTGACGGGCGAAGGCATCTTCTACGCGCTGCGCTCGGCAGAGTTATTCGCGGAAGCCTTCCTCCGGGGCGACGTGGCGGCTTACGAAGCGGCGTGGCGCGCGGACTTCGGTCGGGAGTTGCGGCGCGCGTCGCAGATGCGGCGGAGATTTTACGGGAGCTTCTGGGGCGGGGCTTTCACGGACAGGATGATTGAGTTCGCGCGCCTGCACCGTGGCATCAGGCGCACGCTCTGCGAACTCGTCGCGGGCGATCAAGGCTACCTCGACCTCAAGCCGACGCTCGCGCGCCGCGCCGCGTGGCCTCTCTGATTTAAGCCGCGCGGAGTTTGATGAAGGCATCGGTCAACGCCCGTCCAAAAACGCTCTCATTCCTCACAGACGAAGTTCAAGCAGAACTCAGTGGACGACTCGCTCGTCGGGGCCGAGCAGCATCGCGCGCGCCTTGTCGAGCGAAGAGGCGTTCTCTAAAACTTCAGTGAGGAGCGCGAGCGTTTCGGCTGAGGTCTTCTTCGACCTGCCGAGCGCGTGCATCAGCTTGGGCACGTCGCGCAGACCCTGCAAGACGTAGAGGGAAATCCTTTCGGCCTCAATGGGGTCGCGCCCCTCCTCGGCGAGGACGCGCGCCAGCGTGCGCCGCATGTCCTCGAACATGTCGAACTCCAGACTCGATTCGTCGGAACTCATTTCGTTAAGCCTCCCGCGTGCGGGTCTTTGAATCGGACGGCGAGGAAGTGAAAGATAGAGTGACTGGCGAGGATGGTCAGCGCGCCTGCGACCCCGCCTCTTCCGACGCCTGTGAGGTGTAAGGCGCGAGGCGTCTCTTTAACTCTTCGGGCACGGCGACGGTCTCGAACGTGTCGCGCCGGACGGCGACGAGGACGAAGTGAGCTTCGGCGAGCGTCTCCGCTTCGCCCCTGCGCCGCACCTCGAAGTTCAAACGCAGAGACTTGTTCCCGACGCGCCCGACGTAGGCGCAGACTTCGAGCATGTCGTCGAGCTTCGCGGCGCGGCGGAAGTCACATTCGAGATGAGCGCGCGGCAACCAGATGTCCAGCTCGTCGAACATCACGCTGTAGGGCAGCCCGACGGCGCGGAACAGCTCGGTCTCGGCGAACTCGAAGAAGCGGATGTAAGCGCCGTAAAAAATGATGCTCGCGGCGTCCACGTCGCCCCAGCGGACGCGCTCTTCGATGCAATACTTTTGGAGCCCGCTCACGCCGCGCCGTCCCTCCCGATGGTCTGAACGTCTCCGAGAAAATCAAGCAGAGCACGGTTGAACTGCTCCGGTCGTTCGAGGTTCGAGACGTGGCCCGCGCCTTCGATGATCTCAAGGCGAGAGCCTTCAATCTTGCCGTGCATCAACTGCGAGTCGGCGGGCGGCGTGATGGCGTCCTCGCTCCCGACGAGGATGAGGACGGGCACTTTTATCTCCGTCAAGAATTCCGTCTGATCCCTCCGCACGGCCATCCCGCGCAGGGCCGCCGCCGCGCCCTCCGGCTTCGTCGCAAGCATCATCTCGCGCACGCGCGCGACCACTTCGGGCTGACGTTCTCGCGTGGCGGGCGCGAAGAGTTTGGGAAGCATCGCGTCGGCAATCACGCTCATGCCTTCTTTGAGCGTGCGCCCGGCGTTCTCTTCGCGCGCGCGTCGCGCCTCGTCCGTGTCGGCTTGCGCGCGCGTGTCGGCGAGGACGAGAGCGCGCACGCGCTCCGGGAACAGCCAGTGGAAGGCGAGCGCCACGTAGCCGCCCATCGAGAGCCCGGCGACCGAAGCGCTCTCGACGTTCAACTCGTCGAGCAGCGAGGCGACATCTCTGGCCGCTTCCTCCATCGTCGCCGCGCCCGGCACGACTTCGCTCTCGCCGTGGCCGCGCAGGTCGGGCGCGATGACGCGGTGCGTGGCGCGCAGGGCTTCGGCCTGCGCGCGCCACAGCGAGCGGTTGAAGGGGAAGCCGTGGAGCATGACGACAGGCGCGCGGCCTTCCTCGCCCGCCAAGTCGTAGGCGATCTCGATTCCGCGAACGCGCGCTCGCTTGCTGCTCGTCATCTTGAAACCTGCCGGAAGAGTTCTTCTCGTTCGTGCGAAAGAGTCTGCGGTCATCATAGACCCAACGCCGGAAATGTTTAAGCACGCGGCCCGCAAACGCTTCGCGCTTCGACGAAGATTGAAGCGCGCATCAAAGTTCCAGCGCTTCGCCGTAAACGCGCTCGGTGTCGTTAATCATGCGTTCGAGGCTGAACCGCTCGGCGGCTACTCCCCGCGCACGCTCGCCGAGTGCGCGACGGCGCGGCTCGTCGCCGAGCAAATCCGAGACGGCGGCGGCGAGAGAGTCCGCGTCGTTGACGGGCACCATCAATCCGGTCTTTCCTTCTTGGATAATCTCCCGCGCGCCTTCCGTCGCCGCCGCGACGACGGGAAGACCGGACGCCATCGCCTCGACCATTGCGATGCCGAAAGCCTCGGAGCGCGAAGCCGAGACGAACACGTCAAGCGACGCGAGCAACGCCGCCACGTCTTCAACGCGACCCGTGAAGCGCACGTGATTCGTCAGTCTCAAATCACCGACGAGACTTTCAAGCGCGGCGCGTTGCCCTCCGGCGTTTGAGGCTTCGTCGCCGATGATGACGAACTCGACCGAACCTTTGAACCTCTCGACGACCACGCGCGCGGCGCGGATGAAGATGTCCTGACCCTTCACTTCGCTCAGCTCGCCGACGATGCCGACCCGCAGGGGCGCGTGAGGCTTCGAGCCCGGCTCTCGTCTTCCGTGCTCGAACGTCCGTCGAGCTTCCTTGAACTTCCGCACGTCAACGCCGTTCGGCACGACGCGGATTTTATCCGCAGGGAAAATTGAACGCGCGCGGAGCGAACGCGCCACCGCCCCGGAGACGGCGACGACGCGCGAGACGTTGGCGAGCGCCAGACGGTGCGCGCGTCCCAGAGGAAACAGGACGTGACGCGTGACGACGAGGCGCGCGCTCGGAGAACGTCGTGCGGCTAAGGCCGCGAGCGGATAGTCGCGCGCGACGTGCGCGTGGACGATCTCGACTCCGTGCTCGCGGACGAAGCGCGCGAGGCCGAGGGCGCTTCGGATGTCGAAGGAGTTTCTGAGCGGCAGTTCAAAGACACCGCGCGCGTTGAGCGAAAGCATCTCCGCGCTCAGAGGCGAGTCCGGTCGGAGCGCGGCGTAGATTTCGTGGCCGCGCCCGGCAAGCCCGCGCGCGAGGTCAACGAGATGCCTTTCGCCCCCGCCGAAGTGTCGCGCCGAGCTGACGTGGAGAATCTTCACGCGGATGGAATTTTAAGTTGAAGCGGCGTTCGTTGACTTCGCCGCGAGGGGCGAGTCTTCGTAGTGCGCGAGGAGGTCGGAAGCGTCGCGGTAGATGCGGACGCAGCCCGCCGCGCGCAAGTCCTCTTCGGGAAAGCCGCCGCAGAGGAAGCCGACGGTGACGAGCCCCGCCTTGCCCGCGGCCTCGGCGTCGTAGGGCGTGTCGCCGACGACGATGACCTCTTCGGGGCTCACGTCTCCGAGTTGAGAGAGCACGGCCTCGAAAATGTCGGGGTGCGGCTTCGACTTCTCGGCGTCGTCGGCGGAGGTCTGCTCTTCGACGAGGTCTTCGACGCGCGCGAGTTTCTTGTATGTTCCGAGTTCTTCCTCTTTGGCTGAAGAAGCGAGCGCGATGCGCTGGCCTTCGCGGCGGACGCGCTCAAAGAGTTCGCGCACCGAAGAGAAGGCGACGACGCGCGGCAGGTACTCGCGCTTGTAGAGGTCGCCGCGAAACTTCTCCATCTCTTCGCCGAACTCTTCCAACTCCTCTTTCGAGAAGAAGACCGGCATCAGTTGGTCGCCGCCCTTGCCGATCTGAGAGCGCACCCGCTCGAAGGGAATCTTTTTGCCGAAGCGCTCGAACGCCTCCTGCCACGCGCGCGCGTGGAGGTCAACCGAATCCACGAGCGTCCCGTCAACGTCGAAGACGACAGCCTTTATCATGCTCACAAACCCCCTGTCCGAAATGTTCAAGCGCGATTCCTATGAGCACGCATTATACCAGCCTTCGCGCGCGAGGTTGCCTCAGCGACGCACGCGCGAAGGCTGATGCCGAACGAGACACACGCGCTCGTTTTGTTCCGCTTTGGTACGCGCCGCCGTTCGCGGCGATGGGATGAAAGAGGCGCGGAATTGCTCTAACTCTAACGCTCGCCGTCAGCTTCGAGAGTGCGTGCGGCGTGTGAGAGTCGGCACGTTGATTGCGATGGAGACGGTTTCGTACAGGTCTGTTTTCTCCCGCCGCTTCGTTTTCGCGGCGCGGCGGTCGGAGGTTTTAAGGAGTGTGGTGATGGCTAAACTTGTGACGGGACTTTTCAAGACGCGCGTCGCCGCCGAGGCGGCGGTTGACGCGATTATCAAGCGCGGCTACACGCGCGACGACATCAGCGTGCTCATGTCCGACGCGACGAAGAATAAAGAGTTCGCCATCGAGACGCGGACGCACGCGGCGGACGGCGCAGGCATCGGCGGCGCGGTCGGCGGCGTGGTGGGCGCGATTGCCGCCGCGATTGCCGCCGTCGGCACGAACATTTTGTTGCCGGGCGTGGGGCTTGTGGTGGCGGGGCCTCTGGCGGCGGCGCTCGCCGGTGCGGGCGCGGGCGGCGCGGCGGGCGGGCTCATCGGCGCGCTCGTCGGCGCGGGCATCCCTGAACATCGCGCGCGCGTCTATGACGCTTCTTTGCGTGCGGGCGGCATCCTGCTCGGCGTCGAGGCGAAGACCGACGAAGAGGCCGAGACGTTGGAGAAGCTGCTCGAAGACCTCGGCGCGGAGCACGTGCGTCAGGAGTAGTTGAGTCGGAGAAAAAGATTCGAGGGGGTTTAGGAAGAGGCGCGCGCCCGGAGAGGTGAACTTCTGTCTGGTAGGAGTGTCCGGTACGAGAAAGCACGGGGCCGCTGCTCAACGCAGGTGATCTTGAGCAGCGGCCTCCGCGCCTTTGCGAGTTAAGTTAATCGGGAGCGTCTAACGACGGATGGCGTCGCCGACATCCTTGATGGCGTCGCCGACCTTGCGCTTGGCTTCGCCGTAGCCCTCTTGCACGTCGCCCTTCGCCCGATCCGCCACGCCTTCGGCCTCCATCTCGCGGTCGCCGATGGCACTGCCCACGTTCTCTTTCACCGAGCCTTTTGCTTGATCGAATTTCCCTTCGATCTCGTCTTTATTCGGAAGCCCCATGAGACAAATCCTCCTTAAACTTTACTCAAGACATACGAAGCGATAAGTAGTCACGAATGAACTCAGCACTTCTCTTCGGTTAACTGTCTTGGCAACAGATATGCCGCGCCCCGCAGCGCGACGCCCGCGCGGGTGAAAGTTGTTTGTCGAGAGGACGATACGGAATCCGCGCGCGGCGCGAGCGCGTTTCGGGATTGTGCGCTTTTCCGTACATCGGGCGCGGGGCGCACGCTCTGTCTTCGGACAAAAGGAGGCGGGGTTGTTATAAGATGTGCGGACATGAGCACGATTCCTCAGACGGCGCGGCTGACGGCGGCGCTCTGGCACTTAACGCCGCTTTTGACGGGCGCGGTCATCATGGTCTTGGAGTTGGTCGCGTTCCGTCTCTACGCGCCTTACTTCGGCTACTCGATCTACGTCTGGGGCGCGATGATTTCGGTTGTGATGGCGGCGCTCGCCGCCGGTTACGCGCTCGGCGGCTGGCTCGCGGATAAGAGTCAGACCGACAGGCCGCTCTATCTCGTCATCCTTTTGAGCGGGGCTTACCAACTCTTCGTCGTGTTGACGGTCAACTCTTTGCTGCCCGCGCTCTCGCGCCTCGACGGCGCGGCGGGAATCGTGCTGGCGACGCTCGTCATCTTCGGCCCGCCGATGGTCGCGCTGGCGATGGTCGCGCCCTTCGTCATCCGCTTGCAGGCGCGGGCCGCGCATGTCGGCATCACCGCCGGGAAGATTTACGCGCTCTCGACCATCGGGAGCATCGGCGGCGTCGTCATCACGAGCTTCTTCCTCGTGCCGCAACTCGGCACGCGCGCGACGCTGATTACAGCCTGCGCCGTCACGGCTCTGGTCGCCGTCGCGGGTCTTGTGGCGGGCGGGTCGCGCGGTCGCCGCGCTCTGCTCGCTTTGCCCGCGCTCGCGCTGTTGCCGCTCGCGCCGGAGGCCGCTTGGCCGGAAGGGACGATCTGGCTGAGCGAGTCGGAGTACAACCAGGTGCGCGTCGTGCGCCGCGACAACCGGCAGACGCTCGTGCTCAACCACAACACGGTGCACACGCTGCGCGACATGGAGACGGGCTGGTCGGGTTATTACTACGACTACTTCGCGCTCGGCCCGGCACTTTCGGACGAGGAGCCGAGGCGTCTGCTCGTGCTCGGCATGGGCGCGGGCGGCTCGCTCGCGGCGACGCGCGCCGCCGCGCCCGACATCGAGGCCGACGCCGTGGAGATTGACCCCAAAGTCATCGAGGCCGGGGAGCGCTTCTTCGATTTGAGGAAGGACGGCGGGAGCCGCCTGCGCGTCCATCTCGCGGACGCGAGGCCGTGGCTCGCGCGGAGCGAGGGGCTGTACGAACTCGTCCACATAGACCTCTATCAGGGCGGGCCTTACGTGCCCTTCTACCTCGCCACGGTCGAGTTCTTCGAGACGGTGCGCGCGCACATGCGCGAGGGCGGCGTCCTCATGCTCAACGTGATGGACGTGGGGCGTGAGAGGGAAATCCTGAACTCGACCGCCGCCACGCTCCGGCGCGTCTTCCCCACAGTGCTCTACACGGAGCCGAGCAAGGGGAACTACCTGCTCTTCGTCTTCCCGCGCGCGCGCGGTGTCGAGGACGTGCGCGCGCGTCTCGGACGAGTGAGCACGGGCGGTGTCATCGAACAACTGGCGCGCAAGGCCGCCGCGTCCATCCAAATCCTCACGCCGCCCGCGGGCACGCCCCACTTCACCGACGACCACGCGCCCGTCGAAGAGATGACGCGACGCATGACGAAGATGAGAAGATAAGATAAGGAGTTGAGAAGATGAGAAGATGAGAAGATAAGAAGAGGACGGCGGGCGGGTCGAGCTTAGACGACGACGATGCAACCGCCGCCACGGTCGCGTTTCTGTTCGGGCAATGGAGAAAAAAAACGGGCGCGCCTTTTTGAAGGGCGCGCCCGAAGTTTTTCTGTCCGCGTGCTTCCTTTAGAACTGGAAGCGGACGGCCATCTGCACTTGCCGCTCGCGGAAGATCGAGTTGCCGGTCGCCGAGTCGGTCCCGAAGGACGCGGACGGGACGAGCGTTGAGCCGCTGATGGTGTAGGCCGTGGTGTTGACCGAGGTGATATGAGTCCGGTTGAAGAGGTTGAACCCTTCGATCAGGAACTCAAGGTTGGTGTTCTCGGTGAAGTTGAAGCGGCGCGAAAGGCGCATGTCGACGTTGACGAGCTTCGGCTGGCGGAAGGAGTTGCGGCCCCCCGGCAGGAAGTAGCTGTCGCCGCCTGAGCCGGTGATGCTGGAGTTCAGGGCCGCCGCGATGGGCCGTCCCGAAACCTCCGCCGAGTAAGGCCGACCCGACTGGGCCGTGACAATCGGCGCGAGCGTCCAGCCGCCGAAGATGGCGCGGCCCACCGCCGACTCGTCGAGCCCGAAGCCGCGCGGCGACCAGACGGCGCTGGCGACGAAGCGGTGCGGGACATCGAAGTCCGTGACCCCGCTGTCGAGGTCAAGGTTGTACGGGTCGGTCGGCGTGTTGGTCGAGGAGAACGTGACCGAAGTTTGGCCGTTGTCCTTGGCGCGCGACATGGTGTAGCTCGCCTGAAACTGGAGCCCGTTGGTCAGGCGGCGGTTGGCCTGCAAGACGAGCGCGTGGTAGGTGGACTCGATCACGCCGCGAACTTCCGTGATGTTGAAGAAGTTCGGGTTGATGCGCGACGTGTAAACGGGCACGGTGACGGACTGGCCGGCGAACGGGCCGCCGGAGGCGGTCAGCGTGGCAAAGGTCGTCGCCGGGGCGATGTTCTTGTTGATGAACGCGGGCAGGAAGCGCCCACGGCTCGTGATGTAAGAGGCGGAGACAATCGTGTTGCGCGCGATTTCGCGCTCGACGATGAAGTCGCCCTGAATGATGGACGGGTGGTGGAGGTTCTCTTCGAGCACGACGATGCTGGAGCCGGGGACGTGCGCGCCCGTCGGGTTGGCGAACGGCGAGGCGACCACGTTCGGGAAGATGGGCGCGTTCGCGGCGGTCGCCGGGTTGAGCGAGATTTGCACCTGTCCGAGGTCAACGCCCGTGTTGGTGATGGCGTTCGAGATCGTCGAGTTGATAAGCCGCCCGTAGTAGAGGCCGATGCCGCCGCGCACGGAAGTCTTGCCGTCGCCGAACACGTCGTAGGCGAAGCCGCCGCGCGGGCCGAAGTTGTTCTTGTCGGTCGGGAAGACGCCCGTCTGCGGGAAGAGCGGGTTCGGAATCTGCGGCTCCGGCATGAGCTGGACTTCGTAGCGGAGGCCGAGGTTGACGGTCAGGCGCGGCGTGTAGCGCCAGTCGTCCTGAATGTAGAAGGCGAGGTCGGTCGTGCTGAACTCCGCGCCCGGCGAGCCGAAGCCCTGAGCGTAGTTGCTCGTGTAGCACTGGCCCGCGCGGCGCGTCGAGGTCGAGCAGCGCCCGGCGGGGTTCGTGGTCGGGGTGGTCGCGCTCAGCGTGCGCAGCGCGCCGCTGCTCGTGAAGTTGACATAGTCCACGATGAAGTCGTTGACGTTGTTGTAGGCATAGACGCCGCCCTCTTGGAAGAGGTTATCCAGCACGTCGCGGGTGTAGAGCACGTCGCCGCCGACCTTGATGGTGTGGTTGCCGCGCGTGAGCGTCACGTTGTCAACGACCTGAAAGTTGTCCTCCAACGGGTTGTGCGTGCGTTCGAGGAAGTTCGGCTTGCCGAAGGTCAGGCCGTTGGTGAGCGCCACCGAGGGCGAGCGACCGCCGGGGCCGGTCGTCGGCTCGCCGGGCGCGGGCTCGTTGCTGAACTGGTAGAGGTCTTCGCGCCCGACCTTGACGCGCGCCTCGTTGACGATGGTCGGCGAGATGGTCGAGGCGAGGCGGAAGATGCCGTAGTCAATGTCCACGAAGTCGTCGCCGAAGCTGCGGATGCCGCGCGTCACCGTGGCCTGCGTCTGAACGCCGTTGGGCGACTCGCTGCGGAGGCGGTTGTAGGTGAAGGTGAAGGTGTTGGACTGGTTGATCGTCCAGTCAATCTTCGGCAGGATGAGCGTCTGATCCTGCGTGCGCGGCACCTCGCCCGTCAGGCCGAGGATGAAGGCGCGCGTGGCGTCAATCTGCGCCGGCGTGACGCCGCGCGCCGCCAGATTCGTCGCGTTGATGGTGTTCAGGTAGCTCCCGACGAAGAACTGCGCGATGCCGGGGAAGTCACGCTTCTGCTGCTCGTAGCTGAAGAAGAAGAAGAGCTTGTCCGGGGCGATGGGGCCGCCGACCGCGCCGCCGAACTGGTGGCGCTCGTCAACCGGCTTGAGCGGGTCGCCGTTCTGCGGGTTGATGCCGCGCGGGTTGCGCGCGCCGAAGCGGTTGTCGCGCAGGTAGTAGAAGAGCTGGCCGTGGAAGTCGTTGGTGCCGCTCTTGGTGACGGTGTTGATGACGCCGCCCGCCGCGCGCCCGTACTCGGCGGAGTAGTTCGAGGTGTTGACCTGAAACTCGCGCACCGCCGCCTGACTGATCGAGGAGCTGATGCGCGTGCGGCCCGCCTCCTCGGCGAAGAAGGCGTTGTTGTTGTTGCCGCCGTCCACGGTCGAGTTGTTGAGCAGGCCGGAGATGCCGCGGAACGAGACGAGGCCGAAGTCGCCGTCGGGGACGGCACCGGGCGTCAGGAGGACGAAGTTCGAGGCGCGGCGACCGTTGATCGGCAGCTCGTTGATCGAGGTCTGGTTGATGTTCGTCGAGAAGTCCTGCTGCGACGTGTTGATGACGGGTGCCTCAGCCGTCACCTCGACGGTCTCCTGCGCGCCGACGAGCCCCAGCGGGATGTCGAGCGAAGTGACGCGCCCGACCTCGACCACGATGGACTGTTGCGTGAAGGTCGCGAAGCCGCTCTGGTTGATCGTCACGGTGTAGTTGCCCGGCGGGAGCTGCACGATGCGGAAGCGGCCCTCGTCGTCGGTCGTGCCCGTGCTCTCCTTGTTCGTTTCCTGATTGCGCACGGTGACGGAGGCACCGGTGACAATAGCGCCGTTCGGGTCTTTGACCGTGCCGCCGATAGCGCCGTCAGTGGTGGACTGGGCGAAGGCCGAGGTGCACATGCAGGCGAACACCAGCAGCGGGGCCAGAGAGAGATGCAAAAACTTTCTCATGGAGAAGACTCCTTACGATTTTAATCCTGAAGTTGATGAGTGGAGTTGGCGCGCGGCGCGGGGCGGGCGCGAACTCCGGGGCGCGCGTGCGTGCTCCGGGCCTTGGGCGGGCTGGCGGGGGAGGCGAACTTCTTGCTTTCTCGTCATGCCGGCAGAGCCAGTCCTTCGGGCGGAGCGCACGGTGCTTTTAGGGTTGCGAGCGGGGCACAAGAAACTCGTTTTCCGAAGCCCCGAAAAATTCCTGGAATGTCCTTTTTGTTAAAAGGGACGGAGAAGTTTGAGACTCAAACTTATACCATACGGGAAGCCGTTTTCGCGAGTCTGACGACAGCGTAAACGAGATGTTAAATACTACATTTTTAGCCGCCCGCGCAAGTAAAACAGGACGCCCCGCGAACCTTTTTTTCGGCCCCCGAAGCGCGCCGAAAAACGCCGCCGAAACGGCCCCCTGAGAGGAGCGCGAGACGGCCCTCCGCGCGGCCAAAATAAGGCCCGCGCGGGCCTTCAATCCGCGCGTCCGCCGGGGGCGGAAAAAGGCTTCGAGCCGCCGGGGAGGAAGCGTCGGAAGAAGCGCCTTCCTCGGCGGCGCGGCGGTCTTT
>DASTQX010000263.1:0-20783 GCA_035761505.1 Pyrinomonadaceae bacterium
TCGTCCTGCGGCGTGCCCGGCAACGGCGGCACGCTCAGAGGCTCGGAGGCCGGAGGCTTCGGCGCGACGGGCGGCAAAGAGCGCTCGACCTGCGCGCTCGCCGTGGCAAGCGGCGCGAGCAGGATGACGAAAGCGAGAATAAAACGGATAGTCTTCAAATCACCCATTCCGTGACCTCAAAAAATGATGTTACTAAAAAAGTGCGCCATCATAGCACAACAATCCTTGAGTCAACGGCGCGAGTCGCAAGGTTGTGGGGAGGGAGCCACCACGGGCAAACACTTGGATGCCAGCCCGCATCGTACTGGATGCATGCGCGCCCACAAGCATCTTAAAGGCTGAAAGCAACTGCCGTTCCGAGAAGAAAGTGAGCAGTGAGCGCTGAGCCGTAAGCAGTTAAGATTTGAAATTCCAAATTTGAAATCTCAAATCCGCATCTCGAAGGCGAACGCCGAAGGCCGACAACTGAAAACTGCTCACTGCTTTCTGCTCACTGCTCACTTTCTTTTGACATTGCCGCGAGGGCGCTCCTAAAATCCGACGCAGTTCTGGCCGACCTCGTTCTTGATAAACCGCCAACGTGCGCCGAGAGAAGGAACCCGTCACCGTCGAGAAGATTCGAGCGGCGCATCGCGCGCGCCGCGCCGAGATCAAAGCGCGCCTCGCCGAGTTCGACGAGGTGTGGCGCGCGGCCTCGGACGAGAGGCTGTGGGAAGAGCTGGTCTTCTGCATCTTCACCGCCGGGGCTTCGGCGCGCATGGGCTTGCGCTCGGTCGAGGCGGTGCGCGAGTTGTTGGCGCGCGGCACGCACGAAGAGCTGGCGGGCGCTCTCCAGTCGAAGCACCGCTACCCGCGCGCGCGCTCCGGCTACATCGTCGTCACGCGCGAGTACCTCGAAGGCGATTGCCGGATGCGCTTGCGCGAGCGGCTCGAAGGCTTCTCCGACCCGATAGCGCGGCGCGACTGGCTGGCGCGCGAGCGGGGCATCAAAGGGCTCGGCTACAAAGAGTCGAGCCACTTCCTACGCAACGTCGGCCTGCGCGGCTACGCGATTCTTGATAAACACATCCTGCGCTGCCTCGCCGAGATCGGGGTCATCGAGTCGCCGCAGCCTCCGACGACTCGCGCCCGCTACCTCGCCACCGAAGAGCGCCTTCGCGGCTTCGCCCGCGACGTGCGCATTGACTTCGACGAACTCGACCTCGTCCTCTGGTCAATGAAGACGGGAGAGATACTGAAATGAGTGATGAGTGATGAGTGATGAGTGATAAGAAGAAGACGGCTCGTCTCGTCACTTCCATCACTTATCACTTATCACTCATCACTCATCACTGGCCTTACGGAGTTCACCATGAATAAGCTCACACGTCGGGCGATTGGTTTCTTGTTGGCCTTCGTGGTTCTGGCGGGCGGGAGTGCGGCGGGGGCCGCCGCGTCGAACAAGAAGGCGCGGGAGCGGGCCGAGCGCGTGCTGCGCTCAGGCGACTTCGAGGAGGCGGAGAAGCTGTACCGCGAGATCGTGGCGAAGGACGCGCGCGACAACGAGGCGCGGCTTGGCCTCGGCCACGCGCTCCTCAAGCAGCGGAAGAATCAGGAAGCCTTCGATCAGGCGGCGCGCGTCGTGACGATTGAGCCCCTGTCGGCGCGCGCGCACTCGCTGCTCGGCGCGGCGCTGCTCGCCTCCGGCGACTTCCGCCTCTCGGTCGAGGAGTTTCGCACCGCCCTGAGTTTTAAGGACGACGATGCAATGGCGATTGCCGGGCTGGCGATGGTGGACTTTTATGAGAACCGCCTCACGTCGAGCCTCGCCGGGTTGCGCCGCGCCGCCTTCCTCGACGCCTCGGAGCCCGACTATCACTTCAACCTCGGTCAGGTCGCCGCGCGCTCCGAGCGCTACGCCGAAGCAGCCAACGCCTACGAGCACTTCCTGCGCGTCGCGCCGCGCACCGACACCGACCGCCGCGAGCGCATCCGTGGCCTCATCGCCTTCCTCCGCTATCTCGGCTCGCAACGCGATCTCAACAGCGTCGGCGGCGCGAACAACACCGTCCTCCCCGTCGAGGTCGTCAACAACCGGCCCGTGATAGAAGTACGCATCAACGGCTCGAAGGAGCCCTTGCGCTTCGTCGTGGATTCGGGCGCGGGGATGTGCGTCATCTCGACGCGCGCCGCCGACCGCATGAACCTCAAGCCGGTCGCACGCGGCGGCATGGCGCGGGCCGTCGGCGGGGCGGGCCGCTTCGAGATCGTCTATGGCTTCCTCCAATCGCTGCACATGGGCGAGGCCAAGATTGACCGCGTGCCCGTCTATATCCGGCAGTTCTTCAACGACCACGAGCAGGTGGACGGCTACATCGGCCTCTCGGTGCTCTCGAAGTACCTGACGACGATTGACTACAGCGCGCGGACGATGACGCTCCTGCGCGACAACGCGCGCCCGCAGTACGACCCTTCGACGCCGCCGCCCGGCATCGAGATTCCGATTCGCACCACTTCGAGCGGCTTCTGGAGCGGCGAGTTCCGCTTGGACGGGGTGATGAAGCCCGTCAACTTCATCGTGGATACGGGCGCGACCGTGACGGTCGTCTCGCAGGCTCTCGCTTCGCGCGAAGACCTCGCGCGCTTCGAGCGCGGCGGCGTCATCCGCGTTTACGGCGCGGCGGGGCTCGCCGACAACATCAAGACGCTGATGCTGCCGCGCGTCGAACTCGGCCCGCACGCGCGCCGCAACGTCTATGCCGCCGTCCTCGACATGGACTCGATCAACGAGACCGCCGGGTTCGAGCAGACCGGCATCATCGGCGGCAACATCCTGCGCCACTTCCGGTTGACCTTCGACTTCGAGCGCGCCGTCATCCGGCTCGAACTTCAGACGAAGGAGATGAAAGAGGACGACACGAAGGGCAAGGCCCCAGTCGTGACGAGTCAGGGATGAAGCAGAGCATCTACATCGAGACTTCGGTCGTCGGCGCGTACCTCGACAACGGCGAGCCGTTCCGCCGCGACCTCACCATCCGTTGGTGGGAGCACGAGCTTTCGGAATACCGCGCGGTTGTCTCGCCGCTCGTCGTGCGCGAGTTGGAGCGCGTGCCGGAGCCGCACCGTACCGGTTACTTGAAGCTCATCTCCTCGCTCGAACAGGTTGAGCTGACGGAGGAGGCCGCCATCCTCGCTGAAGGCTACATCGCGCGCGGCATCTTTCATCGCAAGTATCTCGGCGACGCCGTCCACGTCGCGGTCGCCTCGTTCAACAAAATAGACTATCTGGTGACGTGGAACTTCGGGCACCTCGCGAACGTGCGTCGGCAGGCGCGCATCCGCCTCTTCAACACGGCGGCGGGCTTCTTCGTCCCGCAGATCGTGACGCCCGAATTTCTCGTCTCGGAGTTGACCGAAAGCCGTGAGACGTGAAAGCCGTCAATCATGTATCGTCAGAAACAGCTTCTTACTATGCATGCTTGACGATTAACGATTCACGGCTTTTGACGATTTCCGATTGACGATTCACGATTTCCGATTTACGGTCTTATCAAGCATGTACCGCAAGCCGAAATTCCTTGAAGAGTTGCACGCCATCCGCGAAGAGATGTCGCGCGAGGCCGACTACGACATCGAGTTGTTTGCCGAGATGGTGCGCTCCGGCCAACGCCCGCGCCACGGCCCCGCGCGCAACATTCGCGGCTTCCGCGCGCGCGCGCCCCGCGCCGGGGAAGAGAACAAGACGACCAAAGCCGCGTCGAGGAAACGCGCGACAGGATAACGGACTGGAGGCTGGAGATCGGAGGTTAAAGACTTGTTGAAGACAAGTTGTTTTTCGAGCCTCAAGCTTCAAGCCCCAAGCCTCTGCTTTTAGAATTATGGACGAGACGTTCGAGGCCATCGGATTGGAAGTGCCGAGCGAGAAGGACTTCAACCATCTCGCCGAGCGGGCCGGGGATCAGGGCGAGCCGACGCAACTCCTGCGGCGCGGGGCCGTGCTCCACGGGCGCTGCTGGAAGCTGGGCGAGGGGCTGGAAGTCTGGACGGTGCTCTACGAGTCGGGGACGGGCGAGATTTTCTACGCCGACTGTCGCCCCGGCTTCCGCGCGCGCTACACGCAGCGCGTGAGCCCGTGGGCCTTGACCGAGTACGACGAGGACGGCGAGGCCATCGTCCACGGCTACTGCGACGGGACGGAGACCGAAGTGCTCTTCGAGTTGCAGAACCTCACCGAGGTCGGCCCCGAAGGCTTCCGCGCGCCGGAGTTGCACGTCGGCCTCTGCGGGCTCGCCTACCGCGCGCGCGTCTCCCGCTCGCGCGGCGAGCGCGTCCGCTGGCAGCCTTTGGAAGAGGCCGCGCCCTCGCGCGCCGCGCACGAGAACGACTGGTGCCTGACGGGCCGCGTCATCTCCTTCAAGCCGCTCCGCAACCCGCTTTCGGGGAGCGAACTGTACTGGGTCTATCTCGACCTCGAAAGGCTCCGGCTCGAAGTGCTCGTCAACCGCCGGACGCTGCGCGGCGACGCGCTCTCAATCGGCGCGAGCTTCTCCGCCGAGGTCTGGTTGCAGGGCCACGTCCTCGACCGCCGCGCCCTCCTCTCGCGCTACGAAGGTCCCGACGCCTCCAGCTCGAAGGCCGACCTCTGGTCGCACCTGAGACGCCGCAACTGACGGCTCCCGGAACGCGGACGAATCCTTGAGGAAGATCATGCTTCAAGAGTTTACAGCGAGCGTGTGGCAGGAGGGCGAATGGTTCGTCGCCCAGTGTCGAGAAGTTGATGTCGCCAGTCAGGGCTCGACCGAGCAGGAGGCGCTCGACAACCTGCGAGAAGCTTTGGAACTCCACTTCGAGCCCCCGCGCGCGACGATACTGCCTCGGATTCGCAAGATCGAGGTCGAACTCGATGCCGCTTAGGCTGCTCCCCTTTCGTGAGGTGAAGCGAAAGTTGGAGGCTCTGGGTTTCGCCGAGGTGAGTCAGAAGGGAAGTCACGTAAAGTTCGCTAAGAGGACTTCAGAGGGAACTTACACGGCGGTCGTGCCGCATCACAGAGAGGTTCCCGTCGGCACCCTCCGAAGCATACTCCGGCAGGCAGGAATTGATCCTGACGAGTTTGAAGAAATATAGAACGACGCCAACCTGATGCCCGTCTTGAAACGACTCGCGCTCGCCGGAGTAATCCTCATCGCCCTCTGCGCCGTCGCGCTCTACTACTTCAACCAGTACTGGATTCATCGTTACGACGCTTTGATCGAGCGGCACGCCGCCGTCTATCGGCTCGACCCCGATCTGGTGTGGAGCATCATCCACGAGGAGACGTACTTCAGCCCGTGGAAGAGGGGCGAGGACGGCGAGTTCGGGTTGATGCAGGTGATGCCGGCGGTGGGGCGCGAGTGGGCGGCGGAGACGGGGATGCGCGAGTTCAGCGAGCGGATGCGGCAAGACCCCGGAAGTATCCTCCTCGACCCGGAGCGCAACATCCAGATCGGCTGCTGGTACTTGGAAAAAATCTCGAAGGACTACCGCGACACGCCCGGCTGGGAGGCGCGCATCGTCGCCGGTTACAACGCCGGGCCAAGCCGCGCCGCCGAGTGGAACAAGGTGAGCCCCGGCGCGCAGCCCCTCACCGCCGAGCAGTTCGTCGCGCGCATTGACATCTCCTCGACGCGCGCCTACGTCTCGAACATCCTCGAACGCTACCGGGAGAAGAAAGCAAGCAGTAAGCGGTGAGCCGCGAGCGGTAAAAAGAGGAAGGCCGTTCTTGGACTTTAAATCTCAGACTTCAAAACTCGAATCCCGAATCCGAAATCGCTTTTACTGCTTACTGCTCACCGCTTACCGCTCACTTTCCTATGACCTACCGGCAGTTGCTCGCTTCCAACCCTGACTTCCGGCGGCTGTGGCTGGGGCAGGTCGTCTCGGAGGTCGGCGACTGGCTGAACAATATCGCCGTGCTCGCGCTCGCCATCCAGTTGACCGAGGGCCGGAGCGTCGGGCTGGCGATTGCCGTCTATGCCGTCGCGCGGCATCTGCCTCTCTTCCTCTTCGGCCCGGTCGCGGGTGTCGTCGTTGACCGCTTCGACCGCCGCCGCGTGATGATCGCGGCGGACATCGTGCGCGCCTTCCTCGCGCTCGGCTTCCTCGCCGCCGAACGCCTCGCCTCGCTGCCGGTCATCTACGCGGTCGGCGCGGCGCTCTTCTCCGTCGCGGCCTTCTTCAACGCCGCCAAGCGCGCCTCGATCCCGAACCTCGTCGGCGGCACGGAAGAGCTTCTCAACGCCAACTCGCTCTCGGCCTCGACCACCGCCGCGACCATCGCGGTCGGCTCCGCGCTCGGCGGCGTCGTGGCGACGGCGCTCGGACGCGACACGGTCTTCGTCCTCAACGCGCTCACCTTCCTCGCCTCCGCCGAGATGATTCGGCGCATCCGAAAGGCTTTGAGCAGAAGGCACGAGGCGGGAGGCGCGAAAGACGATTCGAGATTGGAGAGTTTGAAGAGTTCTGATTTCAAAGCGGAAGGCGTGCAGGCGACTTCGAGGCCGTTGCCTTCCGTCATGCGGCGCGCGGCGGGCGAGTTCCGCGAGGGTTTGAGGTACGTGAGGCGCGACGCTCTCTTGAGCGGCATCTTCATCGTGGCCGCCGGTTGGGGTCTGGGGAACGGCGCGGCGCGAGCGTTGTATAGCATCTTCGGCGCGCGGCTCGGCGAGGAAGAGATAATGAGTTGGGGCGCGGGGGCTCGCGCCTTAATCGAGCGCCCGACGGACTTCGGCATCTCGGTGCTGTTCGTGGCGATGGGTCTGGGCGGGGTGCTCGGCGCTCCGCTTGCGCGCCGCTTCAACCGCGCGGGCGGGTCGGGACTCGGCTCTCGGATGGGGCGCTCGCTCTTTCTCGACGGCTGCGGGCTGGCGCTCTTTAGCCTCATGCCGAATCTTTGGGGCGCGGCCCTTGTGCTGGTCGCGCGCGAGATGAACTTCGCCATCTGGTGGACGGCGCAGCAGACCATCATGATGAAGCGCACGGAGGACGCCTTCGCCGGGCGCGTCTTCGCTTCTTACGAGACTCTGACGACGCTCACGATGGTCGGCTCGATTCTCGTCTCCGGCGCGGCGGCGGATCGAGTCGGCATCCGCGTAGTTGCGGCGGGCGGCGGGAGTGTGGTTATCCTTTCGGGCCTCTTCTGGTTCCTTCTGCGCCGCCGCGCGCGCGCGCGGACGAGTGACGGGCGGTGAAGACGATGGCGAAACTGTACAGCGCGCGTTGGGTGTTGCCGATTGCTTCGGGGCCGCTTGAGGGCGGGGCCGTGGCGGTCGAGGGCGGGCGCGTCGTCGGCGTCGGCGCGCGCCGCGAACTGGCCGAGAAGTTCCGGGGCGCGGAGGCCGAGGACTTCGGCGAGGCGGTCATCATGCCCGGCTTCGTCAACTGCCACACGCACCTTGAGTTGACGGCGATGCGTGGCTTCCTCGAAGACGTGGAGGGCGACTTCTTCGCGTGGCTCAAGAAGCTCACCGTCGCGCGCATGCTGCGGATGACGGCGGAGGACTTGTACGTCTCAGCCGCGTGGGGCGCGGTCGAGGCTTTGCGCGCGGGCGTGACGTGCGTGGGCGACGCGAGCGACTCGGCGGTCACGACGATGAAGGCGCTCCGCGACGTGGGCCTGCGCGGTATCGTCTATCAAGAGGTCTTCGGGCCTGACGCGAACGAAGCGCGGGAGCAGTTCGAGCAGGCGCGCGACAAACTCGCCTCGCTGCGCGCGGGCGAGAACGAGTGGGTCACGCTCGGCGTCTCGCCGCACGCGCCGTACACGGTGAGCCGACCGCTGCTCGAACTCCTGACCGAGCACGCCGTCTCGGAACGCCTGCCCCTGATGATGCACGCGGCGGAGTCACACGCCGAAGAGCTTTTCGTGCGCGAGGGGCGCGGCCCCTTCGCCGAGAGTTACGAGGCGCGCGGCATCGAGTGGCGCGCGCCCGGCGTCTCGACCGTGCAGTACCTCGCGCGGGTAGGGCTCCTGCGCGCCCGCCCGCTGCTCGCGCATTGCGTCCGCACCGACGAGGCCGACATCGAGACCTTGAGAGAGTCGAAGGCGGGCGTCGCGCACTGCCCGAAGTCGAACGCGAAGCTCGGCCACGGTCGAGCGCCGTTCGCGGCGTTCGTCCGCGCAGGGCTCGACGTGGGGCTCGGCAGCGACTCGGTGGCGAGCAACAACACCTGCGACCTCTTGGAAGAGGCGCGCTTCGCCGCGCTCGTCTCGCGCGCCGCCGGAGACACGCTCGAAGGCGGGCGCATGTTGGGCGACGCGGAAGCGCTGCGCGCGGCGACCGAAGGCGGCGCGCGCGCGCTCGGCCTCGGACATCAAACCGGCGTCCTCGTCGAAGGCAAAGCCGCAGACCTCACCGTCGTCGGCCTCGGCGGCGCGCACCAGCAGCCCGTCCACGACCCTTCGACCGCGCTCCTCTTCGCTTCCACGGGCCGCGACGTTCGCTTAACGATGGTCGCGGGCCGCGAACTCTTCCGCGACGGTCGCGTGACGGGCGTGGACGAACTTGAACTGGGACTAAGAATGCGCGACCTCGCGCGCCGCCTCGCGGGAGCCGAAAGATGATTCACCTCCGCTCGTTCAGCTTCAAGCCTTCGTTGAAGAAGCGGGAGGGCTTTCCCTTCAACATCCCGACCGTGAAGAAGCTCCGTGAGCTTGAGTTCCGGCGGCCCGTGACTTTCCTCGTGGGCGAGAACGGGACGGGGAAGTCAACGTTGCTGGAAGCCGTGGCGGCGGGCGTGGGCTCGGTCGTCGTCGGCGGCGAGGACGTGCGAACGGACAAGACGCTCGCGCACGCGCGGCATCTCGCGTCGCAGTTAAAGTTCGTGTGGACGAAGCGGACGCACAGAGGCTTCTTCCTCCGCGCCGAAGACTTCTTCGGCTTCGCCAAGCGCGTCAACCGGACGAGCGCGGAGTTGGAAGAGATGGCCGTGGATTTCGAGAAGGAGTTGAAGGGCTACGGCCTCAGTCTGGCGCAAGGCGTGGTGCGCGGGCAGAGGAGCGCGCTCGTGAGCCGCTACGGCGAGGACGCCGACGCGCGCTCGCACGGCGAAGGGTTTCTGCAACTCTTCCAGTCGCGCTTCGTGCCGGGCGGCCTCTACCTCTTGGACGAGCCGGAAGCCCCGCTCTCGCCACAGAGACAACTGGCCCTGCTCTCGATGCTCAAAGGGATGGTCGCGCAGGACTCGCAGTTCGTCATCGCCACCCACTCGCCGATTTTGATGGCCTTCCCCGACGCCTCCATCCTCAGCTTCGACCACGCGCCCGTCCGCGAAATCCCCTACGACGAAGTCGAGCACGTCTCCCTCACCAGAGACTTCCTCGCCGACCCGGAAGCCTTCCTTCGCCACCTCTAAGGCGACGGGTAAATGGTAAATGGTGAATGGAAAATGGCAGTTGTCTGTTCCTCGACTTGAATGGTAAGCAGACAAGTCCATCACCGCTCAACTCTATTTACCATTTACCATTTACCATTCACCATTTACCATTCACCCATGAACGTCCTTGTCCTCAACTGCGGGAGCGCCACCGTCAAGTTCCAGATCATTGCGACCGACCTCGAACGGATAGCCGCGGACACGGACGAGCGTCTGGCGGGCGGCGTCGTCGAGCGCATCGGGGGCGAGGCCATCATCACCTTCGAGGCCGAGGGGCGCGAGCCGCAGCGCACGACCGCGCCGGTGCGCGACACGCGCGCGGCGGTCGAGACGGTCATCCGCTGGGCGACCTCCGAGAGTTCCGGCATCGAATCGGTTACGTCCGTCTCCGACATCCACGCCGTCGGCCACCGCGTCGTCCACGGCGGCGAGCGCTTCAAGGACTCGGTGCTCATCAACGACGAAGTCGTGCGCGGCATCGAGGATTGCATTGACCTCGCGCCGCTCCACAACCCGGCGAACATCCGAGGGATTCTGGCCGCGCGCGAGGTCTTCGGGCCGGGGCTGCCGCAGGTCGCCGTCTTCGACACGGCTTTCCATCAGACCTTGCCGCCGCACGCCTACCTCTACGCCCTGCCTTATCAGTGGTACAGGCGTCACCGCATCCGCCGCTACGGCTTCCACGGCACGTCGCACCGCTACGTCGCTTACCGGTATCGCAAGTTGCGCGGGATAGAGAGGGCGCGGACGAACATCATCACGCTGCACCTCGGCAACGGCTGCTCGGCGGCGGCGATTAAGGGGGGCGACTCTTATGACACTTCGATGGGGCTCACGCCGCTCGAAGGGTTGGTGATGGGGACTCGCTCCGGCGACGTTGACCCGGCCATCTTCGATCACATCGGCGCGAAGGAGGGGTTGACGCCGCAGGAGGTCGAGACGGTGCTCAACAAGCAATCGGGGCTGCTCGGCATTTCGGGTTTGACGAACGACATGCGGGAACTTCTGGACGAGGCGCGCGAGTCGGGCGACCGGCGGGCGCATCTGGCCGTCGCCATCTTCTGCTACCGCGTGCGGAAGTACGTCGGGGCGTACATGGCGGCGCTCGGCGGCGCGGACGCGCTCGTCTTCACGGGCGGCATCGGCGAGAACTCGCCGGAGGTGCGCGCACGCGTCTGCGAGGGGCAGGAGTGGATGGGGCTGGAACTCGACGCGGCGCGCAACGAGGCGCACACGCAGAGGCGCGAAGGCTTAATCAGCAGCGACGCCTCAAGGCTCGCCGTCTATGTCATCCCGACGGATGAGGAGCTTCTGATTGCGCGTGACACGGTTCGCTCCGTCAGGGGCGTCCCGCAGAGGTTCTGACTTCGGCGCGGGCTGCGGGGTCAACGCCGGAAGCTCTTGATTGAAAGACCTTCGGATGCGGCTCTTGTCGTTGAGCGGGGGCGCGATTGCCGGCTGCGCCGGGATGAGGATGGGGCTCGTCGTGGAGAAGCAGGGCGGCGGCCCGCTGCCCGGAATCTCGTCTCGCAGAGAGGTCAGCAGGAAGGCGTGCTTCTGCCCCTGCGGGTTGATGCCCGTCCCGACGATCTCGCCTTTGTCGTTGATGCCGTTGGCTTCCAGAAACGTCCAGCCCGAAGAGAAGACCATCGTGTTGAGGTCTACCATGCCGGAGAGAGACGTGTAGAGGAACGCGCGCTCGACGCCCGGCGCGATCTCGGACGCGCCGACCACGTCTCCGCGAGTGTTGATGTCGTAGGCGATGCTGCGCGTCCCGCCGAGCGTGCCGAGGTCGGTCATGCCGCCCGCGACGGTGTAGAGGAAGGCGTGCAGCGGCGGGTTAATCGGCCCCGTGACGGTTGTCGAGTAGCCGACGACTTGGCCCGCGTCGTTGATTTCGTAGGCGATGCTCTGCGAACCGCCGAGCGTGCCGAGGTCGCTCATCACGCCGCCGCTCAGGAGGAAGGCGTGGTGCTGGCCGTTGGAAGTCGAAGAGCCGCCGACGATCTGCCCCGCGTTGTTGATGCCGTTGGCCGTGCTCGAAGAGCCGCCGAGCGTCGGGATGGTCTGCATGCCCGTCGTCGGGCTCCACACGAAGCCCCGGTCAACGAGCGCGCGAATCTCGGACTGGCCGACGACCTGCACGGCGTCGTTGATGTCGTGGGCGACGGCGAGTTCGCCGCCGAGCGTCCCCAAATCCTTCTTGCCGAAGATGTCCGACCAGATGAAGGGCCGCACCGTGCCCGTGTTCGTCTCGGCGTAGCCGACCGCGTAGCCGAATTCGTTGACGGCCTTCGCGCCGCCGCTGTTGCCGCCCGTGAAGCTCTCGATGTTCGACATGCTCCCGCCCGTCCACGCGAACGGGAACGAGTTCGGGCCGCCCGCGAGCATGGAGTCGCCGACCACCCGCCCGCTGTTGTTAATCGCGCGCGCCCGGCTCTGGACTCCGCCGAGCGAGCCGAGGTCGGTGACCGCGTAGCCGCCGAACTGCGCCCGCGCCCGCCGCGCGCCGACGCCCGCCAAGAGGCCGAGCGAGACCGAGAGCGCGACGAAGCAGACGAGCGGCGCGCGCCATTTCTTAAGAGCAGACATGAGGACTCCTTGCAAGATGTTGAGGGCGGTTCGGGATGCGTCCAACGGGAAAAGTTTTTCGAGGCCGAACGAAGGCGGAGCGGAAAAGCCTCAAGGCAACCGCGCTGACTTTAAAGTGGCGGGCGGGGAAAAGCAAGTAAGCAGTAAGCGGTGAGCAGTAAGCAGTAAAAGAAAGAGGCAGCCGGGTTGTGAGACGACCGGCTGCCCTTGTTTTTAAAACTGCTTACTGCTCACCGCTTACTGCTTACTGTTTCTGCGCAGTGATGGCTTCGTCGAAAATCTCCAGCGCCACGTCGGCGTTCTCTTTGGTGAGGACGAGGGGCGGCGACCAGCGGATGGTGTTGTGACCGGCTCCGAGGAGGATGAGGCCACGGTTGTAGCACTCGACCTCGACGCGGTCGCGCAACTCCGGTGCAGGCGTGCGGCTCGCCTTGTCTTCGACGAACTCGACGCCGAGCATCATGCCGAGGCCGCGCACGTCGCCGATGCACTCGTGCTTGTCCATCAGGCGGCGCAGGCCCGCTTGGAGGTGCGCGCCGACCTCCGCGCTGTTGGCGACGAGTTCACGTTCGAGCAACTCGATGGTCTTCAGCGAGGCGGCGAGGGCCACGGGGTTTCCGCCGAAGGTCGAGGCGTGCGCGCCCGGTTTCCAGTCCATCAAATCGGCGCGCGCCACGCACGCGCCCATCGGCATCCCCGAACCGATGCCTTTGGCGAGCGTGATGATGTCGGGCCTCAGACCGTAGTGGTCGCACGCGAACATCTTGCCCGTGCGGCCCATCCCCGACTGTACCTCGTCCACGATGAGCAGGATGCCGTGCTCGTCACAGATGCGCCGGAGGCCGTCCAAGAACTCCTGCGGCGCGGGGACGTAACCGCCCTCGCCCTGCACGGCTTCGACGACGATTCCAGCGACCTCTTCGGGCGGCGTCGTCGTCTTGAAGAGGCGATTCTCGATCCAGTCGAGACACGCCGCCGCCGACTCGGCCCCGCTCGTCGGGCCGCCCGTGAACGGGTGGCGGTAGCTGTTCGGGTAAGGCACGTGCGTCACGTCGAGCAGTTGTCGCTTGAAGCCCCGGCGCTGCGCGACCTTTGAAGAGGTGAGGGAGAGCGAGCCGAGCGTGCGACCGTGGAAGCTGTTGAAAAAGGCGATGAACTTCTCGCGCCCCGTGGCGTGCATGGCGAGCTTGAGCGCCGTCTCGACCGCTTCGGTTCCGCTGTTGGCGAAGTGCGTGCGGACGGGGCCGGGTACGGGAACGATCTCTTCGAGCTTGCGGCCCAGCTCCGGCATGTGGCGGTAGAAGAAGTCGGTGCCGCACATGTGGATGAGCGTCGCGGCCTGCTCCTGAATGGCCTTGACGACTTCGGGGTGGCAGTGGCCGGTCGAGCAGACGGCGACGCCCGCGTTGCAATCGAGGAACGTGTTGCCGTCCACGTCCTCGACCCACACGCCGGAAGCCCGCTCGGCGACGAGTTGGTAGCCGGGGCGCGGGTACGAAGGCGTGACGTAGCGCGCGTCGTCCTCGATGATCTGTTTCCCGGCGGGGCCGGGCAGAGCGGTCTTAATCTCCGGTCTCTTCGGAGGCGCAATCGTTGACATAAACATTTCTCCTTAGAAGGCTGTCGCGAGGGAATGATTTCGGGAAGTGAAGCGGGCGCGACTGTGAGACGGAGGAGGGCTAGTCCGCAAAGAGGTCGGCGCGGCTGTCGAGCGGGCGGAAGTGTAAGGCCGAAGGCGTCAACATAACTTTTGATAACTTTTGATAAGCGGTACGGGCCGATTTTAACATCAGGAGCCGCGCCGCTTCCAGCGCACGCCGTCGCGCGTGTCTTCGAGCGTGATGCCGCGCGCGACCAACTCGTCACGAATCTGGTCGGCGCGGGCGAAGTCCCGGCGGTGGCGCGCGTCCTGCCGCTCGTCAATGAGCGACTGAATCTCGGCGTCGAGCAGTTCCTCTTCGCGCCCGGTGCCGAAGATGTTGAGGACGGTATCGAAGCGGGCGACCAGTTCAAGAATGTCCCGCTGGTCGTCGGCGCGCAGGCCGCAGGTGTCGAGCGCGCGGTTCACCTCGCGCGAAAGGTTGTGGATGGCGGCGAGCGCGACCGAGGTGTTGAGGTCGTCGTCCATCCCGGCCTCGAACTCTTCGAGCGCGCGAGCCGCTGCCGCGCGCAGCTCAGGGTTCGAGCCCGACTCGGTGCGCGTGCGCGCGAGGCGCGAGCGGAAGTCGCGCAGACTCTCGACCGTCTTGGCCGCGCCGCGCAGCGCCTCGAAGGTGAAGTTGAGCTGCTTGCGGTACGGGACGCTCAAAAGCAGGTAACGGATGGCGATGGGGTCGAAGCCCTTCTCGCGGAGGTCGCGGAAAGTGAAATAGTTGCCGCGCGTCTTCGACATCGTCTCGCCTTCGACCTTGAGGTGCTCGGCGTGGAGCCAGAAGTTGGCGAACTTCTTCCCGGTCGCGCCCTCGCTCTGCGCGATCTCGTTCTCGTGGTGCGGGAAGACGAGGTCAATCCCTCCGGCGTGAATGTCGAAGGTCTCGCCGAGGTACTTCATGGACATCGCGGAGCACTCGATGTGCCAGCCGGGACGACCGCGCCCGATCTCCGTGTCCCACGCGGGCGCGTCCGACGGGTCGGCGGCCTTCCAGAGCGCGAAGTCGCGCGCGTCCTCCTTCTCGTACTTGTCGGTGTCCACGCGCTCGCTGCCGCCGACGATGTTGCCCGCGAAGTTGATCTTCGAGAGCTTGCCGTATTCGGGGAACGAGCTGATGCGGTAGTAGTACGAGCCGTCCGAAGCGTAGGCGTGGCCCGTCGCTTTGAGCCGCTTGATGATTTCAATCATCTCCGGGATGTGGCGCGTCGCGCGCGGAACGATGTCGGGGCGCTCGCAGCCCAACGCGTCGAAGTCTTCCCAGAGCGCTTCGATGTAGCGCGCCGTGTAGTCGTCAATCGAGAGGCCGCGCTCTTTGGAGAACTTGATGATGCGGTCTTCCACGTCCGTGATGTTCATCACGTGCGTTACTTCGTAGCCACGGTATCTGAGGTAGCGGCAGAGCGTGTCGCCGAAGACGCCGAGCGAGCGGAAGTTGCCGATGTGCGCGAAGTCCCAGACGGTCGGGCCGCAGAAGTAGATTCCCACCTTGCCCTCGCGCAACGGTCGGAACTCTTCTAACTGGCCGGAAAGCGTGTTGAAAAATTTGAGCATCTTCGACTCGTCTCTGCCCGCGAAATCCGAAGGGCGCTTCAGCCGCCGCCGCGCCCGTGCCGAGAGTCTAGGCAACCGGAGGGCGGCGAGTCAAACCACTTGATGTCGAACGAGAGGGAAGTGAGTCTAACGCCCTCGCCGCTTGAAGTGCTCGAAACCGCCGGGCCGGAGGGGAAGAGCGCGCCCGTCGCGGAGCAGTTCCAGACGCCCGCGCTCGGCGGTCACTGCGCCGACGCGCGTGAGGCGGACGCCTTCGACTTCCAACGGCAACTTCGCCACGTCTCGCGGGCGGACGGTGAAGAGCAATTCAAAATCTTCGCCGCCGTCGAGGGCGAGGCGGAGCGCGTCTTCATCGTTAAAGGCCGCCGCCTTGAGGGACGAATCGAGGGGCAGGAGCGCGGCTTCGATTGACGCGCCGACGCCGCTCTCCGCGCAGAGGTGCGAGAGGTCGGAGGAGAGGCCGTCGCTCAAATCAATCAAAGCGGTGGCGAGCCTCCGCTCTCCGAGCAGGCGGCCCCACTCGACGCGCGGCGTGGGCCTCGTCTGCCGCCGCATCAGTTGCCGAAGGGCGCGGCTCCGACGGTCGGCCCCCTTCGGGTCTGAGCCTTCCTGTAAAAGCCGGAGGCCCGCCGCCGCGCCGCCGAGCGCGCCGGTCAAGAAGATTTGGTCGCCGGGGCGCGCGCCGGAGCGGAGGACGGCTCGGCCCCGCCGCGTCTCGCCGAGGACGATGGAGTCAATGACGACGTGACGCGGCGTGCGCGAGATGTCGCCGCCGATGAGGTTGACCGCGTGGCGCGCGGCGAGCGCGAAGACGCCTTCGTAGAGTTGTTCGAGGAAGCCGCTCTCCCAACGCGCGCGCGGGACGCCGACCGAAAGCAGGCACATCGAAGGGCTCGCCCCCATCGCGGCGATGTCGGAGAGCGAGACGGCGAGCGCCTTGTGGCCGAGGTCGCGCGGCGAAGTGCGGAAGCGTTCGAGGTCGAAGTCCACGCCCTCGACGAGGAGGTCAGCGGTAATGACCGTGTCGAAGCCTCGGCGCTGACGAATGACCGCCGCGTCGTCGCCGATACCTTTGAGAAGTGATGAGTGATGAGTGATGAGTGATGAGTCCGCGTTTTGTGCGTTGAGTCTCCGCAGCTCACGTCGTCGGATAAAGTTGATGAAGTCGAACTCGCTGCGACTTGCGCGGCGCGCGGAGGACGGCTGGCGGGCTGAAATGAAGTCGCCGCCTTCACCCGTCCACTCATCACTCATCACTTATTACTCATCACCTGTTTTTAGAGGTTCCGGCGCATCGAGTCGAGCCCGGCGCGGATGATTTCGGGCGAGGTGGAGAAGGAGAAGCGGAGGCGGCCTTCGCCGTGCTCGCCGAAGACGATGCCGGGGACGGTGGCGACCTGCGCGCGTTCGAGCAGGGTGTCGGCGGCGACGCGGCTGTCGCGGTCAATGCGCAACACGTCGGGGAAGGCGTAGAAAGCGCCCGCCGGGGCTTCGCACGTGAGGCCGAGTTCGTTGAGGCCCGCGAGCAGAAGGTCTCGGCGCTCCCGGTAAGCGGCGCGGATAGTCTCATAAAAATCGGCGGGCAGGTCGAAGGCGGCGACCGCCGCCCACTGCGAGGGCGTGGAGACGCCGTTGGTCGAGTAGAGCAGGCATTTCTTCATGCCCGTCATCCACGGCTCGGTCGCCACGGCGTAGCCGACGCGCCAGCCCGTCATCGCGTAGGACTTCGAGAGCGTGTAGCACGTAATCGTCCGTTCCAGCATCCCTTCGAGCGAGGCGATGGAGACGTGCTCGCCTTCATAAACTAAATCTTCGTAAGCCTCGTCGGCGATGACGACGAGGTTGCGCTCCTGCGCGAAGCGCGCCACCTCCTGCGCCTCTTCGCGCGTGAAGACGACGCCCGAAGGGTTCTGCGGCGTGTTGTAGTAAATCGCGCGCGACTTGTCGGTCGTGTAACGCGCGAGCGTCGCGGCGAAGCCCTCGCGCCGCGCCTCTTCGGTCGGGACGAGCACGGTGCGGCCTTCGCAGTGCGCGATGAGGTCTTTAATCGGCGTCCAGTAGGGCGAGAAGACGAGCACCTCTTCGCCGGGGTTGACGACCGACTGGAACGCGCCGAAGAGTCCCTGCATCCCGCCGTTGAGGACGACCACGTCCTCCTCGCGCGCCTTGATGCGGTTGCGCTCGCGCAGTTTTTCGGCAATCGCGGCGCGCAGTTCGGCGATGCCGGAAGAAGGTGCGTAGCGCGTCCGGTTCTCTCGCAGCGCCTCGGCCATCGCCTCTTTGATCGGGTCGGGCGTGGGGAGGAAGGGCTCGCCGCCCTCGAACTGGAAGACGGAAGACCCTGCGGCCCGCAGCTCCATCACCTTGTTGCGGATTTTGACGATGTCGGAGAAGCCGACGCGCTCAAGGCGATGTGCGAGGCGGAAAACGGATGTGGATGTGGACACGGCGCGCGGTGAACCTCCGGAGCTTCAGGGTGAGCAAGCGCGGATTATAGCCTCACGGCGGGACGTGCGTCCAACCGGGCCGCCTCGCATCAACGGCGCTCCGCGCTCGAAGGGACGACTGAGGAAATCGTCTGGCGTGTAGTCCATATCGTATATGAGGCGGTGGCGAGGGCCCGGCCCGCGCCTCTGGTCTTCTTGCAATTTGACGACAAAGCGGTTGCATTTCGCCGGGAAAGGTCTCTAGCGGCGCGTGGTTTGTTAAAGTGCGGCGTGCGGGGCCGGATGTTCAACTTTGAGGAACGGGGCTTGCTCCGTCTCCGGGTGCGTCCATGAACTGTGGTGCGTCATTAAAAAGAATCAAACGGAATTAGAGGAGACCCGAACCCATGACAACGAACAAGATTTTGCCCGTGGCGCTGGTCGCCGCCCTGCTCGGCGGCACGGTCGGCGCTTTCGTGATGCGCCCCAGCAAGAGCGCGACTGAGACGGCGCAGGTGACCAAGAGCAACCTGACGAGCGACGCCAAGCCTTTGAACGCCGAGGCGACGCAGGTCAACCCGAACGAACTCGCGGAGAACGAGCTGAACTCCGAGACGAGCAACATGACCGAGGCCGAGAAGGCCGCCTTCCGCGAAGGCTTCTCCGAGGGCGTGGCCGCCGCGCGTGAGACCGAATTGACGCCGACGCGCGCCGCCGCGACGACGACGGCCCCGGCGGCTTCGCGCGTGGTTTATCGCCAGACCCCGCGCCGCACCGCCCGCCGCGCGAGCCCTTCGCGCCGCGTTTACTACGACTACGGCCAGCAGAAGGGCCGCTCCTTCTGGCAGAAGCACCGTGACAAGCTGACGGTCGCGATGGGCGCGGGCGGCGGCGCTGTCGTCGGCGGCCTCATCGGCGGCAAGAAGGGCGCGGCCATCGGCGCGCTCGCGGGCGGCGGCGGCTCGGCGCTCTACACCTACAAGCTCCGCAAGCGGAACCGCAACTACTAAGCGGAGCGAAAGTCTGATGAGGAGAGGTCTGAAGACATCCGTCCTCGGTCTGGCTTCGGCTCTGATACTCAGTCTGGTCTTCGTCGAATGGGCGGCCCCGAACAGTTTTGGGGCTGCCCATTCGCTCGCCGGGAGGCTTTCAAACGGCGGCTTCGCTTCGACGCTGTTCGGGGCGGGCGGATTCCAGAGGCGAGCGGGGCGCGAGGGCCGCGCCCTGCCCGCGCCCGTCGGCTTCCGCGAGTCGGAAGGGCGCGGCCTGCTCGTCCGGGTCTGGGTCAACGGGGCCGGGCCGTTCGACTTCGCCGTGGACACGGGCGCGGGCGCGAGCATCCTCTCGCCGAGAGTCGCGGGGGCCGCGCGAGTGGAGGTCGAGACCGGCGGGCGCGGCATCGAGATCGGCGGCCTGAGCGGCGCGCGGCGCGCGGGCGGGCAGAAGGCTTTCGTCCGCAGCCTGTCGGCGGGTTTCCGAGAAAACTCTCTGCCCGTGGGCGGCCTCTTCATCGTCGCGCCGGGGCTGCCGGAGGACGTGGACGGCATCCTCGACCCGACCGAGGTCTTCTCGCCGCTCGGCTTCGTGATTGACATGCCGAGAAGCGAACTGCGCGTCTTCGACCCGCGCTCGACGCCTCTGCGCGCGGGCGACACGCCGCCGGGCGGGGCTGTCGTCCGCTGGTTGGTCGAAGGCGGAAGCCGCCGCCCCTTCGTCATGCTCGCCGAAGGCCGTCGGGCGCTGATTGACACCGGCTCCGGCTACGGCTTGGCCGTCAACGCGACGGCGGCGAGGAGTCTCGGCATCCTCGCCGAAGGCGGCAGGGAAGGCGCGGGCACGCGCGACCTCGGAGGCGGGCGCGTCGCCTCGCGCCGCGTGCGGCCCGCGACCGTGAGCCTCGGCCCGCTCGTCCTGCGCGGCGTCCCCACAGACCTCCTGCTCAACGCCGAGAACGGCGCTCCCGTCCTCTTGGGGCGCGACGCGCTCCGCCCCTTCCAGTTGACCTTCGACCCCGTCAATCGCCTCATCATGCTCCGACCGGAAGAGGAATAAGGGCAGAGGGGGAAAGGTTAAAAGGGGAAGAGGGTAAAAGGGAAAGACAGAAGATTCGTCTTCTCCCCTTTACCCTCTTCCCCTTTTACCCCTTTCCCCTTTTCTTCTTGTAGGGTGTCAGCCGAGGCGGGGCTAATGATTGCGTTGACAACGCTTACGGGCGCGGGTAACATGTGGGCCGGTTCGGCTCCCTGCCGCTTCAACGTAAAGAGTGGCTCGCGTTTAAACCTTCAGTCCCGCACAGCTTGGTAAGGTCGGTTCGGCCTCGGCGAAAGGCGTCTGAAAAAGATGAACCGGGCGGCCATCTCCATCCCCGAAAAACTCTTCTTCAAGATCGGAGAGGTGTGCGACATCTGCGGGGTGCAGGCGCACGTGCTGCGCTACTGGGAGTCGGAATTCCCGATGCTCGCGCCGCAGAAGAACCGCGCCGGGCAGCGCACCTACCGCAAGCGCGATGTCGAGATGGTCTTGCGCATCAAGGAACTGCTCTACGAAGACCAGTACACCATCGCCGGGGCGAAGAAGAAGCTCACGAACGAGCTGCGCGGGGCCAGCAAGCTCAAAGTCGTCACGCCTGAGATGAGCGCGAGCGCGCAGCCTTCGACCGCGCCGAACGCTCCGCAACTCGTCCCGCCGCCCGACCACACTCCCGAAGAGACGCCCGCGCGCCCGCAGGAATTTTCGCCCGAAACAGAGGCCGCGCCGGAGCCGGAAGTCGAACTCACCGACGACCGCCGCGAAGCGCTCCGCCGCCTCCGCCAGCAGATGCGCGACCTCCTCTCGCTCCTCGACGCGGACGACACTCGCACCAACGCGCGCCGCTAACCCACGCCCTCAACCTCCAACCCCGTCCCGCCTATTTGACCAAATAAATTTTTCTAGAGATACTAACTCCCACGACGGGATGTGGCGCAGCCTGGTAGCGCGCTCGCTTGGGGTGCGAGAGGTCGCTGGTTCGAATCCAGTCATCCCGATTAATCCAATCAAACACTTACGGCCGGCCGCTTGGGCGGCCGTTTTCCGTTCGGGGCATAGATGGGGCGGGCTTCTCATTTCTGTATCGAGATGACCTTTGCCGGCTGCTCCTCTACGCCTTGAGTCCTCGGCCTGGTCGCTTCTA
>DASTQX010000264.1:0-3572 GCA_035761505.1 Pyrinomonadaceae bacterium
CGCGCAACTCCCCGACCTTGATGTGGAAGCGCTCGTCGGTCGGGACTTTTTTTAAGTTGTCCCTCCCCAGACCGAGGATGTCCACGCACTTGATGAAGGAGTAGTGGCACTGCTCCGAAGCATAGACGATCAACTCAGCGCCGCGCGCGGTCGCGCCCACGCCGAGGTCGCGCGCGCCTTCCAAGCCCCGGTCGCGCGCGCACTTGAGTCCGAGGAGGTTCGCCTCCGAGCCGCCGCTCGTGAGCGTGCCGAAGCTCTCGTCGCCGTAGCCCAGGAGCGAGCAGAGCCAGCGGAGGACGCGCGCCTCGACGATGCTCGCCGAGGGCGCGTTGCGCCACGCGGCGGCGTTCTGGTTGATGGCCGAGGCCAGCGCGTCGGCCCACACGGCGACGGGCAGAGGCGTCGGGTTGAAGAGGCCGTAGTAGCGCGGGCTCGGAATGTTCATCGCGTGGGGCAGGATGTCGCGCTCGAACCGTTCGAGAATCGTTTCGGCGTCGGTGCCTTCGAGCGGAAGCGGCTCGTCGAAGAGTCTTTCCAGTTCGGCGGGCGTGGCCGTCGAGCAGACGCGCGCTTCGTCGAGCGAGGCGGCGTAACGCGCGACGAGTTCCGCTACGACGCGACCGAGGCGCGCGTGCTCTTCGCCGACGGTCTCGCAGGTCAAAGCGGGGCTGTGGTTTAATTCGGACATGCAGTAAGCGTTCGTGGCGTCTTTTGATTTGATGATGGCTGACCGAAAATTATCACCCGCCGACGAGTTTGACAAAGCGCTGGCGGAGCACTCCGGCGAGTTCGGCGTCCGTTTGAGCGAGGAAGACCGCGCGCGGCTCGGCGTTTATTACTCGCTCGTGCTGAGTTGGAATCCCCGGCTGCACCTCGTCGCGCCCTGCCCGCCCGCGGAGTTCGCAACGCGCCACGTCCTCGAATCGCTGCTCGCGCTGCGCTTCTTAACTCAAGACGCGAGCGTCGTGGACGTGGGCTCCGGCGCGGGGCTGCCCGTCATTCCCTGTCTTATCGTGCGGCCCGATGTGCGGGCGGTTTTAATCGAAGCATCGAAGAAGAAATCGGTCTTCCTTCAGGAAGCCCTGAGCCGCTTGGAGAGGCGGAGTGCGGCGCGCGTCGTCGCCGAGAGGTTCGAGCGCGTCGAGCCGCCCGCCGCCGACTTCCTCACCTGCCGCGCGCTCGAACGCTTCACCGAGACGCTGCCGGAAATCCTCCGTTGGTCTGCAAGCGTCCGCACGCTCCTGCTCTTCGGCGGCGAGACGCTGCGCGCAGAGCTTGAGCGCTCCGATCTTCCTTTTGAAGCCGTCCTTGCCCCCGCGTCGGAGAGGCGATTTCTCTTCGTCGTCCGGCGGGCGGAGTAGCGCGGCACGGGCGGGCGGTCGCTTGCGTCGTTGACCGGCGGGGCAAAGATAAAAGCCGTGGCCGCTCGCACGCCCACGGCTTTTATCTTTGCCCCTTGCGGGAAGAAGGCTAGTCCGTCAGCGCGCCTCTGGACACGGCGATGATGGCTCGAAGCCTGAAGATTCGGCTCTTGATTCCTCTGGCGTCGGCGAGAGTGTTGACGAAATCTCGGCGGGCGTGCTGCTCGAAGGCGGCATAGACGTTCGCTTCGCTGTCGTCAAGGCGGTAGAAGTTGGTGAAGCCTTCGAGGGCAAAGGTGCGGGTTATCTTCAGTTCGCCCGCGAAGTCGTCCGTCTTGTTCGTCGCCCTGATGATGTCCTGCAACACCTGCGCGGAGTGCGCCGCGTCGAAACGCGCGTAGACGGAAGCCACGCCCGCTAAAATCGCGCCGCGCTCGCGCTCGTTCAGTTTCGACGAAAGCCTTTCGGCGTCGGCGAGCAACTCCGCCGCCCGCCCGACCTCGTTGCGCTCCTTCCCGACCAGCGACAGGGCCGCGTGAATGGAGATTGACGCGCGCGCCGCCGCGTCGTCGCCGTCCTCGACGAGCCTCAAAGCCTTTTCCAACTCGCCTGCGGCGACGAGTTGCCGGGCGACGCTGTGGACGACGAACGGCTTGACCGCGTGGCGGGTTCCGGGCGAGAGCTTTTCCACGGCCTCCAACGCCGCGTCGTGCCGCTTGCTTCGTAGCGCAAGAGTTACCGCCTTGTAAAATAGCCTGTCCCGCCGCTCCACGTCCGGTTCGTCCGTGGCCTGCCGGAGAAGGATGTCGAGGTCTGGCGGCTCGGCTCGCGTCTCCCTCTGCATGGCACTCAAAGATTCGACGGTTGCCACGGACGTTTGGCGACCGACAGGATCGAGTGAAGCCGTCAGGTCGGCCAGCCGAGCCGCGAGTTGCGACGTGAGCGCCTGCGACTGCCCGGCGAACCTCGGCTCGGTAATCTTCAGGAAGTAGAAGTCGCCCGCGACCGTCTGGTACTGCTGCATGCGCGCCGCGCGCGCGGGGTCGAGTAAGAGTTGCGCCGCCGCTCTTAAGTACGCGGCGCTCAGGCCCGCGTCCACGGGGTTGCCGACGGCGAGGCTCGCGTAGCCGGGTATCTGCCGGAGCGCCAAGCCCTGCGCGCGGACGAACGGGACTTGCGGCGAAGAGAAGACGTAGGCGTAGAGCACAAACAACTCGTTCACGTCCCCGCCCCGGACGCGGACGCTCTCTAGCGCCTTGAGGGCGAAATTGTTGGCGAGCGCGGAATCCTTCTTCCGCAGCGCGGCGAGAAAGAGGAGGGTGTCGCCCGTGACGCCGTAGCCGAGCGACCTCCCGGCGGTCTCGACGGCGAGCGCCGGGTCTTTCTCGATCAGGCCGACGGCGAGGCGGAGGTAGAAGTCGGCGGCCTGAGGTGACGCCTTTGAAGTTTGAGGCGACGGCCCTTGTTTCCTCGCTTCGTCTTCCGCCCGCGCGAACCTTTCGACATAAGAGGCGGCGAGCTTCCGGTCGAACTGCGCGGCGACGCCGATGATCTCGTCGGCGACGGAATATGCCTCGTGATTTTGTCGCCCGGAGTTGGTCGTCTCCGCCGCCTCAGACTTCAACGCTTCGTCAAAGAGCGCGTCGAGCAGTTGACGGCAGCGTTCGGGCCTGTCGCGCGCGAGCAGTCCGACGACCTCTTCGGCCAGCCGCACGCGTGCGTTAAGGTCTCCGGCCTCGCGGAGTTCGTCCGCGACCGCGTCGAGCGCGGCGAGCGCCATCTCGCGCGAGGGCGGGGCGCTCCGCACAGCGTCGCGGGAAGTCTGCCCCAAAGCGCACAGGCACACCGTCGCAAGTATGAGGAAGATGAGGCCGCCGCGTTGCCCGGCTCGATTCATCGTCGCCACACTCCTTACCGGATAGGCTGGCAAGTGCTTGTGGCATCCGCACTCGCTTTGATATTCACCTGCGGATGATCCTTTGGCGGTTCGCAGTCTTTGACTTCGCATCCGCCCTTCTTGTCTTGAACTCCGTATTTATTATCTTGGGGGAACCAGCAGTCACACTTGGGCTTGGGGTTCTGAGCCAGCCCGATGAACTGCCGCCTGCCCGTGAGAGACAGGGCGATGCTGATTATACAGGTCACGGCGGCCACGGTGAAGATGCGCTTGAGCCACACTTGAATGCCCTTCGTCTTCATAATCTCCTCCGG
>DASTQX010000265.1:0-8916 GCA_035761505.1 Pyrinomonadaceae bacterium
GCCGCCACGGGCTTGCTGATGGAGCCCGCCTGAAAGAGCGTCTTCACGTTCACAGGCTCGCCCGTCTCCACGTCCTTCACGCCGTAGGTCTTCGCCCACTCGACCTTGAAGTCCTTGATGACGGCGACGCTCATCCCCGGAACCTTGTAGTGCTTCATCCGCTCCTCAATCGTCCAGCCCGCGTCGCCTTTGACCGTGACGGGCGGGAGCAAGCCGCGCTCGACGCGGCTGATGCGGGACGGCAGATCGTTCCGCGCGGCCTGCTGCTGCGGAGCGGTGCGCGCGAAGGGCGCGAGCGTGAAGTTGAGGAGCAGGACGAGAGTCAGGATTTTCATGTCGGAATTTCCTTCAGGCAGGTTATTTCAGAAGACGGAGAGAGAAACGACGAAGGAAAGACGGAAGTTCAAATCTCTCATTCGGGATTTAAATCCCGAATCTGAAATTCAAACGCCGAGCCCTTCATCAACCCTTTTTACTCTGTCCGTCCTGCGGCTCAGAGCAGCACGATGGAGTCGTCCGCCTGCGCGCGGCGCGAGGGCTGCTGCGCGGGGGCCGTGTGCTCGGAGCGCGGGCAGGCGTCGCAGAAGGAGCCGTGGCGCGCGTGGCGGTCGTCGCAGTGATTGCAATCGAGCGCAACGCCCGTCTCGCGCAGGGCTTCGAGGAGCGGCGTGAGGAGCTGGCCGCGCTCGGTGAGGACGTACTCGACGTGCGGCGGGCTGCCGCCGAAGTTGCGCCGCTCGATGAGCGCGTCGTGCTCCAAGTCGCGGAGGCGATCCATCAGCGTCCGGCTGCTGATGGGTTGGAGCCCCGCGAGCAACTCGGTCGTGCGGCGCGGCCCGCGCGCGAGGTCGCGCACGATGAGCATCGTCCACTTGTCGCCGACCACCTGCAACGCCCCCCAGACGGGGCAGCCGTCGCCTTCACGTCTCCGCATGAGTGGGGCCGTCCTTTCTCTTTTTTGATTCCGCGCCGAACTGTCCCCGGCTGAGAGGGCCGGAGTCGGCGGCGGCATGAATTTTCCGAAGCGCCGCGAAGCTTAACACAAGATGGAAAGAAAGGGGGTAAATGGTCAATGGTCAATGGTCAATGGTAAGAACTGGTTTTTCCATTCACCATTGACCATTTTCCATTGACCGCCTTTTTCCATTTACCATTGACCGCCTTTCTTTTAAGATAGACGGCGTCCCCCCTACACCTTGCTCTTCGCCCCGGCGGCACGGGCCGCCCAACCTCACTCGCCCGACGAAGTAGCAAAGACGCGCGGCGGAGGAGGCTCTCGGCGGCGCGGGCATCTTTTTCTATGAGACCTGAAACGCAAGCAGCGGCGGCGGGCGCGGACGCGCCGCACGAGCCGGAGGGGCCGCCGCCCGTCATCCTCGTCGCCGACGACGAGCCGGTCAACCTCGCGCTCATCAAGCGCCGCCTGGAGTGGGAGGACTACCGCATCCACACGGCGCAGGACGGGAGCGAGGCCGTCGAGAAGACGCGGCGGCTCCTCCCAGACCTCGTTATCCTCGACGTGATGATGCCCGTGCTCGACGGCCTTCAGGCGTGCCGCCTTCTGAAAGAGGACGCGATGACGCGCGACATCCCCGTCATCTTCCTCTCGGCGCTCGACGACGTGGATACCAAAATCAGCGGCCTCTCTCTCGGCGCGAACGACTACATCTCGAAGCCGTTCCGCGTCGAAGAGTTGCTCGCCCGCGTCGCCGTCGCCATCCGCCTCAAGCGCGAGCGCGACCAGCTTGAGCGCAGCGCCGAAGAGGCCCGCGCGCGCGCCGAGACGGCCAGCGAGATGTCCATGACCGACGCGCTCACAGGGCTCCTAAACCGCTACGGCCTCCATCGCTCGCTGCAAAGAGAGCTGTCCGAGGCGCGGCGCTACGCCCGCCCGCTCTCGTGCCTCCTGATTGACATAGACTTCTTTAAGTCGGTCAACGACACTTACGGCCACGCGGCGGGCGACACGGCCTTGCGGCAGGTGGCGCGCGTCCTCACCGAAGCGGTGCGCGGCTCCGACGTAGTCTCGCGCCACGGCGGCGAAGAGTTCCTCGTCCTCGCGCCCCAGACCGGCATCGAGGGCGCAATCGCGCTGGCCGAGAAAATCCGCCTCGCCGCCTCCTCGCGCCTCTACGGCGACGGCGAGCGCGTCTTTCCCATCACCTTGAGCGTCGGCGCGGCCCAACTCGGCGAGCGCGAGTCCGCGCACGACATGATCGCCCGCGCCGACCAAGCCCTCTACCACGCCAAAGAGGCGGGCCGCAACCGGGTCGAAGCGGCAGGATAAGAAGTTAAGGGTAAAAGGGGAAGAGGAGCCTTGCCCGAAAAGCCCCCTTTCGGGCGGCTCCCCCGTTTATCCCTTCTGCAAAATCTGTTGCATTCTTCCCCACGTGGCGCTAATCTCGCGCCGTGGGTGTCGCCTCCGCATTCCCGCTCACATAGATACACTTATCCTTAGCCGCCACGGGGCAGCTTTACAATCAGACTAGCGTGCTGTTAGGACAGCGCGAGCAGGTTCAGAACCACCTGCGCGAAGGTGATCGCCGCACCGTTCCCCATGTAGCCGTCCGCGGTCGGGGCAGTTGCTCCCGTCTCAATGTCGCCATCCATAAGCGGCTCTTGAGTGGCGGGCGTAGGTTGAGAAGGCGGAGGTTCAGGCGAACCGTTCCCCATATAGCCAGCTTGCACAGAGCAAGTTAAGGCCAAAACTAGGGCTAATACGCTGAGAGCTTTGCGCATCAATTTTCCTCTCACTTTGTTAAAGGTTTACCGAAATTGCCGCCTGAGTCTGAAGATTCGGCGGCGTTGTTGTGTATGCCGAAAACGTGGCATACGCAGAGAAAGGCTGTCCTCACATGACTTTAGCAGATGAGCGTCTGAAGGAACTAGATAACCCTTCGCTAACCGCGAATGAGCGCGTGCTATTGCGTTGCGCTATCGCGGCTGACCTCATCCATAAAGGGCAGTATGAAGCCGCGCGCGAGGTTCTAAGCGAGTTGTGGTCGGGCGTCGGCGAAAGACCTAAAGTAAAGAAGTTACCGCCCGTGACAACCGCCGAAGTCTTGCTCCAATGCGGTGTACTCACGGGCTGGCTCGGCAGCGTGCGGAATCTTTCGGGCGCGCAGGAAAAGGCCAAAGACTTACTCTCTGAATCTCTTCGCAAGTTCCAGTCTCAAGGCCAGCATAAGAAGGTGTCAGAGGTTCAGTACGAACTCGGCATCTGCTACTGGCGTCTCGGCGCGCACGACGAAGCCCGCATAGTTTTAATGGAGGCGCTAAAGCCTCTGACGGAATCGGACGTAGAGCTGAAAGCCAAAATTCTGATAAGGCGCACGTTGGTTGAAATATGGGAGAACAGGTATTACGAAGCCCTCAGCATTCTTAAAGAGGCAGAGCCGGTCTTTAGCTCCACGAATGATGCGCTCAAGGGCAGGTGGCACGGCCAGATGGCGATGGTCTTAGATATGCTGGCGACTGCCGAAGGGAATGCAGACCGCTTTGATCTGGCTATCATCGAATATACGGCGGCCATTTACCATTACGAGCAAGCAGGGCACGAAAGGTACTGTGCGCTGAATCTCAACAACCTCGCCATGCTGCTCTACAAGCTCGGTCGCCACAAGGAAGCTCACGAACACCTCGACCGCGCGCAGTTAATCTTTACGAAACTCAGAGACTCCGGCAACCTCGCGCAAGTGGACGAGACACGGGCGCGGGTGTTAGTAGCCGAACGGAGATACAAAGAAGCAGACCGCATCATCTCCGGTGTCATTAAGGCTTTTGAGCGGGGTGGCGAGTCCGCCTTGCTTGCCGACGCACTGGCTGTGCAGGGCGTTGTGTGGGCAAGGCTCGGAGCTTACGAAAGCTCAATCGGCGTCCTTCGCCGTGCGGTGGATGTCGGCGAGGCTGTTGGCGCAAAGTCTAATGCGGGACTGGCGGCGCTCACGTTGATCGAAGAGCACGGGGCGCGGTACATGCTCTCGGAGAAAGAGCTTTACGAACTATACCGCCGCGCCGACGCGCTACTGCGGGGTACGCAGGACACCGGAGACGTGGCGCGGCTGCGGGCGTGCGCGCGTATCATCATGCGGCGACTGGCGGGGTCAAGGCTAAGAGACAAGGACTTCTCTTTTTACAGTGCCGTGCGTGAGTTCGAGGCGAAGCTGATAGAGGAAGCGTTAGAGGAGGAGGGGGGAAGTGTTACGCGGGCGGCGAAGCTGCTAGGCGTCCGGTATCAGACACTCGGCTCGATGCTGGACAAGCGCCATAAGAAACTTTTAAGGAAGCGGAAGCCAGCCGAGAAGCGCAAGCGGAGCATCGTCAAAAAAGACGCCTGAGAGGGCGGGGCCGTGTGTCAGTTGACTAGCGTAAAGGGAGGGTGACTCAGCCGATACGCGCGCCGGAGCGCCACGGCCCCACGGCGCGCATTATAAACCCCGCCGACTTTTCGGACACGGTTTAGACTTTTCGGATACACCGGACTTTTCGGGCAAGGCCCCCTCTTACCCTTTTCCCCTTTTCCCCTTCCTCAATGCAGCGTGGGCTTCTTGATGACGCCGCCGGCGGCGTCGGAGAGCGGGTGAACCATGATGAAGGAGGAGGCGTCTATCTCGCGGGCGAGTTTTTTGACGCTGCCGATTTCGAGCCGCGTGACGACGCAGTAGAGGATGTCCTGCTCGTGGTCGCTCAGGCCGCCGCGCCCCTTATAGACGGTCACGCCGCGCCCCAAGTCGCGGATGATGGACTGTCTGATGACCTCGCTCCGCTCCGCCGAGATGATGATGACGGCGTTGTATTCCTCAATGCCGTGGATGAGAAAGTCAATCGTCTTCGACGCCGCGAAGTAGGTGAGCATCGAGTAGAGCGCCGTCTCGATGCCGAGGAAGAAGGCGGCGGTCGAGAAGATGAAGATGTTGAGGATGAGAATCACGTCGCCGACGCGCAGGAGCGTGCTCCCCTTGCTCACCAAAAGCGCCGCGACCTCCGTCCCGTCGAGCACCGCGCCGCCGCGAATCGCAAGCCCGATGCCTGCGCCGATGAAGAAGCCGCCGAAGACCGCCGAGAGCAGATGATCGTGCGTCACGTCCGGGAAGTGCACGAAGGCCAGCGCCAGCGAGAGCCCGGTGATGCCGAGCGCGCTCTTGGCCGCGAACGTCTTCCCGATCTGCCGGTAGCCGAGCGCGATGAAGGGCAGGTTGATGAGCAGAATCAACACCGACAGTGGGAACCCCAGCACGTTCGACAAGAGCATCGAGACGCCCGTCACGCCCCCGTCAATGAAGTGGCTCGGCAGCAGGAACCCTTTGAGCCCCAGCCCCGCCGAGAGGATGCCGAGCGCGATGAGCGCCGTGTTGACCAACTCGCGTGCGAACGGATTCATCACGCGAGCATACAAGCCGGACTTCCATCTCTCCAAGCGCGGCGCTATATTTCGTGCGTGGTCGAGATTTGAAGTCGAGGGAAAACGATGCCCGCACCGACCGGCGACGGCCCGCCCTCCGCAACGAACGTTTGACTCTCTTCCGTTCTGCCCAGATCAGAACCCCCGAAAGGATGATTTCCGATGAGATTATTTAAGCCCGGCGAAGATACTCCGACTCTGGCGGCGCGCGGCGCGCGGCTTTTGCTGGCGGCGCTCGCGGTCGCGGCCTGCCTCTCGACGGCGGCGCACGCGCAGGCGGCCAAAGAATCGAAGCGCGCCGTCAAGCAGTACACCATCGAGCAGTTCATGGGCACGACGCGCGTCGGCGGCAGCTCCTTCTCGCCCGACGAGCAGACCGTCCTCTTCCACAGCAACCGGACGGGCATCTTCAACGTCTATTCCGTGCCGGTCGCGGGCGGCGCGCACAAGCAGTTGACCGACTCGACGAAGGAGAGCACCTTCGCCGTCTCCTACTTCCCCTCGGACGCGCGTTTCCTCTACACCTACGACCGGGGCGGGAACGAGAACAACCACCTCTATCTGCGCGAGCTGGACGGGCGCGAGCGCGACCTTACGCCCGGCGAGAAGACGAAGGCCAACTTCCTCGGTTGGAGCCACGACCGCAAGTCCTTCTTCTTCTCGACCAACGAGCGCGACCCGCGCTTCTTCGACATCTACGAGATGGCCGTCGCCGACCTCAAGCCCGTCCTTCTCTACAAGGACGAGACGGGCTTCGACTTCGGCGACATCTCGCACGACAAAAAGTTCATCGCCCTCGGTAAGACGGGCACGGGCACCAGCGACTCGGACGTGTATCTCTACAACACCGCGACGAAGGAGCTGAAGAACCTCACGCCGCACACCGGCGAGGTGGCGAGCAGCCCGCAGACCTTCGACCCGAACTCCAAATACCTCTACTACACGACCGACAAGGGCAGCGAATTTCAGTACGTCGTGCGCTACGACCTCTCGACCGGCAAGGTCGAAGACGTGGAGAAGGCGTCCTGGGACATCTGGTCAACCTACTTCTCGCACCACGGCAAGTACCGCGTCACCGTCATCAACGAGGACGCGCGCACGGTCGTCAAAGTTTACGAGGCGAAGACCGGCAAGCCCGTCCCTCTGCCGAAGATGCCGGGCGGCGACATCACGGGCGTCAACATCTCGCCGAGCGAGGCGCGGATGGCCTTCTACGTGAACGGCGACCGCGCGCCCTCGAACCTCTACGTTTACGACTTCGCCGCGAAGAAGGCGACGCGACTCACCGACAGTCTCAACCCGGAGATTGACCCGGCGGACCTGGTGGACGCGCAGGTCATCCGCTACAAGTCTTTCGACGGGATGGACATCCCCGCGCTCCTCTACAAGCCGCATCAGGCGAGCGCGCAGAGTAAAGTTCCGGCGATTGTGCTCGTCCACGGCGGCCCCGGCGGGCAGGCGCGCGGCGGCTACAAGGCGCAGGTGCAGTACCTCGTCAACCACGGCTACGCCGTCTTGGACGTGAACAACCGGGGCTCCTCCGGCTACGGCAAGACCTTCTACACGTCGGACGACGGCAAGCACGGGCGCGAGCCTCTTTGGGATTGCATCGAGGCGAAGAAGTATCTGGCGTCGCTCGGCTATGTGGATGAGAAGAAGATCGGCATCATGGGCGGCAGTTACGGCGGCTACATGGTCTTGGCGGCGCTCGCCTTCAAGCCCGAAGAGTTCGCCGTCGGCGTGGACATCTTCGGCGTCTCGAACTGGGTGCGGACGCTTCAGTCCATCCCGCCTTACTGGGAGTCTTTCCGCAAGGCGCTCTACAAGGAGATCGGCGACCCCTCGACGCAGCTCGACTTCCTGCGCGAGACCTCGCCGCTCTTCCACGCCGATAAAATCACGAAGCCCCTCATCGTCATTCAGGGCGCGAACGACCCGCGCGTCATCAAGCCGGAGTCGGACGAGATCGTCGAGGCCGTCAAGAAGAAGGGCGGCATCGTCGAGTACGTCGTCTTCGACAACGAGGGCCACGGCTTCACCAAGAAGGCCAACGAGATTCGCGCCAACAAAGCCATCCTCGATTTCCTCGACAAGCATTTGAGGGGCGAGGGCGCGTCGGCGGCGAAGGACTGAGCCGCCGAGAAGGAGAAAGCCGCTCTCGAAAGGCGCGGGCGCTCGCGTGACGTGACAGGCGAGCGCCCGCGCCTTTCGTCGTTTTAGCCGGACGCGCCGAGACGGACGCCGAGGGCTTGAAGTTCGTCGTGGCCGGGGATGTCGGCGGCCTCGATGGTGGAGAGGATTTCCTTGTTGACTTCGGGGAGCGAGACGATGCGGTTGGCCTGCTTGCTGATGGATGCCTCGAAGAGGTTGCGGGCCGTGCGCGCGTTGCCGAAGGTTTCGTCGCGCGAGGCGGAGAGGACGTTGAAGACGGCGGCGAGTTCCTGCTCGGCGTCGGGCGTCAGTTTGAAGTCGGCCTTGTGGCAGAAGGTCTGGAAGATTTTGACTAACTGCTGCGGGTCGTAGTCGTCGAAGTGGACGTGCCGGTTGAAGCGCGAGCGGAGGCCCGGATTCGAGTCAAGAAATTCCTGCATCTTCCCCGTGTAACCGGCGACGACCACGACGAGGTCGTCGCGGTGGTCTTCCATCATCTTCAGTAAGGTCTCGACGGCCTCGCGCCCGAAGTCGTTCTCGCCGCCCGCGCTGAGCGTGTACGCCTCGTCAATGAAGAGCAGGCCGCCGCGCGCCTTCTGCACCGCCTCTCTGACCTTCATCGCCGTCTGGCCGACGAAGCCCGCCACCATCCCGGCGCGGTCGGTCTCGAAGAGGTGCCCGCGCCGCAGGATGCCGAGCGTGCGATAGACCTCCGCGAGCAGCCGCGCGACCGTCGTCTTGCCCGTGCCGGGGTTGCCGTAAAAGACGAGATGGCGCGAGACGGGCAGGGACTTCAAGCCCTGCTCCTCGCGCATCTTCTGCACCTTGAGAAAGTTGATGAGCTGGCGCACGTCGGCCTTGACGCGCTCCAAGCCGACGAGCGCGTCCAACTCCGCGAGCAGTTCTTCGAGCGGGCGCGGCGGCTTCAACTCCTCTTCCGGCTCAATCTCCGGCTCGCCCTCTTTCGCCGCACCGCCGCTCCCTTCGCGCGCGGGCAGGCCCGCCGGGAAGAGTTTCTCTTTGAACTCCGAGAGCGCCGCCTCCTCCTTCGGTGTGACGCGCCCGTCGGCTTTGATGACGAGGTTGGCGAACTGGAAGAAGAGCGCGCGCGCGCGGTCGGCGTGGCGCGTGCCGTGGCGCGCGTCGTGCGTTTCGAGGTAAGAGATGCTGACCGGCGTGCGGTCGAGTCGCTTGAGGACGTGCGCCGGGAGGTCTGTCGAGTCGGCGAGCGGGAAGGTGTCCCCGGCGGCTTGCAGGCGGAAGACCTTGCAGACCGACTCGTAGTAGCGCTGCTTCTCGGCCTCCGACACTTCGCGCAGGTTGATGAACTGCTGCGCCGTAAGCATCAACTGATTCTCAAGCAC
>DASTQX010000266.1:0-3729 GCA_035761505.1 Pyrinomonadaceae bacterium
CGACCAGAGAAGGTGGCGCGCGTCCGTGTCGCGCGGGTGCTTGCAGCCGTCCAGACCGGCGTGGACGTAGAAGGCGTAGGCGTCCTCGTGGTAGAGCGGGAGGGCGCGGAAGAAGTCGAGATGTTCCGTCGGCACCGAGTCGCGCACGCAGCGCCGCGCCTCCTCCCACCAAGAGCGCAGCTCTTCGGTCAGCTCGCTCCCCGAATAGCCGCCGAAGGTCGTGTCGCTCCCGACCGCCGGATGGAGCCAGAGCATCGCGCCTTCGTCTAAAAAGTCGAGGAGCATCTGCTCGTGGTTGCCGCGCAGGACGACGACGTTCGCGCCGCCGCGCTGCAACTCCATCACGTCCGAGACGGTGCCGGGCACGTCGTCGCCACGGTCAATGAGGTCGCCGAGCAGAACGAGAGTGTCTCGCGCCTCGTCGCGCGGGAGCATCCCGATCAGTTGACGGAGTTGCGCACGCCGCCCGTGTACGTCGCCGATGACGAAGGTGCTCATTGGCACTCCTCCCGTTCGGCCACGCCCCGGCTCTTCCCCTCAGGTGCCGATGCTTCGCATCAGCTCGCCGAAGCGCGGGTCTTCGCGCAAAGCCTCCCAGTTCGGGTCGGACTCGAACCAGGGCCGGTTCTCGTTCCCCAGTGTGATGGCGCGTTCAAGCCACTCGAAGGCTTCGTCGCGCTCGCCGAGCATGGCGTGGGCCGTCGCCAGCCAGTAGGCCACGTCATGGTCGGCTGCCGCCGCCGCGCGCGCGCGTTCGTTCAACTCGGCGCGCGCGGCCTCTGCGTTCCCCTGCTTGATCAGGAATTGCGCGAGGAGCGGGCGCACGGCGTCCATGCGCGGGTGCTGCTCCAAGACTTCGCGCATGATTTTGAGCGCCGCCGGGGCGTCGCCGCGACGCGCGAGGACGACGGCGCGGAAGGTCTTGACGAGCGGGTGCGCGGGCTCAGCCGCCGCGCCGAGGTCGAGTTCGGCGAGCGCGTCGTCGTAGCGCCCCTGATACATGAGGACGCGCGCGCGGTTGTAGCTCACGACGACGCGCTCGGCGGGGTTGATCTTGACCATCCGGGCGAAGGCTTCGAGCGCCTCCTCGTAGCGCCCTTCGAGTCGCGCGAGCGTGGCCGAGACGAACTGCACGCCCACGTCGTTCGGAGCCTCGCGCCGCAAGCCCGTGACCAACTCGCGCGCGCGTGTCTTGTCGCCGCGCGCCAGAAGGATGAAGACCATGTGGAGGCGCGCTTCGAGGAGCTTCGGGTCGAGCGCGAGCGCGCGCTCGAAGGCGGCCTCGGCGCGCTCGTAATCGGCAGCGCCGCCGAAGCCTTTGATGACGCGGTTGGCGTAAGCGCCGCCGAGCGCGCAGTGCGCGAGCGCGAAGTTCGGGTCGAGTTCGACGGCCCGCTCGAAGTGCTTGATGGACTCGTCCGAGTCCTCGCGCGCGAGCGTGTGATAGATGAAGCGCCCGCCCGCGTCGCGCCCGCGCAGGTATTCTTCGTAAGCATCGGGGCTCGCCGTCGAGCGCGAGGTGCCGCCCTCGCTGCGATCAATCGAGGGCTGCTCCTGCGCCGTCACGCCGAGCGACTCGGCGTCTTTGCGCTTCTCCTCTTCGAGGCGGTGCATCAACTCGCGGAAGCCCGCGTCCTCGCGCAGGTGTTCCCAGTTCGGGTCGGACTCGAACCACGTGCGATTCTCGTTGCCGAGGTCAATGGCGCGCTCAAGCCATTCTAAGGCTTCGTCGCGCTCGCCGAGCATGGCGTAGGTGGTGGCGAGCCAGTAGGCGATGTCGTGGTCGGCTGCCGCCGCCTCGCGCGTGCGCTCGTTGAGCTGTGCGCGCGCGCCCTCCTCGTCGCCCATCTTGATGAGTTGTTGGGCGAGCAAGGGGCGGATGCCGTCCATCGTCGGGTGCTCGTCCAGCACCTCGCGGAGCATCCGCGCGGCCTCCTCGCGGTCGCCGTGGCGGCCCGTGATGACGGCGCGGAAGGTCTTAATGAGCGGGTGGTCGGGCTCGATTCGCGCGCCCTGATCGAGTTCGAGCAGGGCGTCCTCGAAGCGGTGCTGGTACATCATCACGCGCGCGCGGTTGTAGCTCGCCACGACGCGCGCCGCCGGGTCGAGACGGCCCAGCTTGTCGAAGGCACGCAAGGCGCGGTCGTACTCGCCGTCGAGCCGGTGGAGCGCCCCCTTGACGAAATAGACCGCCGCTTCGTTCGGGGCTTTGCGTCCGAGGCGCGAGACTTCGGCGCGCGCCTTCTGCTTCTCGCCGCGCGAGAGATAGATAAAGACCATCAGCATCCGCGCCTCAACCAAGTCCGGGTCGAGTTCGAGCGCGCGGTTGAAGGCGTTCTCCGCCAACTCGTAGTCCTCGCCGCCGCCCAAGCCTTTGAGGACGCGGTTGGCGAAGCACGCGCCGAGGCCGCTGTAGGCGAGCGCGAAGGTCGAGTCGAGCCGGATGGCGCGCTGAAAATGTTGGACGGCCTTGTCACAGTCGGCGGGGTCGAGCGTGTGGAAGAGGAAGCGGGCGAAAAAGTCGCGGCCCCGCAGGTACTCTTCGTAAGCGGGCGCGCTCTGCGTCGCGGGCGAGGGCGCGTCCGCCTCGGTCGCGGCGCGCACGTCCACGTTCAGCCCGCGCGCGATGCGCTGCGCGATGGTGTCCTGCAAGGCGATGATGTCTTCGGCGGAGGCGTCAATGCGGTCGCTCCAAAGGATGTCGCCCGTCTCGACTTCGATGAGCTGCGCGTTGACCCTCAAGTGCCCGCCCGCGCGCAGGAAGCTCGCCGACAGCACTGCGCTCACGCCCAGCTCGCGGCCCGCCTCAACCGGGTCAACCTGCTTGCCCTGATACTTCGCAATGACGGACGAAGAGCGCACGACGAGCGAGCGCACGCGCGCCAGCTCCGTAATCACCGCGTCTGCCAGAGAGAACTCGTAGAAGCTCGCTTCGGGGTCGTTGCTCAGATTCTTGAAGGGCAGGATGGCGATGGACTTCTGCGTCTCGAACTGGCTGACGTGCGGCGAGGCCGGAGCGCGGCCCGACGCGTCGCCGCCCGTCGTCGTTGCGGCGGTCGCGCGCGGAGCGCCCGGCGCGGAAGTGGGCGCGGTGCGCCGCGAAGCGGGCGGGATGGAGGTCGGCTGCGTCTCGGCCCCGGTCAGGCTCTTCCACCAACGGCGGAAGGTTCGACCGACGCCGCCGCCGTGCCTCTGGTGTCGCGGCGCGGCGAGCGGGACGAGTTCGCCGGGGATGCCGCTCGTGTCAATGCCGGGCTCGGTCGAGAGTCCCGCCGCCTCGCGCATCACGAGGCGCAGCTCGTCGCGCATCTCGGATATCTGCTGGTAACGCTCGTCGGGGTTCTTGGCGAGCGCGCGGTCGACGATCTGTTGGAGGCGCGGCGGCGGCTCGTCCTGACGCGCCTCGGCGATGGGGCGCGGCGTGTCGTGGAGGACGGCGTAGCGCACCTCAATGCTCGTCTGCCCGCGGAAGGGCCAAGTCCCGGCGAGCATCTCGTAGAGCAGAACGCCCGTCGAGAAGATGTCGGCGCGGTGGTCAACCCTCTGGCCCGTCGCCTGCTCCGGCGCGGCGTAGGTCGCCGTCCCGTAAGGCACGCCCAACTCGGTCAGGTGGATGTCCGAGCCCTTGCGGTTGTCGTGCTGGTTCTCGTCGAGCAGCTTGGCTAAGCCGAAGTCCAAGACCTTCGCGAGCCCGGAGTCCGTGACCATCACGTTCCCGGCCTTGATGTC
>DASTQX010000267.1:0-14402 GCA_035761505.1 Pyrinomonadaceae bacterium
TCGTTTTTGACCGTCGCCGATGTCGCCGAAACGGCGGAGAGCGCCGAGGGCGCGGGCACTTACTTGAAGAGCACCACCGCGCGCCGCGAGTTGATGCTCGCCGACGGTCGCCGCATCGAAATCGTGACGAGCCGCATCTCCTTCCCGTCGCGCTCGCGCAAGGGGCAAGGGCTGCTGTTCCTGCGCCGTGAAGACTTCCTCACGGTCGGCGGCATGAACTCCGACCTCACCGGCTGGGGCTGGGAGGACAACGACGTGGCGGCCCGCCTCCAGATGGCGCTCAACCTCGAACCCCGCGAAGCCGGTCACGCCCTCCACCTCTCTCACGCCGACGACAAGAGATACTTCCGCGACGGCCTGTCGCGCGCCGACAACGACGAACTCAACTTCATGGCCTGCCTCGCGCGCTACGAGCGCGGCCTGATTTACGGGACGCTCGACGCCGACGTGCGGTACTGGAAAACCCTCACGCGCGAGGCCGCGCCCCAAGACTCCTAACACCGCCCGCCGTCGTCCAGCGCCTCCCCGCCTCCGCGCGGGGGAATCTCCGGCTCACTCTTCTTGCGGATGACGTAAGGCGGCATGACGAGCGCGTGCATGGCCGTCGTCTTGAAGCAATTGACGGCTTCGGCAGCCGTCTCGACGATGGGCTCCTCTCTTCCGTTGAAGGAGGTGTTGAGCAACACGCCGATGCCGGTGCGCGCCTCGAACGCCTTGAGCAGCGAGTAGAGGAACGGGTCGTCGTGCTCGCTGACGGTTTGCAGGCGCGCCGTGCCGTCAACGTGCGTGACGGCGGGGATGAAGTCGCGCTTGTCGGGCCGCACGTCGGCGGCGAACTGCATGAAGGGCGCGGGGCGGTCAATGTCGAAGAAGCGCGACGCCGCTTCGAGCAGCACGACGGGGGCCAGCGGTCGGAACAGTTCGCGCCCCTTGACGTGGCGGTTAATCCACGTCCGGATGTGCGGGTGGCGCGGGTCGGCGAGGATGCTGCGGTGGCCGAGGGCGCGCGGGCCGAGTTCGCTCCGCCCGTTGTAGAGCGCCACGACGCGCCCGCTCTCCAATAGCTCGACGACTTGCTCGACGAGATTCGACGGTCGCTCGACCGAGAACTTGCCGTCGTCGAGCAACGCATCGAGGCCGTCGGATTCCGTGTCCGGCCCCAGAAAGTCGTCCACCCACTGAAACTTGTTCGGGACGCCGAGGCACTCGACGAGGCCGTAGAGGGCGCAGCCGAGCGCCGTCCCGCCGTCGTGCGGCGAGGGCGGGATAAACACGTTGCGGAAGGGCGACTCGCGGAGGAGGCGTCCGTTGGCGACGCAGTTGAGCGCCGTGCCTCCGGCAAAGCAGAGCGTGTCCACGACCGTCTGCCGGTGCAGCCACGCGGCCAGTTGGAGCAGGGCCTCCTCGAAGCACCACTGCCCCGCCGCCGCGAGGTCGGCGCACCGCTCGAAAGTACCCGTGCCGTCGGCGAAGAAGCGGAAGCTCCGGTCGTCCGCGAAGACTTCCAGCCACGCGTCGGGGATGAAGACCCGTTCGCCCTCGACGCGCGGCGGCGGCAGGCCGAGCGCGTGCCGGTCGCCGAACGGCGCGAGCCCCATCACCTTACCCTCGCAGCCCGGCCCCTCGAAGAGCGTCGCCGTCAGGTTGCCGTAGAAGGCTCCGAGCCCCGCCGGGCGGCTGCGGTCGCCGTCCCACAACTGTTTGCTCAGACACTCGACGCCGCGCTCGCCGCAACGGTAGAAGGAACTGACTTCGAGCCAGTCGGGCGGCGCGTCGGCTGCGCCCGGCCACGTCTCGGTGAAGAGCCGGGCGGGGCTGCCCTGAAAGTCAACGACCATGACGGCCATCTCTTTGTCAGGCGACAGGCAGAAGGTGCTGTAGAGGTGCGCAAGGTGGTGCGAAATCTGAACGATGCGCGGCTCGCCGGAGAACTTCAGGACTTCGCGCAGCTCTTCGTGGTAGCTCTCGATGTTCTCGATCTCGTCGTCCGAAGAGTAGCACTCGACGACGAGTTCGACCGGGCGACGGAGCGCGATCAGACGTTTCGCGTACAAGTCGCGGAAGTCGTTCGGCTTGCCCCAGTCGTGCTTCTGCCGCGTCAGTCGTTCTTTCTGGATGCTGCAAATAAACGACGAGCTGCCCAGCAGACAGATGCTCGCGTCTGCCGTCCGGTTGACCCCCAGCACTAGTCGCTCGTCGCTCATACCTTCGCTTCTCTCGTTCGCCCGCCGGAACGTTCCCCTCTGACTCCCCGCGCTCGCGTGGCCCTCGTTTCAGTCAGTGCCCATCGCGGCGCAGCCCAAGAGGCCTTCCCACAAATTATTGACGCGCGGCGTCACGGCGGGCTGCGGGCCGGTCGCAAAGCCTTCGGTCGCCGCCCAACGCCTGAGCCAAGACAGCCCGTAAGGAGTGATGCAGTGGTCGGCGTGAGCGTAGGCCGGGTCGTCGAGCGCGTGGCCGAGCGTGACGAACGTGTAGCCGCGACCGCGCATCCGAGCCGCCAGCGCCGGGAAGTAATCGGCGTTGAGCGCGCTCGCGTGGAGCAGCAAGACCTGACGGATTTCACGCCCCAGCAGGCTGACCGACAGTTTTTCAAAGTACTCGAACGACTCTTCCATGTAAGGAAGAAAGGCCGCGCCCACCTCGCGCATCGCCGCGCCGTCCCCGTTCATCTTCGCTTTGTCGTAGGCTTGCGCGAACATCCACTCCTCGCTCTGCACGGTGACGGGCGCGACGGCCATCCCGCGCCCGCGCACAAAACGCTCGACCCCCTCCTTCACCTCGCGGCTCAAGCCGGTGTGCAGATACGGGTGGCGGAAATATTCGAGCGCCGCGCCGCGCGCTTCGAGCAGTTCGCGGGTCACGATTTCGCCGCGCACGATGTCGGCCTCGAATTGGTCGTGCGGCGTGTGGTGCAGGTCGAGATGCGAGAAGGTGTGATTGCCGAGTTCCATCCCGGCGTCGAGCCACGACCGCAGGAGGGCGACGCGCGCGGCGTCCAACTCGCCATCCGCGAACAGGCCCGACTCGTTGACGAACCCGACGGCGCGCACCCCCTCCGCCACGAGCGCCGCCAGCAGCTTGCCCGTGACTTCGGCGAGCGCGGGCATGTCGCTCAGCGGTGGCTGCATTGGCAGATCATCGAAGGTGACGGCCACCTCTCTTCGAGCCGACCGAGTCATTCGTTCTCGCCCCTTCACTAACGGACAGACCGGCCCGCGACGACCTCCCCGGCCCGCTCCTGACGTTGGTATGTGCTCGCGCGCCGTTCGTGTGGGGCGACGCGCATCCGAGCCCGTAGGTGGTGCCGCCGAGTGCGTTCCGGGGTTACGGGACGCAGCCGGGAAGCGGCGTGAGTCACGCCCTCCCCGCGCAGCACGCGGGCCGTCGGGCCATCATACTTGCTCGCGCCAACCCCGTCCAACCTCGCGTCGGCCTGTGTTATGCTCGCGGCGCGGGGGCGTTCTTTCCGCGTCGCCGACGCCGGATAGCTGACTGGCGAGACGCCCGCCGCGCGGGCTTCGTCATCGTCCGCCCGCCTTCGCCGTGTGATATTTCTTGGTGTTGAAGATGAGCCGGTGCATGCGTATTCCGTTCCCCATCCGTCCGGGAGCGTCCCGCCCGTGCAGCCACATGCGGTCGTTGATGAGGTAGCCCTGCCCGTACAGGAGATTGACCCGGAACAGGTGCTCTCGGAGCGCCGCTTCCAGCTCGTCAACCCACGCGTGCTCGCGCCCGTGCAGGAGGTTGACGAACGTGTCGTGATGGTCTTCGCCGTGCGTGTCGTCGAGGTGACTGTGCAGTTGTTGGCGCGCCTCTTCGGGCAGCGCCCGCACGCCGCCGAGCAGCCGCTTGAAGGTCGGGGCGGGCAGGAAGGTCGAAGCCCCCGTGTCGTCTTCGGGGGTTTCTTCATAGACGCAGAAGAGAATCCTCGGCAGGTAGAGGTCGGCGTGAAGGAGGAACTCGACCCCGTTGGCCTCGTCGGTGGGAATGGGCGAGTAGAGGGCGTGCATCCTCTCGCCCGTGATTCTGACGAGCGCGTCGCGCAGATAAGCGAGCAGGGAGCGGAGGGCTTGGCCGTCGAACTCGGCGTCCATCATGTCGGTGAGCAGCATGAGGTCGTCCGGCACTTCCAGCCCGAAGAAAGCCTCGGCGAATGTCATGAGCTGGCCGTCGAGTTCCGCGTCGAGCGGTCGCGCCTCGCCCGAATAGGTCTGGTCGTAAGGGATGCCGCCGAGGAGGCGGATGCGCCGTGGCGGCTCCGCGCCCCTCATCCGCCGTCCCCAGTCGTGACAAAAGCGGCGCGCTTCCGGCGACCATGTGAACCACGTGCCGAGCTTGTTGATCTCGTGCGCCGTGAGGTGACTCGGAGGGTTGGTGGGTGCGAAGATTTCCATGAGCGTGACCTCATTCAGCTTGAGATTGCTCCGCCGACAGTGAGCACTCGATGAGCTTGGGGGCGGGCGTGAACGCGATCGGGGCAACAGGAATATACACGCCGCGCCGGAAATTGGAAACCGCGACGCGGGCGACTCAACCGGAGGGCTGACGCGGCATGGGGCACGGGGCCACTGACCCCGCGGGCGGCGTTCTCGCCACCCTGCGGAGGTTGTCTCCCAGACTCTACGAACTCATCCACGAGCACGCCGAGACGACGCTCGGCGCGTATGCCCGCGCGCTCTGGCAGCCCCCGCCCGAACCTTCAAGCGCCGAAGGTCGGCGCGCGCGTCGTCACCTGCTCGACGCTCTTGAGGCGCACGTCAAAGCCGACGACTCCCCGGCTGCGGGCGTGGCCGACGAAGCCCTGCGCCAGTTCGCGCGCTGCCCGGTTCTCCAGACGGCTGACCACTCCGAGCTTTTACTCGACCCGCATTCATTCCACACCAACGTCCTCTACCACATCGGAGCCGGAGAGACGGGCCACCGTTTCCTCTTCGTCAACGCCGCCAGCACCGTCACCTTCGAGACGTGGCGGGCGCACGGCCCCGGCTGGCTGAACGTGCGCGGCGCGCGCGTCAACGTCTTCGGCCTGAGCCGGAGAGTTCTGACCGGCACGAGCATCTGCGCCGCGCCCGGCCCGTTCCGTTTCCGCCTCGCCGTGGGCGAAGACGACGACCACACCCTGACCCGCGCCGAACAGACCTATCTCGAAGAGCTTCGCGGCCTTCTCGGCGGGCGCTCATACGAGAGCGCGCCCGCCGCCTTCGCCGCCGCCAACGACCTCTTGTGGAGCAGTTGGGACGGCGCGCGCCGGACAGTCCCCGTCATCACCGACGACCGCCTGACGGCCTCGCTCGTCGCACGCCATCTCGCCGACGAGCGAAGCCTCCTCACACGGATGCTTTTCGCGCCCGAAGTGCGCGCGCTCCTCGAAGGCGAGCTTGAGCGCATCTCGAACGGCGTCGGAGGATGGGCGCTCCCCCCCACGACGCAGCATTTCTGGGGCGTCCGCGCGGGCCGGATTCGCCCGTTGCGGCTCGCGGACGATGAACTCAGGGAGGCGGGGACGAGAGAGGGCTTCCGGCTGAACTTCGAGCGCGAGGCCGTCGTGCGCGCTCTCCTCGAAGGGCGGCTCTACCCGAACCTCCTGCTCGGCTTCCTCGCGCTCTCGACCCTGCCGAAAGTCAGGGTGCTCGGCGGCCACAGGCAGGCCACCTACGTCCCGCTTATCAACGAAGTCTGCCGGAATATTTTGCGCGCGTTGCCCGGCGCGGAGGCCGAAGAACTGCTGCACGACATCACGCAACCCCCGGTTGACGGCTTTATCGCGGGCGTGATTGAAGAGGAACGCCACCCGCTCTCGCTCCTCTCGGAGCAACCGGCGGGCACGCAGTTGGCCCGCCTCTCCGAGCGTTGGGCGGCCACCACCTTCAGAGAGAGTTTAGGTCAACTGCGCGGTTTCGAGCACCTCCGCCGTCGGGAGTAGCGTCAGCGGAGGCGATGTGATGAAGGGTTCCGGTGTAAACAGCATTTAGCTCCGGACGACTTCGACGGCCTGACCATTGTTGCGGGCCTTCTCGACGGGCGTGCCGAGCGCCGTGGACACCTTACCGGGAGGCGTTATTTGCCGAAACTATAAAGCGCGCTGCGAGTCCTGATGTAAACCCGCCCGTCCGCAATCGCCGGTGTGGCGAAGACCTCGTCGTCCAACTCGTTGACCGCAAGTACCTGCCAATCGCCGGCGGCCTGCAACACAGACACCTGACCGCCCTGACCGACCAGAAACACCTTGCCGTCCGCCGCCACTGGCGACGCGAAGTATTTATCAATGGCTCCATGCAGACGGCCCTGCTTGATGACATTGCCGGTCGCCGGGTCGAACGAGAGCAGAATCCCGCTGTCGTTAATCATATAGAGAACGCCTTTGTAGAGAAGTGTCGAAGGAACCTGCGGCACCGGCCTCTGATAGCGCCAGCGAATCGCCGTCGCCGTTTGATCGCCTTGCCCTCCGAGTCTGATGGCAAGCAGGCCGTTCTCCGAAGCCATCATGCCGCGAAACACTTCCCAATCCTTCGCGTCCAACTTCTCGTCTCGATCCATGTCGAACGCCTCGAAGGCGGATTTCAACATCCTGTCCATCTTCTCCGCGCCCGTCACCTCCGACTTCGCGATTAACTTATCTTTATTCTTATCGTATCTCGCCCGTGCCTCTTCGAGTGGAATCGTGCCGATTTGCTCTCCGGGTTGATTCTGCGGGAAGCCCCAACCGTTGATGTACACATATTCCCCGTCGCTGCTGGCGATGGATTTCATCTCGCACGCGAGGCCGCGCACCCACCAAACTCTTTTGCCGTCCGCGACCGAGTAAGCCGAGAGCTGGAACGATTCGGGAACCACGATCTGCTTCGGCCCCTGCTTCGGCTGATAAATAATCGGCGTCGAGTAACCGGAGATGACCGCGGGCCGTTCGACCTTCCAACGCACGCGCCCGTTCGTTTTATCCACCGCGATGAGATATGAACCGGGACTGTCTTGGTCGACGGGCAGGATCACTTTGTCGTCAACGAGGATGGGAGACGCCCCGAACCCGTAGAACATATTGAACGGCCCCAGAGGGAGCCGCCAACGCTCCTTGCCTGCACCGTCGTAAGAGATCAACCCGAACTCCTGAAAAAAGACGAAGACATTCGTGCCGTCCGTAACGGGGCTCGGCGAGGCGGGGTTGTTGACGTTCTGCAAGCGGCCCTCGCGCGAGCGCGGCACTTCTCGCTGCCACAACAGCTTTCCCGTCTGACGGTCAAGACAGATCACAAGGAGCTTATGTTTCTTCTCGCGTGCGTCCCCCTTAGTGCCGCTTGCTTTCTCCTCGGCATACGCGGTGACGAACACGCGGTCACGCGTCAGCACCGGCGAGGAATGGCCGGGCGGCAGCGGCGTCTTCCAGACCACATTCTTCTCAGGGCCGAACACTTCCGGTAGCCCGGTCGAGACGGAAACGCCGCTCCCGTTCGGCCCGCGAAACTGCGGCCAGTCTTCGGCGACCGCACCCGTCGCACCGACCATCGCGAGCACCGCGACCAGCGACGCAAGCAACGGCCCGCCGACCGTGTTCCCTGACTTCGACACCTGCCCGCGCGAGTTTGTCCTGAGAGAGCGAAAAGTTTTGTTTAGCACGTGAACCGTCCTGTCGAGAGCTTGCGAGGCAAGCGCGATTCTAATTCAAGCGAGGCGCAAAAGTCGGCGGCGTCATCCCGTCTAGTGGAATGACGCCGATGCTTGACCGGGGAGTGTTACTTATAAAAGAGCCGCTTGACGACCCGGTAATCCGCCTTCGAGACGGTATAAATAACATCCTTCCCCAGTTCGGACTCTCCGCCCTCCAGTTCTCCCTCGTGAGGCTTGCGCTTGGCCCTGAAAAGTACGAGGTAGTTATCTCCGCTCTGGCGGAAGTCCACGACGTAATTCTCGACCCGCTTTTTCTCTTCGGGGATGAGGGACTCGGCTTGCATGGCGGCGTGCGCCGCTAGGAAAGCCTTCATGTATTCCCCCTCCAGAGAAAGCTGCGCGGGGGTTTCCAGAGGATCGTCCGGTGACGGTGTGTCGTTCACTTTGGCGATGGTTTGCTTCCCCCTTTGAGCTTGAGGTTGCGCGTTCTGGCCCCTCACGTCCGAGGTCGCGGAGCAGCTCACGAACAACAAGCTCAAGAGGAAAGAGACGGTGACGATGCCGATGACGTTTTTCATGGGATTGGCGTCCTCGCCCTCAGGTTGCTCACTCTTCCCCTCTGCGAGCCCGCGATGACGGCAGGATCGAACCTCCTTATTCTACCACTCGGCGTGGCGAGGAAACTAGGTACGACGTGGCCGCTCGCGATGCTGCGATTATTGGCGTTGATTCTGTCCGCCGGGGAGAAGTTTTCGTTGTCGTATAACGGGTCGAAGGCGGCGTGCGTGTGGTAAGTGCCGACCCTCGTCGTCCCCGCACCGCAGGACGACGGGACGGACGAAGCGTTAGTCCCGATGGAACCGTCGGCGGCGTTCGGGATGGTGTAGGTGAGCGAGCCGTCGGCGCTCTCGCAGATGCTCCCGGCGTACTCGCGGTTGTCGGTGATGGACTGAGAGTTGAACCTCCGTAAAGCGGCGATGGCGGCGTCGGTCAGGCTCGGAAAATCCCCGCGCCTGCGCCGCCGCACGCCCAGCCCCGTGGCCTGAAAGCTGTTGCCGCTGTTCGGGTTCCATCCGGGAGTGCCGAGTATGGTGCCGCCCCCGATGATGAGGGAGAGTCCTCCCTGCACCGTCGAGAGCACCGACCCGGCGATTTGGAACACGCGCTGCACGCCGGGGTGAAACGCGGAGGTGATGAGGGCCGCCGACATGCCCGCCAGAATGATTCCGGCTTTGAGGAAGCCCGCCGCCACCTCCGCAACTTCGATGGCCGCCCAGTAGAAGGCGAACCCGGCCATCACTCCGAGGGCGATGCCGACCGGGGCGGTTGACGCGGTTCGTCGTCTGGTCGAACGACATTGCCCCCAGCCCGTCGCGCGGGACGGAGAGACCGTTCGCCGGGGAGTAGGGGCTCATGCCCTGCAAGTTGAGCGACGCCTCCTCGCTGTAGACGAAGCCGTCGCGCACCGCCGCGCGGCCACTCGAAGCGACGATGCTCGTCCAGAAGTCCCAGCCGCCCTGATCGGGGTTGCGGTTGAGGTAGGCTTTGTAGAGGTCGAAGACGTAATCGCGGTCGGAGCGGTTGCGGGCCGTGTACTCCGCCGAGCCGAAGAGCGTGTCGCCCATGCTCTTCAACTGCGCCACGAGTTGCGCATTGCCTTGCCCGTAAGCGGCCCGCATCGCGTTCGTCCACTGTTGGAGTTCGCTGGTGTTGGGCTGACGGTTTAAGGACGCCTGATAAAAGTTGCGCACCGTTGCTCGGCGGTCTGCGAGAAGGTGTTCCAGCGATTGCCGTAGCGGTCGTAGTGATAGCGCTGCGCCCAACTTCGGGCGCGTAGAGTCGGTGCTGAGAGAGGTGCGCGGAGCGGCTCTCTTCGTTAAGCGTTGGCGGGTGCGCCCAACGACGACGCCCCCGCCGCGATGCCCCTCATTGTGAGCTTGGGCGTCGTCGCGGCGGGAGGGCTCAGGTACTGAAGGGGGATGCGCAGCTCTTCCATTTTCATTCGATCCCACTGCTCGATGGGGTCGAGCCCGGCGATGTACTGACGCTCCGCGTTGCCGATGGGGTTTCTCACGTTCAGGATTTCGGGGCCGGAGGCGAGAATCACTTTCTTGTAGTTGGGCATCCGACTTGCCCGGAGCTTGGAACGATAATGACGCGCGACGTTGGTCAGGCTCCCCAGTTGGCGGCAGAGCCTCTGGAAGTGCTCGACGACCTCCGAGGGCTCCATCCCTAAGGGTCTGTGGCAGAGCGTGTAGCCGTCGTAGTCGCGGCTCACCGTGCCGGGCAGTATCCGCCCCTCGCGCGCGAGTTGCCGGTAGAAGGGCGTCTCCGGGTACGGGCAGACGATGCCCATAAAGGTGATGTTGAAGTACTGGAGGTCGGCGAGGTATTCGGGCAGGCGTTCGAGATACTCGCTGGTGTCGCCGTCCGAGCCGACGAGCAGGCCGAACGAGAGCATGATGCCGTTCTCGAAGCAGCGGCGGATGACCCTGTCCACTTCGGAAATCTTGTTCTGTCCCTTGTTCATCGCCTTGATGGAGTCGGGGTTGAGCGATTCGAGGCCCGTGTAGACGTAGCGGCATCCGGCTCGCGCCATCAGGCGGACGGTCTCCTCGTCCTTCAGGACGTTGAAGGTGAGCGCGCAGCCCCAAGTCTTCTTCAAGGGCAGCAGAGCCTCGCACAACTCGCGCAGGTAACGCGGGTTGCCGCCGAGGTTGTTGTCGAGGAACGAGAAAGAGTTGTCGAGGAGCCCGAAGTAGTTCTTGTTCCAGCTCATCTTGAACTTGATTTCGTCGACGACGTGCCGGACGGGCCGGTAACGATACTTCTCGTGCCCGGTCAAAACGCAAAAGTTGCAGGTGAAGGGACAGCCGCGCGAAGCCTCGATGCCGGGGAGCCGGAGGCAGTTGGTGCGGAAGTCTATGAGGTCGTAGCGGTAGGGCTTGATGGCGGCGGGGCCGCTCGATGCGAGGCCGTAGCGCTTCCGCAACTGCCCGCGCTCGAAGTCTTCGATGAGCGCGGGGACGTTCGACTCCGGCTCGCCGGTGACGACCGCGTCGAAGTACTGCTCACAGTCGTCGGCGAAGTGGACGGCGTGCCGCCCGCCCGCCACGGTCTTGACGCCGCGCTGGCGCAGGAGCGTCGAGAGCACCTTCGTGTGCTCGTAGTAGGAGTGGAGGTAGGAGAAGAAGACCAAATCCCATTCGCGGTCGAGCGGAATGTCCGCCTCTTTCTCGTTGTAGACCTCGACCTCCGCGTGGTCGGGGCACAGCGAGGCGATGAGTTCCGGCACCGACGATTGCATGACGCCGCGCTCCTTGCGCGCGAGCCTCGTCGGATGTGTGTAGGTGCTGATGACGGCGATCTTCATAACTGCGGCCTCCGCTTCGATGTTCCTGATTGTCGTTGAGAACTGCCCTTGACTTTCCGCGCGCAAGGGGGGCTCACCGGCCCGCGCCCTTACGCCCTGCTTCGTTCGGCCACTCCCGGCGCGTGCCGTCTCTTCTCGATGTGGAACGTGCCGAAGAGGTAGTCGAATAGCGGCGAGGTGACGCCGTAGCGGAGGGTCGCGTCGTAATGGTGGTGTTGCAGGTGGTACTTACGGAAGTAACGGATGAGGCGCGCGCGCGACGTGCCGTGGTGTGCCTGAAAGTCGAGGTACTCGTAGAAGAAGTAACCCGCCATGAGGCCCGTATAGAGGTAGGTCGTCGCCTGCCAGCTCCCCGTCGCGGCCCACGCCAGCAGGCAGTAACCGAGGCAGACGGGCACGCTCTCGCTCAGTTGCACGTTGAGCCTCTGGAGCGAGTGCGGGTCGGCGTGGTGCCGGAGGTGCGTCAGGTTGCCGGGCAGGTTGAAGCCTTCCGCGCGGGGCTCGCGGTGCAAGACCCAACGGTGCACGACGTACTCGTAGAGCCCCCACGTCAGGAGGCCGACGAGGACGAGCGCCGACGCGGCGGGCAGAGATAAAGCCCCGCTGCGGGCAGCGGCGAAGTGCATCAGGGCCAGCACGAAGATATAAAAGATGAAAGGTTTGTAGAGCTGAAACTTGTTGACCTGAAGGTTGCGCTCGCGCCTTGTTTGCTTGACTCGATTCATGTTTACACCCGCCCGGAGTTCAATGTCGTCACGATGAAAGACGGAAGCCCGTTGTCCGAATTTGATGAGGGCTGTTTGTCGAATTACCTGCTCGAAACTTAAACGCGTGATTCAGTCGCAAACTGAATCACGCGTCATGCATCTTCGTCTTAAAATTCGCACGGGCCTCCGTCTTCGCACATCCTTCGACTTCGCCAACCGACAGGACGCGCGAAACCGTCACGCGGCCCGAAGGTCTTCGCCGTCGCGCCGGAGTTCTTCCCCGCGTGGTTCAATGTGGCCGGACACAACCGCGACGCGAGCGGTCGCCTGAGCGGTGCGCTCCCGCCGCAAAGAGAGCCGCGGCTCTTGCAGGTTCCACGCGAGCCCCAGTGCGCCGAGCAAGCGAATGACTAAGTAAGAGAGGTCTAACTGGTGCGCCCCGAACCCGTGGCGGGCCGAGCGCGGGTAGGCGTGATGGTTGTTGTGCCACCCTTCGCCGAGCGCGAGCAGCCCGACCCACCAGACGTTGCGGCTGCCCTCTCTGGTCTCGAAAGAGCGCGACCCGAAACGCGCGTCGTGGCAGAAGGAGTTGACCGCGTAGGTGCTGTGCATCCAGCAGACGACCGGCAGAAAAAAGACGAGAGGGACGGCGCTCCAACCGAGGGTCACGCCGACGAGCGAGACGGCGACCGCCTGCGGGACGAGACGGTAACGGACGAGCCAGTGATAGTAAGCGTCGCCGCTCAGGTCTCGGCAGTATTTGCGGTAAGCGAGCGGGTCGGTCGAGGTGTCGTCCGCGATCCAGAGGATGTGGCCGTACCAGAAGCCGCGCCGGGGCGAGTGAACGTCGCCCTCTCGGTCGCTGCGCCCGTGGTGGACGCGGTGGTTAGCCACCCAGAGCAGAGGGCTCCCCTGACCCGTGAGCATCGCCACACTCACCAACATGTATTCGAGCCACTTCGGACACTGGAAAGACCTGTGGCTCAAAAGGCGGTGCAGGCCGATGGTCGTGCTGAACCCGATTGACAGGTAAGTGACGAACGCCAGCGCGACGTGGGCGGCGCGCACCGGCAGCAAGAAGGCCGAGGCGGCGACGAGATGCACCAGACACAGATAGACGACGACGAGATAATTGACCTTGAAACGCGCCCGCCCCGTTTGCCCGACACCCTCCACCCGCTTTTGAATCTCCTTCACGTTCCCATTCATCCCATGACCTCTGCTCGTTACTTGCCGACCGGGAATATTGAAATCAACTGCGCGGGGAGAGGTTTTCAGTTAACCGCACGTGCGGCCCTTGACTCGGACAACCGACACGCTCCCTCCACTTACCCACGACCCTTAACGCGCAGAAAGGCGTCGTCGTGCATCAGCTTGGAGGTGATTTAATTGCGGAGGAGTTTCAACAGTGTCGAACCGGCAATCGTTCAAGGCGACGGCTGAAGCACCCGGACGGCTCAAACGTGAGCCGCGTGCTTTGAAGAATAGGGGCGGCACCGTCACGTTTTTCGCCTCTGACCGGGGTGAAGACTTTCGCACCGGAACCGGTTCTCTCAACTCACAATAATGGCGAAAATTTTGTATCCCTTTCCCCACGTTGTTGCTATTATCTGCGCGCTCTTGCAGCCCATAACGGGCGGATTCGTTCGACGGGCGAACTCCGCAGAGCCTCATGAAGCCTCTCTATCTCCTGCAAGCAAGTCCGGGTCACGGTGAAAAACATCATTCGACGAAACGCTCTCTGACGCTGGAGTTTTCAGCCCCGGTGCTCGGCTTTACGTGCTCCGCCGGGATTAAGCTTTTTCGCTTCGAGGATGTCAGAGCCGGAATCAAGCGTTCGCTCCCGCTCTCGTTCCGCATGCGGAACTCCGGACGCCGCGTTCACGTGCGCGCGGCTGAAGGCGCTCTCCGGCTCGGCGAGGTCTATCTGCTGCGCATCACTCCGCAGTTGCAGCGAGCCGACGGCAGACCGTTCAATCAAACTGCTCCGGACGCTCCGGCCAGCCCTTACGCGCGCTTCGGCGACGACCCGTTTTATCAGGCCGTGTTTGCGACTGGAGCGCCCAAAGATTTGGCCCTCGCGCTCGACGCCGGTTTCCCACAACCCAAGAGCACGCTCGTAGATTTGAACGCCGCTCAGACCGGACATCTGACGACGCTGCCGGGCATGACGCCCACGCGCGCGGCGGCTCTGGTTTCGCGCCGGACTTCGGCAGGACGGTTCGCAGACTTCTCGGACATCCTCTCGGTGCCCGGCATCGGCGAAGCGACGCTCCAACGCGTCGCGCCACAGTCCGCCGTGTTAGGCGTGAGCGGCGTCGGGGCCGCCGTCCACGTCACCAGAGGAAAGTATGTTGATGTCGTTGACGCCAAACGCGCGCAGGTGCAGACGAGCTGTTTCCTGAAGGGCGATATTCAGTCGGGCGCGTATGCCACGGGCGCTGACAGGGCATGGTATCTGACCAGCCAGGGGAGACAGACATTCGTCGAATCGGTTCAGCTCGGCACGCCGAGGGTGCTCGATAGCTGGCCCGTGCCTGCCGCCTCGGACATGGTGATGGCTTCTAGCCGCCCGTCGCTTTTCCTCCGCGGCGCGTCGGCGAATCACGAAGAGAGACTGATCCGCGTCGGGACGATTCAGGGGATTATCACCTCTTGGCAAGTCCCTCTTCAGCCCTTGCAGCCGGTGGACGAGTCGAAAGCGACAAGCGGCACGC